>JBDNAW010000060.1:0-60596 GCA_039768255.1 Akkermansiaceae bacterium | reverse complement strand
TTTGGCTCGCTCGAAGTCGGCATCGCCGTGCCTGACCGAGCTGATCCCTGGACCCGGATGTCCTACGCGGGTTCGAATCAGCCCGTCGCTCCACTCGATGATCCATACCAGATGCTCAACAAGCTTTACGGTCAGTCAAAGGATCGCGAAACCTACGCCTCCGTCCTCGACACCCTCGGTAGCGATCTCAAAAAAGTCTCCCGCACCCTTGCGGCCGAGGACAAGCAGCTCCTCGAGCAGCACATGGAACTTGTCCGCCAAATGGAACACGAAATGAAGGCTTCTGCCGCACAAGGCGAACTTCTTCACCCCGAGCCCGAGCTCGATCCCAACATCGAACTCGTCAACGACAACACCCCTCAAATCGCCCGCATGCAGATAGACCTCCTCGTCAATGCGATGGCGAACGATATGTGCCGCGTTGGAACCCTGCAATTCATGCGCTCCGTTGGCCAAGCCCGCATGCGTTGGCTCGGAATCGAAGAAGGCCACCACTCACTGAGCCACGAGCCCGATAAAAACGAAGGCGCGCAGGAGAAACTCCGCCGCATCAACATTTGGTTCGCCGAGCAACTCGCTTACCTCGCGGGCAAACTCCGTGACACCCCAGAAGTCGGCGGAAACGGCAGCATGCTCGATCACACCACCATCATCTGGGTCAACGAGCTCGGAAAAGGCAATAGCCACACTCTCGAAAACATCCCCATCGTGCTTATCGGCGGTGGCTCCGGCTTCAAAACCGGCCAGTTTAAAGACCTCGGAACAAAGACCGCCCACAACCGTCTTCTCATGAGCATCGCTCACTCCGTAGGCCATAACATCCCCCACTTCGGAGACCAAAAGTTCTGCGCGAAAGGACCGCTCGACCTCCTGTCCTAAAAAGACACAGCGCTCTAGACTCACTCAGCGCCGCCGCTATATCTTGGACCCAGATAGAGCCTTGCTTCTGCTCTCTTCCAAGCAAGGACCTCTCCTTCTCGGCTAAAAACTGACGCTCTTCATTCTTCTAATCGTTTTGAGGAACAGAGAAAAGGGACTGAAACTCTTTTGAAAATCCAAAAATAGAGCGAAGGCACCCACTTCTAAAATTACGAAATCTTAAAATTTTTACAATTTCGCAATATTTTCAAGATTGCTTGATTACCTATAAAATCAAACGTTTCAGCTAGCCTGATTGAGCACAACTCCAGTTTATTTAAAAAAATATGCAGTTTTGCCTTGAAAGCTTTATGGTTTTTAAAGTATTATTCACCCCGAAGCTGCTGGGCAAAGTTACTTGTCCCAAAAAACCGAAAGTCGTAAAATAATGAAAACGAACTCTATCAATCAATCAAGCAACGGACAAGTGGACCATGACCGCCTCGCGGATTTTGTCCTCTTCACTCAACGCTCCTGTATTTTAAACCTCTCGAGCGAACTGAACCGTGGAAATCTTTCTTTCCCTCAATTTTTCCTCCTGACCTACCTCTCCAGCGAAGACTATCTCACAATGTCAGCGATTGCTAAGAAGATGGGCCACTCCACTGCTGCCGCTACTGGCCTGGTGGATCGCCTTGAAAAGCTTGGTTTCGTTGAGCGTGTGCACGCTGCTGAAGACCGCCGTAAAATCATGGTTCGCATCACCGTCGAAGGCACGGACCTCGTGAGCAAGATGCGTGGTCACATTGCTACCGAGCTCTCCTCCGTCATGGCAGAATTGGACGAAGATGAGGCAGCAAACATGGCCGCCGCCAACCAGGCGATTGCTGGTAAGACTCTCTAATTCCCAGCAGAGACAAAACCAATCGCCAGGGAAAACTTGGCAAACTGAGACGCTTCTCTTGGCTCTGGCCTGAAGAATGCGTCTCTTTTTTTATCCCTCGATTTCACTTTTTTATCCGATGTCTTTTCTCACTCCCCTACTCAAAGCCCAAATCCGTGCAGGATTCATCGAGCGAATCCCCGGAGTAGAAACCTCGACGAATAAAACTAAAACACTTACCCGACTCGCCCCTCATCATAATCGGGCTGCTGATCGTCTCGGATTTAAGCAGACCTACCTCGCCGAACAAGTCCACGGCTCAGATCTTGCGATCATCACATCTGATTCCCCAATGATGTCCGATAATGTCGATGGCCTCCTCACCGCCGATACCGGCATTCTCCTAGGAATCCATGTCGCCGATTGCGGAGCTGTTTACCTTCATGACCAAAAGACGAGGGCTCTCGCGCTCCTTCACTCTGGAAAAAAGGGCACCGAGCAAAACATCACGGGGAAGGCAGTCGCGATGATGACCCGAGAATTTGGAACCGATCCATCCCACCTCATTGGTGTCCTTGGTCCTTGTATTCGACCACCACACTATGAATTCGACTTTGCTGCTAAAATCCGCTCACAAGCACAAAAAGCAGGGATTCCCGAGAGTCAATTCCATGATTGCAACCTCTGCACCGCTTCCGATTTAGACCGATTTTACTCTTACCGACTCGAGAAAGGAAACACCGGCCGCATGATCGCTCTCCTCGGAAGAACTCTGGAGAGTTAATTTCATTTCTTTAGCAGCTCCGCCCTTTTAAAAACCGTCCCGATGACCACGCAAGCGCCGGCCAAGATCAATCTCTCACTCCGGATCACCGGGAAACGCCCCGATGGTTTCCACGAGCTGGAGACCCTTATCATCCCCCTGCCTGCGCTTTGTGATGATCTCACATTCACCGAAGCTGAGGAATTCTCCCTCCATTGCGAAACGGCAGGCGTGCCCACCGATGAGGCAAATCTCGTCTCTCAAGCGTTACGAATTTTTGAAGAAGAAACCGGCCACCCCTGCCCCTATCGAATTGAGCTTACAAAGCGCATCCCACACGGCGCCGGACTAGGAGGAGGGAGCGCAGATGCCGCTCATACTTTTCTCACTCTCAACCAACTCACCCAGGCGGGGGTCCCCCTCGAAACCCTCGCGGAATGGGCCGCCCGACTTGGATCAGACATTCCGCTCTTCCTCTATCAGAAACCCTGCTGGTGCACTGGTCGTGGCGAAATCATCGAGCCGCGAGAACTCGGTTGGGATCGCGAAATCATCTTATTCAAACCCGGCTTCGATATCCCCACCCCATGGGCCTACTCACGCTGGAAAGATTCCGTCGAAATCCCGAACATCTCTTACGAGCCTCAAGAGGTCGATGGCATCACACTCTTTAACGACCTCGAACGCCCCGTCTTTGAGAAATACCGCTTTTTGGCAGAACTAAAATATTTCCTTCAAGCTCAGGATGAAACCGATGCCGCCATGATGTCGGGATCAGGGTCCACCGTCTTCGCCGTTCTCAAAAAAGAAGCGAGCCCACAGGAACTCGCCGACCGCACGCTCGCAGAAATAGCTCCCACTCTCTGGTGGAAAATTGTTTAGGGGGACTTCTCATTCTAAAAGAATGAGTAAGTGATGAGAAATAGGTCTCGAAATTCTCATCGCTTGAAAGCCGGTCGAAATTTACCCTCTCACCATGATGAGAAAGATCCTCCGTACGCTACTCATCGGGCCTTTGGTTCTCATGCTCTTAATCGGAGCCGCATGGATCTTTGAGAACTTCCGAGGCGCAAGTGAGTGGACCAAGGCCAAGGAACGGGCGGCACGAATGGGCGTGAGCTTAGATTTAAAAGATTATCCCTCCCCAGACATCGAGGAAGATCGACTGCTGAATGATCCAATCTTCAAAGCGGAGTGGAATGGTGAGATCGAGCCGAGACTCAGAAGACTCTACCGAATGGATCTTCCCACGGTGAACTCACGAAGAATCAAGGGGATTTCACGAGCCAAAGGTAAGCCGGTGAGTTATCAGCAATTTTTTGATGCCGAGCTCAGCGAAGAGGAAGCTGTCGAAAAATTCCGTCAAGCCATCGCTCCAGTTTCAAAGCGACTCACTGCTCTCTCTGATTCGATTTTAGCCCATCCCGCTCAATCATTAGTCACCACCGAACAGCTTCGTCATAATGAACAGCTATCGTCACCTATCCTATCAGTGAAGCACATCGCAAATAGCTTCAAAGGAGAAGCTGACTTAGCTGCCCGCCAAAAAAACACCGCGTTAGCTCTTAGAAACCACCGCGTCCTTCACAGGCTTCGCGAAAACTTCGAAGGCCCCACTTTTATCCAACTCTTAGTTGGGGATGCCATTTTGCTGAACAATACCTCCGCAATTTGGGAGGGAATCAGACAGCATGCTTGGACTGAGGAGCAACTCGTGACCCTCTCTAAACTTATACCAGCCGAGACTCGCTTTGAGGTCTGGGAAAAATTCTACCCTTATAACATTGCTGAAGAAACGAAGCTGCAGATTCAGTTCATCGAAAATCGAGATGATCTTCTAGCCAAATACGGGTACACCGGTTCCGACGAGGAAACCGTTACCGACCAAATCCGCGATTGGTGTCATTTTGAAGGCCCAGCAGGTTGGCAAGATTGGAGAAAAGCGACGATCCTTAATCAGCATTTAGATGTTCTCGCTGCCCGTGAGCGTTGGAATAAGCCATGGCTTGAGGAATTTAATAATGTCACCGTCATCGATGATGATTATGAGCCATCCTTTCACCCGCTCGCCCAATTCCGGTCAGAAACAGCGGGCGGAATCATTCGCTCGATATCTAGAAACGCTACTCAGTTCCGCATGATACGCCTTGCGATCGCTCTTGAGCAGCATTTTCTAAAAACGGATTTCTATCCCGAATCTTTAGAAGAGCTCAATCTCCGCTTCTCAATCATCGATCTCATGGATCCCCGACAAAGGCCAATTCAATACGAGAGAACTGATGATGGCTACTTCACGATTTGCTTACCCACTGATAAGGAGATATCACGTTGGCGCTTTTCTGAAGAACCACGAAAAATAAGAAAGAAGAAAAAGTAGAAGCCATAAAGACAAAGCGAAGGTCCACAAAAAAGCCCCGGTCGTTTGCACGAGCCGGGGCTTTGTGAATTTTTTGTTCAGCGGATTGCCTAGGCCGTCTCCTCAGAAGTCTCTTCTTCGGTCTCCTCAACAACTGGCTCCGGCTCTTCGACAGTCATTTCGAAGTCGGAGTTTTTGTGAGTCGGGAATCCGGTTCCGGCAGGAATCAGGTGACCCATGATGACGTTCTCTTTGAAGCCGCGGAGGGTATCCACTTTTCCAAGAGTCGCTGCATCGGTAAGAACACGGGTAGTGTCCTGGAAGGATGCGGCGGAGATGAAGGATTCAGTCTCGATAGAAGCTTTGGTAATTCCGAGAAGGACGGGCTCAGCTTCTGCTGGCTTACCACCCTGCTCGATGATCTTCTTGTTCTCGAGGTTGAAGGTGCTCTTCTCAACTTGGTCACCCCAGAGGAACTCAGTGTCACCAGGCTCAGAAATTTTCACCTTACGGAGCATCTGACGGATGATAATTTCAATGTGCTTGTCATTGATCTCCACACCCTGTGAACGGTAAACGGTCTGAACTTCGGTCGTGAGGTGCTCCTGAAGCGCCTGTGGTCCACATGCTTCGAGGAGGTCCTCGGGAGCAACGGGGCCTTCGGTAATCTGGTCACCACGACGGACGGTATCACCTTCACCAACAATCATGTGCTTGCCCATTGGGACAAGGTGATCAGCGGTTTCGAGAGACTCAGGATCAGTGACGATAACCTTACGTTTACCACGAACAGTACCACCAAAGGTGATTTCACCATCAAGCTTGGCAATGACGCAAGCATCCTTCGGACGACGTGCTTCGAAGAGCTCAGCGACTCGTGGGAGACCACCAGTAATGTCACCAGTCTTGGCAACCTTACGTGGGGTTCGAGCAAGCTGCGTTCCTCCAGCAATCTTCTTACCTTCTTTGACAGAAAGGTGAGCGCCGACTGGGATTGGATACTGGCCAAGGACATCACCAGATTTCGGATCAGTGATCACGACCTGTGGGTGAAGATCCTCTTTGTGCTCGGTCACGGTGAGACCTTTCTTACCGGTCTGCTTATCAGTCTCGGACTGGATGGTAATTCCGGTGATCATATCACGGAACTCAACCTTACCGCCCTTCTCCGAAATAATCGGCACGGAGTGCGGGTCCCAAGTGAGGATTTGCTGATTCTTCTTAACGTCACCACCATCGGCAACGGAGATGACAGAACCAATCACGACGTTGTAGGACTCAAGCTCGAGGCCATCTTTATCGCGCACTGAGAGGGAGCCGTTCTTGTTGAGGACGACGAAGTTTCCATCGACATCTTCTACCACGCGGAGGTCCTTGTAGTAAGCGACACCCTTATTCTTAGACTTCACTTCTGGCTGCTTGGAAGCACCGAGAGCAACACCACCGGAGTGGAATGTGCGCATCGTAAGCTGTGTTCCTGGCTCACCAATCGACTGAGCGGCGATAATTCCGACTGCTTCACCGATCTTACCGACGTTTCCGGTAGCAAGGTTCAGGCCATAGCAAGTCTGGCAGCAACCGCGCTCGGACTCACAAGTGAGCGGAGAGCGAATTTTGAGGCGCTCGTGACCGACGTTCTCGATCGCAGAAGCGGTAGCCTCATCAATGAGCTGACCTTTCTTGACAATGACGTCACCTGAAACGGGATCAACGATCTTCTCACAAGAAGAACGACCGTAGATACGAGATGCGAGAGACGCAGCCTCTTCATCACCAGAGTAAATGGTCTGAACGGTAATTCCCTTGTTCGTTCCGCAATCTGGCTCGGTCACGATGACATCCTGAGAGACGTCAACGAGCTTACGGGTCATGTAACCGGAGTCCGCAGTCTTAAGCGCGGTATCGGCGAGACCCTTACGAGCACCGTGGGTGGAGATGAAGTATTCCAACACGGAAAGACCTTCACGGAAGTTCGAGGTAATCGGACGCTCGATAATCTCACCAGAGGGCTTAGCCATGAGGCCACGCATTCCGGAGAGCTGCTTAATCTGGTTCTTGTTACCACGAGCACCGGAGTCGACCATCATGAAGAGTGGGTTCGCTTTCGGTTTGCCTTCGTTATACTCAAGCTTGCGGTAGAGAGCGTTCGCGATGTTGTCACCAGCGCGGGTCCAAACGTCGACCACCTTCTGGTAGCGCTCACCATCAGTGATGACACCATTACGGTAGTGCTTGGAAACGACGTCAATCTCAGCATAAGCGGTCTTAAGCTCTTCGGTCTTTTCCTCAGGAATGACCATATCGACGATACCAATGGAGCAACCGGAACGAGTCGCCTCCTTGAAGCCAATCTCTTTCAGTTGATCCATGGTCTGGACAGTCGCCTTACCACCAGCAACCTGGTAGCAGCGCCAAATGATGTCACCAATCTGCTTCTTGCCGACGTTGTAGTTTACGAAACCAACGCCTTCAGGCCAAATTTCATTGAAACGCACACGACCTGGAGTGGTCTCGATCACGTTCTTCTCCTTGTCACCGAAGACGGTATCTTTACCCATATCTGGGTTACGGACACGGATTGGCTCGTGGTAGTCGACCTTACGGTTCGCAATCGCGAACTCCACCTCCGTGGTGTTCTCGAAGAGCGGAAGGTGCTGAGTGGACTCTGCCTTCTCCTTCGCGGTGCGCATGCGCGCCCAAGTGAGGTAGTAAGTTCCGAGAATAATATCCTGAGAAGGAGTAATCACGGGACGTCCAGAAGCAGGCGAGAAGATGTTATTCGTCGCGAGCATGAGCTGACGCGCTTCCATCTGCGCTTCCACAGAAAGAGGAACGTGCACAGCCATCTGGTCACCATCGAAGTCCGCATTGTATGCTCCACAAGTGAGTGGGTGCAGACGGATTGCAGAACCCTCAATGAGGACAGGCTCGAATGCCTGAATAGAGAGACGGTGAAGAGTCGGTGCGCGGTTCAGCATCACTGGGTGACCCTTGGTAACTTCAGCGAGGATGTCCCAGACCTCAGTGGTCTTACGATCGATCATTTTCTTCGCAGAACGAACGGTGTGGCAGTAGCCGAGTTCTTTCAGGCGACGAATGATGAAGGGCTCGAAAAGAGTGAGGGCCATCTTCTTCGGAAGACCGCACTGGCTGAGCTTGAGCTCAGGCCCGATAACGATCACGGAACGACCAGAGTAGTCAACACGCTTGCCAAGGAGGTTCTGACGGAAACGTCCACCTTTGCCCTTGAGCATATCGGAAAGCGATTTGAGGGCGCGGTTTCCAGCTCCGGTGACAGCGCGACCGTGGCGGCCGTTATCGAAGAGAGCATCAACTGCTTCCTGAAGCATGCGCTTCTCGTTACGAATGATGACCTCAGGAGTCTTGAGCTGCATGAGGTTACGGAGACGGTTGTTCCGGTTGATCACGCGGCGGTAGAGATCGTTAAGATCGGAAGTCGCGAAACGTCCACCTTCGAGAGGGACGAGAGGACGAAGATCGGGAGGAATGACCGGGAGAATGGTCATGATCATCCACTCAGGACGGGAGTTGGACTGCAGGAAGCCACGGGCAAGCTTAAGGCGCTTGGCGAGCTTCTTGCGGTTCTGCTTGGAGCGAGTTGCTTCCATCGCTTCCTCAAGCTCAACGATGAGATCATCAAGTTTGACCTGAGAAAGAAGGTCGCGGATCGCTTCAGCACCCATTCCGGCGCGGAATGCTTCTTCACCGTGGTCCTCCTCGGCATCACGAAGCTCAGACTCGGTGAGGAGTTGGCCGCGCTCAAGAGGAGTCTTGCCAGGCTCGGTGACGAGGTAATCTTCGTAGTAAATGACGCGCTCGAGCTCACGGGCAGTCATGTCGAGGACAAGACCGATACGAGAAGGCATGCACTTGTAGAACCAGATGTGAGAGACAGGCACAGCGAGTTCGATGTGGCCCATGCGCTCACGACGGACGCGAGAAAGAGTCACCTCAACACCACAGCGGTCGCAAGTGACGCCCTTGTGTTTGATACGCTTGTATTTTCCGCAGGCACATTCCCAGTCACGAGTTGGACCGAAGATACGCTCACAGAAAAGACCACCCTTCTCGGGCTTAAAAGTCCGGTAGTTGATTGTCTCAGGGTTTTGGACCTCGCCCATCGACCAAGACCGGATGGTCTCAGGATTTGCGACGGTGATAGAAACCTGATCGAATGGCTCAGGCTTGTCGTTGACTCCGTAAAGTTCGCGAATATTTGCTTCAACGCTCATAATGCTAGTAAAGTAAGTAGTTTAGTGTTTCTGGGTTTGCGTTGATTAGATGGTGAGATCGTCGAGTGAGAAATCTCCACCTGCTGCAGGAAGCCCGTCTTTCGGCTTACCAGAACGACCTGGCTTCACGTCGAGTCCGAGGGACTGCATTTCCTTAATGAGAACATTGAAACTTTCAGGAGTTCCAGCTTCGAGGCTGTTATCCCCTTTCACGATCGCTTCGTAAATTCTGGTGCGGCCTTGCACGTCATCCGACTTCACCGTCAGAAGTTCCTGCAAGGTGTAAGCGGCGCCGTAGGCTTCGAGAGCCCAGACCTCCATCTCACCGAATCGCTGACCACCATACTGGGCCTTACCACCGAGCGGCTGCTGGGTAACAAGTGAGTATGGGCCAACGGCACGAGCGTGAATCTTATCAGCCACGAGGTGACCAAGCTTCAGCATGTAAATGATACCGACCACAACGGGCTGGTGAATTGGGTCTCCGGAGCGACCATCATAAAGAGTGGACTTACCGGCGATTGAACCGTCTTTTCCGTCTCCAATCCAGGTGAAGCCGTCGACTTTCTTAGCCGCGGACATGTATTCCCAGATTTTGTCTTCGTGGATACCATCGAAAATCGGAGTAGCGACCTTGAAACCAAGAGCCTTAGCTGCGACACCAAGGTGAGTTTCAAGAACCTGTCCAACGTTCATACGAGATGGCACACCAAGTGGGTTGAGGCAGATGTCAACTGGAGTTCCATCGGAAAGGTAAGGCATGTCCTCTTCCGGCACGATGACCGATACAACACCCTTGTTTCCGTGGCGACCCGCCATCTTATCACCAACACTGAGCTTACGTTTAGCGGCGACATAGACCTTCACTTCTTTGACAACACCGGGATCGATCTCGTCACCAGATTCCATCTGGTCGAGACGACGCTCACGGTCTCCATCAAGCTCCGAGAAGCGGGACTCGAATCCGGAGATGATCTCAAGAATCTTGTTACGGATCGGAGATGGGTCGATCTCGATGTGATCGTAAACGGAAGCAAGCTTACGAAGAAGAGTCTTCGTGATCTTACGGTTTGCAGGGATGATGATCTCACCGGACTGCGCGTTCACAACGTCGAGAGGAATTTTTTCTCCAAGCAAGATGTCGGAAAGCTTCTCAGTGAGCTGGTCAGTAAGCTGGTCTTTCTTCTTCTTGTGCTCGTCGTTAATCTTCTTGAGCTGCTTCTTAAGCTTCGCTGGGTCGGCTTCGATTTCCTTACGACGGGCCATGCCGTGTGTCGCGATACGAATGTCCTGAACGATGCCAGTGCAACCGGAAGGAACGCGGAGTGAAGTATCCTTAACATCAGCAGCCTTTTCACCAAAGATCGCGCGAAGGAGGCGCTCCTCAGGAGCAAGCTCAGTCTCAGACTTTGGAGTGATCTTACCAACGAGGATATCGCCAGGCTTCACCTCAGCACCAATGCGGACGATGCCGTCATGGTCGAGGTTCTTAAGCGCTTCTTCACCCACGTTTGGAATATCACGAGTGATTTCCTCAGGTCCAAGTTTGGTGTCACGAGCGGCACACTCAAACTCACTGATGTGAATCGAGGTGTAAACGTCGTCTTTCACCATGCGCTCTGAAATGACGATCGCATCCTCAAAGTTGTATCCGTTCCATGGCATGAAGGCCACGAGAACGTTACGCCCGAGAGCAAGCTCACCGTTTTCGGTGTTAGGACCGTCAGCAATGATGTCGCCATTCTTGATCTTTTGACCAGAGCGGACGAGCGGCTTCTGGTTGATACAGGAACCGGAGTTTGACCGCATAAACTTACGAAGCGGATATACGAAGGTTCCTTTAGCAGGATCAGACTTGATGGCCTCAGGCTCAGAGAGGAAACGCTCTTCAGAGACGGGAAGTTTTCCATCCTTAGTCGTGATGATGAATTCACCGGTAGAAGCGGCGACGACACCGTCGGCCTCGGCTACAATGACAGCGCGTGAATCACGTGCGGCTTTCTCTTCAAGACCGGTGCCGATATATGGCGAGTCAGAAACGAGAAGCGGCACACCTTGGCGCTGCATGTTTGATCCCATGAGTGCGCGGTTGGCATCATCGTGCTCGAGGAACGGGATGAGACCGGCAGCAACGGAAACGAGCTGCTTTGGAGACACGTCCATGTAATCGACGCGATCAGGATCAACCTCGAGGAACTCACCACGCTCACGAGCGGTGATGCGCTTGTTCAGGAAGATACCTTTCTTATCGATCGCGTTATTTGCCTGAGCAATGAGATAGCCTTCTTCTTGGTCGGCCGTGAGGTATTCGATCTTGTTGGAGACCTTTCCCTTTTTCACGACGCGGTATGGAGTCTCGATGAACCCGAACTCGTTAATGCGAGCGTAGGTGCACATCGAGTTAATGAGACCAATGTTTGGACCCTCGGGAGTCTCAATCGGGCAGATCCGTCCGTAGTGGGAGGTGTGAACGTCACGAACCTCGAAGCCAGCACGGTCACGGTTAAGTCCACCAGGTCCAAGAGCCGAAAGACGGCGCTTGTGGGTGAGCTCAGCGAGCGGGTTAGTCTGGTCCATGAACTGGGAAAGCTGAGAACGACCGAAGAAGTCACGCACGACAGCCGAGAGGGCTTTCGGGTTAATCAGCTTCTGTGGAGTCATGCCTTCGATGTTCACATCAAAGAGAGTCATACGCTCTTTCACGAGGCGTTCAGTACGGGCGAGACCAACACGGCACTGGTTCGCGAGGAGCTCACCAACCGCACGAACGCGGCGTGAACCAAGATGATCAATATCATCCAGAACACCCTCACCCTTTTTGAGCTGCAGGATGTATTTGGTCGCAGCGAGGAAGTCCTCCCCAACCATGATGCGCTCGTTAGAGTCGACATCGATCTTGAGCTTTTGGTTGATTTTGTAACGACCGACACGAGTGAGGTCGTATTTCTTGGGATCAAAGAAGAGACGCTTGAGAAGTGCACGAGCATTCGCAGCGGTCGGAGGATCGCCAGGGCGGAGCTTGCGGTAAATGTCTTTGAGCGCGGACTCTTCGTCGAAGGCAGGGTCCTTCTTGAGGGACTTTACGAGGATTTCATCCTCAGAGGAGTCGATCACGTCGATCGTCTTCTGGCCAAGAGCGACAAGCTGGCGGATGACACCAATCGAGAGCGGCTCATAGGCACGAGCAACGGTGACCTCACCATCAGCGATATCCTCGAAGGGCATCAGTGAAGCGAGACTCTCTTCATCCATCTTCTCGCTGATCTTGAGCTTCTGGATTTTGTAGAAGTTCGAGACAAGCTCACGTTCGGTTGGATAACCGAGAGCACGAAGGAATGTGGTCGCGAGGAACTTACGACGGCGACGACGGCGGTCGAGATAGACATACATGAGGTCGTTCGTGTCGAACTGAACCTCGAGCCAAGATCCACGATCAGGAATGATGCGGAAGCTGTGAAGGATTTTACCGTTCAGGTGGATCGACTTCTCGAAGCAGATACCCGGGGAACGGTGGAGCTGGGAAACGATCACTCGCTCTGCTCCGTTAATCACGAAGGTGCCGCGACGGGTCATCATTGGAAGCTCACCCATGTAGACTCGCTCCTTTTTGGTGCCTGTGTCGTCCTTCAGATTGAAAGTGACATAAAGGGCCGCCGAGAAGGTCTCTCCGGTGCGGAGAGCATCAAGGGCAGATGCCTTAGAATCTTCGATATCATAAGAATCGAAGGCGAGCTCGATGGTGTCATCGTAGCTCTTAATCGGGAACACTTCTTGAAATACGGCCTGAAGACCGGTTTCAGTGCGCTGTGCTGGGGGCACATCTTTTTGCAGAAAATCCTCGTAGGATTTAGACTGCACCTCAATCAGGTTGGGAGGTTCGATGACCTCCTCAATGGTTCCAAAGTATTCTCGCTTCAACATAATCTGGGTCCGGATGAGAGTTAAACACCAGGCCTTGTTACAGGGCTGGTGTTGGATTCTGGTTCTGGAATTGCAATTCCGTCTGTGAAAGGCACGAACGGAGGGGGCGCTTCGTTTAAAACTCTAAAACTTGATTTAGATATCCTAAACAAAAGGTCTCCTCCGACCGGGCCCGAGGCTGGTTTTAACGCCAGCCTCAGGTGGTAAAGTCGGGTGCTTACTTGAGCTCGACCTTGGCTCCAGCTTCCTCGAGCTTGGCCTTAGCGGCTTCGGCATCGTCTTTGCTGGCTCCTTCGAGAACTGGTGTTGGAGCGGACTCCACAAGCTTCTTCGCGTCAGCGAGACCAAGACCGGAAGCAACTTCACGGACAGCCTTAATAACGGCGATTTTGTTGCCACCTGCTTCAGCGAGAACGACATCAAAGTCGGTCTTCTCTTCAGCTGGAGCTGCATCTCCGCCACCGGCGGCTGCAACTGCTGCGACGGGAGCTGCAGCGCTTACGCCCCACTCCTCTTCGAGGTGTTTAACCAATTCGGCGGCTTCCAGTACGGAAAGCTTACCGAGCTCTTCTGCGATTTTTGTAATGTCTGACATTTTAGTTTTTTGGTCGGTTTTCGTCGCGTCCAAGGCTTTTGAACATTTCAATCTTACTGCCGTAAGATCGACGAGGAACCGTTTGGGTTGTAGTTCAGGCCGCCCTTATTCCGTTATTAAACGAAACTCGGAAGACCATCCGTTCAGATTGTTTATTCTCCTCCGTCGAATTTGGCTTGGATGATACGGGCAAGGCTTGCACCTGGCTCGTTGAGAGTGCGGACCAGCTTGGAGGCTGGAGCATTGATGGTGGAGAGAAGCTGGGCGAGAAGGACTTCGCGAGCCGGAAGAGCTGCGAGGGCTTTCACTTGAGCGGCCTCCAAGACGTCTCCGTCGAGGATACCCGCCTTGATCTCAGGCTTCTGAAATTCTTTTTCGAAGTTGGCGACGACTTTGGCAACCGCACAAACGTCCGCATCTCCGGTGATGAAAGCGGTCTGGCCGACGAGGTTCTCCCCAAGATCGGGAAGGCCGGCATCAGAAAGCACGCGCTTCATGAAAGTGTTCTTAGCAACGTGGCACTCAGCTCCGTTTTCGAGGAGGCGTGAGCGAAGCTCGCTAAACTGAGGAACAGTTGTTCCGGTGTAATCTACCACGAGAACGAAAGGAGAGACGTCAACGCGCTCTTTGATCTCATCGAGAATGTATTTCTTATCAGGATTCATTTTTCGTTCAGGAGTTTAGGATGCACTATAAGCGGCGATATCGAGAGAAATCCCTGGAAGCATTGCTGCGGAGAGGGTGAAGCTCTGGATGTAGTTACCTTTTGCGGACGCAGGCTTAGCTTTCACGATGTTCTCGATAAGAGAAGCTGCGTTTTCGTTAATCTGATCAGCAGAGAATGAAAGTTTACCAACAGCGGCAGCAACGTTTCCGCTCTTGTCTACCTTGTAGTTGATGGAACCAGCCTTAACTGCATTGACAGCCTTAGCAGTGTCCTCAGTCACAGTGCCGGTCTTCGGGTTAGGCATGAGGCCTCGTGGTCCGAGGACACGAGCGGCCTTACGAACTTCTGCCATTGCTTCTGGAGTCGCAATCGCAGCGTCAAAATCAGTGTAACCGCCAAGAACCTTCTTGATGAGGTCTTCATAGCCAACTTCATCAGCACCGGCATCTTCAGCAGCCTTAGCAGCATCTCCAGTCGCGAAGACGATGACCTTAACTTGCTTACCAGTTCCGTGAGGAAGGGGGACGGAACCACGCACCATCTGGTCACTCTTACGAGGGTCAACACCGAGGTGAGCCGAAACGGTCACGGTAGCATCAAACTTAGGTGCGGGGAATTTCTTAAGCAGCTCAACAGCCTCGCCAAGGGAATAGGACTTCCCCTCTTCAACGAGAGCAGCAGCCTGCTCGTATCTTTTACTTCTTTTACTCATTGTCTTATCTGCAGTGCGGTCGGACAGGTCCAGAATGAAACGGCCCTCCTGCGGGTTGGAAAAATTAATCAACGATCTCGAGGCCCATCTGCATGGCAGTGCCTGCGAGAATCTTAGCGGCCTGCTCAGGATCGCTGGTGTTCATGTCAACGATCTTACGCTCCACGACTTCCATGAGCTTAGCCTTAGGAAGCTTGCCCACTTTGACTTTGTTTGGCTCACCAGAGCCGGAGGCGATCCCTGCGGCCTTCTTAAGAAGAACAGCTGCCGGCGGCTGCTTAGTAACGAAAGAGAATGAAGCATCCTTATAAACAGTAATCACGGTAGGAAGAAGATCACCAGCGGACTGTTGGGTCGCCGCATTGAATTCCTTACAGAATCCCATGATGTTTACACCAGCCTGACCGAGGGCAGGACCTACGGGGGGTGAAGGGTTCGCTTGTCCAGCTTGGATCTGGAGTTTGAGGACTGATTTTACTTCCTTGGCCATGATTAAAGGTTGGTGGTGGTGTTTTGCCGCGAGCGGCGGAGAGGGTGTGGATGAAAATTTAGAGAAATGTCAAGAACTTGCTGCCTTAAAATAGTAATTAGGCCTTCTCAACCTGCCAGTATTCGAGTTCCACCGGAGTGGAGCGACCGAAAATAGTCACGGCAACACGCAGTTTGCCGCGCTCGGGGTCGATTTCCTCGACAATCCCGTTTTGGCTCTCGAATGGGCCGTCGGATACCTTGACGGTATCGCCCACTTCGAATTCCATCGCCGGACGAACTGCACCCTCACGCTCTTCGATCTGACCGAGCATGCTGTCAACTTCACGCTGACGCATTGGAATGGGAAGGTTTTTGGTTCCAGCGAAGCCAATGGAACCATCGAGTTCCTGCATGAAGGACCAGGTATCCTCAACAACCTCAGTCGCAGACTCTAGGAGATGCATGTTGATGATGACGTAACCGGGGAAAAATTTCTTCTTCTGCTCCGTCTTCTTTCCTGAGCGGACCTCGGAAACGAGCTCGGTAGGAACGAGAACTTCGAAAATCTTATCCCCGAGTTCTTCTTCCTTCACTAGGCGCTCGATACGTTGCTTTACTTTCTGCTCTTGGCCAGAGAGAACATGAACGACATACCATTGGTCTTTAGGAGCGGGAATAGATGGCATTGGAAAAAGGAGATTCGAGGGAGATTAAAAAGGACAATAAAAAAAGAATGGCGAAAAATGCGTCAGTAATTTTTGAACTACTGGAAAAGATCGCCTAAGAATGTGACAACTCGGGTATTGATAAGATCCCAAAGTGACACGTATGCCGCCAGAAGAATGATCGCGACAAGAACCACCACGGTGGAGTCGGTCAGCTCTTTATATTTCTTAAATCCTTTCACCTTGGGATCGGGATCCCACGGCCAGGACGCTTTACGCAATTCGGTCTTAACTTCACCGATGAATTTAAAGGCTTTCTGGAACATAATTAAAAAAGGGGCGAAAAAGTGGCAGGACAGATAGGACTCGAACCTACAACCCTCGGTTTTGGAAACCGATGCTCTACCAATTGAGCTACTGTCCTAGTTACTTTTTCAAAGTTGTGTTTTGGAGGCGACTGAGGGGCACCCCGAAAAAGGGTGCCCCTGTTTGAAACCAGCCGACGGGAAGCAATTAATCGCAAGCGAATGAACGCTTCCCGGATTTTGAAGTCATTAAGCAGTGATTTCGCCCACGCGACCTGCACCAACGGTGCGGCCACCTTCGCGGATTGCGAAGCGCATGGTAGGCTCCATTGCAACTGGAGTAATGAGTTCGATTGAGAGGTTGACGTTATCGCCAGGCATCACCATTTCAACACCGTCAGGGAGGGTGATCGAACCAGTCACGTCCGTTGTGCGGAAATAGAACTGTGGACGATAGTTAGCGAAGAATGGAGTGTGACGTCCACCCTCGTCCTTAGAAAGGACGTAAACCTCAGCAGTAAATGTGGTGTGAGGCTTAACAGAGCCAGGCTTCACGATGCACTGACCACGCTCGAGGTCATCTTTCTTAAGTCCACGAACAAGAAGTCCGACGTTGTCACCTGCGCGACCTTCGTCAAGAAGCTTACGGAACATCTCGATGTCAGTAATGGTGGTCTTCTGAGTGTCACGGATACCCACGATCTCAACTTCACCCATCTTCTGAATGATGCCACGCTCGATACGACCGGTAGCAACTGTTCCACGACCTTCAATCGAGAACACATCCTCAATAGGCATGAGGAAGTCCTGATCGACTGGACGCTCAGGCTCAGGGATGTAGCTGTCAACAGCTTCCATCAGCTTAAGGATGTTCTCCTTCTGAGTCGCGTCTCCTTCGATCGCTCCAAGAGCGGATCCTTTGACAACTGGGATGTCGTCGCCGGGAAATTCATATTGGCTGAGAAGCTCACGCACTTCCATCTCGACGAGCTCAAGAAGCTCTTCGTCATCGACCTGATCGGTCTTATTCAGGAATACCACGAGAGCAGGCACGCCGACCTGACGAGCGAGCAGGATGTGCTCACGAGTCTGAGGCATTGGGCCGTCTGCAGCGGAGACCACAAGGATACCGCCGTCCATTTGGGCAGCACCAGTGATCATGTTCTTAACGTAGTCAGCGTGACCTGGGCAGTCAACGTGAGCATAGTGACGATTTACGGTCTCATACTCAACGTGAGCAGTGGAGATGGTGATACCACGCTCTTTCTCCTCGGGAGCGGCGTCGATTTCATCATATGCTTTTGCTTCGCCACCAGTCGCCTCAGCGAGGGTGATGGTGATTGCAGCGGTGAGGGTGGTCTTGCCGTGGTCAACGTGGCCGATTGTGCCGACGTTGACGTGAGGCTTGTTCCGTTCGAACTGTTCTTTAGCCATTTTTTTGGATTGGTTGGTAGCTGGTTTCTGTAGCTGGGTTAGTCATCTCACATATCGCTGGAGCTTTTGGCGGGAATTGAACCCGCGACCTCGTCCTTACCAAGGACGCGCTCTACCCCTGAGCTACAAAAGCTTTCCAGTGATATTGTGAAGCAAACGGCGGTGGTTTAAGGTGCTCGGAAGCCTTATATAAAAGGTTCTTGAGCATCCCCGCTCCGCTGCCGGAAGCGAGCGGGAAGCTAGCAAAGACGCCCCCTCTGTCAAAAGTATTTTGACTCAAAGTGAAAATACTTAAAAAACCTTGTAGTTTCGGGGTTTCTGAGGGCTCGAAAGCACCCATTTTTAGCGTTTAGATTGCTTCGCAGATTCGAAAATCGCCCTCAAAGTATCCAGAGAAGAATCGTCTACACGTTCTTTGAGATATTCGGGGAGTTTGCTCTGGGAATTTTCCAGTTCTCTATGAACGAGATAATTGAGCGCCTGAGAGGATAGCTTGTGTTGTGAAAGCTCAGCCAGAAATTCAGGTCCACGAGACGGATAATGACTACTCACGTGCCGGTAAGCCGTGGAGGCTGTGTTTATCGAAACCCCGCCGCGGTCATCGACCGCTTCAGAAGTCAGCCAACTTACCACCTGCTCAACAGGCAAATGCCTCATATGTGCCGATACGACACGGTTGACATATTCCTGATTCTCAGGATCTCGTGACTTAACATCGCGTTGCCAAGCCACCAGCGCTTCTGTCCCCTGCCCGCGGGCGATAATTTCAGTGATTTGCCCTAAATGATGACGGTATTTCCCATCAGTTTGATCGAAAATGAAATCCGTAGCTGCTGAAGAATCCTGCTGGGCCCAGTTCGACATGATTGGAGCAATGATATTTTGGTCCTTCTCTACAAACCCCTCCTCAGTGGCAAATTTCATCGCTTCCGCCGCATTCTGCTCAGCCCACCCGACAAAGATATGATAACGAGCTCCTCCTTCTGCCCAACTATGCCAGACTGATGTATCCGTTTCTTCGAGGAAATTCAGAGCACCTTTGGGATCAAGCTTACCCCAGCGCTGAAAAACCCCCTCCCATTCTTTGCTATTATCGACTCCCGCTAGATCAGAAGCCATGACCGCCTCCACATATTCTGGCGCATTCTCGGGGGTCAGTTCCTCTAGCATCTGCCCGAAGGCTTTTTTGCGCTTATGAAAATCCGCATCCGCAAGAACTCGCTCACACTTTTTAGATAACGAAACACCTCGATCTTCGGAAATAAGATCAACTCGGCCCTGAGCTCGATCTCGTAATCTATATGACTGCTCAGAATTTCGAATTCCGATTTTGCTCTCACGGGATACCGATGAAGTTTTTTTGCTCTTTATAATCCCTCCAACAAATACCCCAGAGCCAAAGAGGGACAGCGAAGCAATGATTAATAGCCATTTATTCATCCCTTTATGAAATAAATATTATCTTATTCTAGGTCAATTGAAAAGCCCTCTGTTCATCTTCACCTGTTTTAGTTACACAAAGAAATGAAGATTCGCTCCCTACAGGCTCACGAGTGGACTGATCTCGCTCATCTCATTCATTCCTCAACTCATAAATGGTATCAGCAGAACCTGAATCGTGATTGCTTTCCTAAAGGCCAGCCAGATGCTTGCCGAATTTTCCCAGAAATCTACGAGGCTTTAGACCCCGGATGCTGTCTGATCGCCGAGATTGATGGAAAAATCGCCGGTTCTTGCTTCTACCACCCGCACGACAGCCACTTCTCGCTCGGCATCATGAATGCTTCGTCTGAATTTGCAGGAAAAGGCGTGGCTAAACGCCTCCTCGCGGAAATCATCAATCGCGCGGAGGAAAAACCGATCCATCTTGTTTCGAGCGGCTTGAATCTCGATTCCTACTCGCTCTACACGCGCGCAGGCTTCCGCCCGACCGCGATCTATCAGGATATGACCTTTCCTGAACTCCCACAAATAGACTCCTCCGGCACTCGCCCAGCTCAGATCGCAGACATTCCAGCGATCGTGCAGCTGGAGGAAGAACTCACCGGAATGAATCGTAACAAATACTATCATCATTTCATGGAGAACTCGGAGAATATTTGGCACGGCTCCCTTTCTGAAAAAAATGGTGAGCTCACCGGCTTTCTCTTTTCCGTCAACCACCCCGGCTCCGCCTTACTCGGGCCTGGCATGATGACAAACGACCCCGATGCCCTCGCCCTCATTGGTGCGGAGCTCAAAAATTTCACCACCCCGCCTCTCCTGCTCGCACCAGCCAACCGCCCCGAACTCATTTCCCAGCTCTACAAGCTTGGGGCAAGAAACTGCGAAATCCACTTTTCTCAAACTCTCGGTGAAGCTCCGAAGACCACGGGAGTGATCATGCCAAGCTTCATGCCCGAATGATTTTTCCTCTTTTTTTGAAACTCTTGTGGAATAAAACCGAATCCATGAACGTTCTCACTCATTGAACCATGAAATTACTCCTCATTCTCGCCACCGCCGGGTCCCTTGTCGGACTGTCTTCCTGCTCATCTGTTGAGCCTGCTCCTCCAGCACCTAACTGAAGTGCCGCTGGCTGTAGCTAATTCATCCGTGTGATGAATCTAAAATTTTACTTTGTTTCATAGAGTATTCATTGAGCCCGACGTGAGAAATCACAGCGGGCTTTCTACTTTAAAGGAAAAAGGACTCTCAGAAATGAACGCGAGGCCTCATCTTGAGCGAAATCGCAATCGTGGTGAAAAAACATTTGCATTACCCAACAAAAACCAATAGTTCCCCTCCCCCGCCCACTGGCAACACGACCATGAACATCATCGACAAGATCGAGCAAGAGCAGCTCAAGGAAAACACCACGGACTTCAACGTAGGTGACACCGTAAAAGTCCACACCCGCGTGGTAGAGGGTGGAAAAGAGCGTATTCAGCTTTTCCAAGGCATCGTCATAGGCAAGCGTGGTGGTAATGGCCTCAACTCAGGCTTCACGGTTCGTAAGATTTCTTATGGAACAGGGGTTGAGCGTGTGTTCTGCCAACACAGCCCGCGTATTGACAAGGTCGAGGTCGTCTCTCGCGGTAAAGTCCGTCGCGCGAAGCTCAACTACCTCCGCGACCGCGTTGGTAAGCGTGCTACCACCGTGAAGAGTGCTGAGTAAGATCCGCTACTCCGATTAGATTTTCAAAAAGCCGCTCGGTCACGCCGTGCGGCTTTTTTGTGCCCTTGCACCGATCCACGCTGAGGATAATTTTTTCTCTTCACCTCTCTCCCTCTACCTTCCATTCTCCCGACCCTGTGCGCATCCCTTACTATATTGTCATCTTCAGTGTCATCTTCACCACCTTGGTGATTTGGCATCTGCGCACGAAGAAAATGGACTTCATGACCCCGAAGAACACCCTTCTTCCTTCAGAGGACTTCGGCGATGACCTCGCTACCGGCGCTCCCGTGATGCAGCCCAAGATCACCGAAGGACCAAAAATCGACCTTACGGCTCAATCTAAAGAACCAGAAGAGTCCATTGTCACTGAAATCACCGAGGAAGACCTAGGTGATCTCCAATCGTCTCCCGGACTGAGCGAGTATCGCCCTTTCGCTCGCAAACATGAGCCCGCCCGCCTGCTAGCACTTTCCTCAATGCTGCAAGCGCGTGGCGATTTTCAACGCGCCCTCATTGCTCTAGAGCGCATCATCGATACCGCACAAAACCCGAATCCTGATGAACTCAAACAGGCCGCTCAAGGCATTGCTTCCCTCGCTCCCACTCTCCCTCGATGGAGTGTTGACCCCACTACCGAAACCGAATTAACCCTCCTCATTTCCACCTCTGGAAAAGCCAGCGACTCGATCAAAAATGCCGCACTCGAAGTCGCCACCCTCATCCGAAAACACTCAGGAGATCAACTTCAGATTGTTCCAAAGATTCTTAAAACACCAACAGCGAGATCAAGCGCAGAAGGAAACACCGCTCCTCCTCTCACCATCGCCTTCCAACGTGAAGAATTTAAGCCCCCTGTCTCTACCCCCGTCCTCACACTTCGTGCAGGCGGCGAGAATGAACAAGATGACTTCTTTAAAGCAGTCTTTCGCTTGGTCAGAGGGCACCTCGCCAGCCTCGATTATCCTTTTCCTGAAAACTTCGACACTCCAGCGAACGAGCTGCTCTCCCTTCAAATCACCCGCCTCATGTGGCGTGACTTTGCAGCCTCGCTCACCCCTGCTCCAGAAAAGGAAGAAGAAGCACCTGAGGGAAATTAGTGCTAAGCTTTCTCCCGATTTTACGTTCCATACTTGCGAAGATTTTCTTTCAAGCCGATCCTTGCCGAAACCTCCATGCCCTCTCTGATCTTCATCTTCTTTCTGAGCTTCTCTCTTCTCGGCCTTCGCGCCGAAGAAGCGGAGCCCACGGCCCAAAAGCCCGAGATTAAAAAACTCAATGAAAACGAATTCCAAATCGGCAAAGTAAAGCTCAACCAAAAGACCCGCGAGATCACCTTTGGTGCTGGCGTGAACATCGTTGATCGCCCCCTCGAATACCTCCTCGTCAATGGCAAGGGAAAGGTCCACGAAGCTCTCTGCATTACTGATGTTTCACCTCTTCAGCTCAATATCGCAATGAAGCTTCTCGGGTTTAAAGAATCCAAAGAGCTCTTCGAAATCGTTGACGAGAACTACCGCCCTACCGGAAAATTTTTCAACGTTCCGGCTGATATTAAAAAGGCAGCCCGCCTCGATATTTTCCTCGAATGGCAGCAGGATAAAAAAACGCTCCGTAAGCCCATTAACGAGCTCATCTACAATCCCGTCACCGAAAAAACAATGAAGCCTGGCCCGTGGCTCTATACCGGCTCTTACATGCACGAAGGCCAATTCAAAGCTGAGGTCGCTGGTGATCTCTTCGCCATTCACCCCCGCCAACCTCCTCTTGTCAGCTATCCCGGCAATGACCACGGCGGAGAAAACGCATGGCTCACCGATCCTAAGAAAGTGCCCGAAGAAGGGACCGTCGTAAAATTCATCCTCAAACCCCACGAAGCAAAATGAAACGCCTTTTCATCGCCGCCCTCAGCCTCGCCCTCCCCTTTAGCCTGCAAGCTCAAGACGGCGCCCTTCTTTCCCTCAAGCTCGAGATGCAAGAGAGCATCAAGAAAGGCAACGCCTTTCTCCTCTCGAAACAACACAAGGACGGCTACTGGGGAAATCACGAGTTCCCAGCCTTCACCGCGCTCGCCGTACGCTCACTGCTTTCTGATCCATCATACGATACTAAGAAGCCCATGCCCGAGAATTACCTCAAAGCTCTCGACTGGATCAAAAGCCAGCAGAAAGAAGACGGTGGTATCTACTCGATCGGCCTTGCCACTTACAACACCTCTACCTCGATTATGGCCTTCATGACTGCCGACCCCATGAAGTATAAGGAGACCATCCTCAAAGCTCGCGCCTTCCTCATCTCTCAGCAGACTGATTGGGGCGTCAAAGGTAAGCTCGATAGCGAGTTCGATGGCGGCATCGGCTACGGTGGCTCTTACGATCACTCAGACCTCTCGAACACCCACCTCGCACTTGAAGCCCTCTACCACAGCCGAACCATCGCGACTGATACCGGCACGACCAAGCAACCCGAGCTCGATTGGGGCGCAGCGCTCGAATTCATCTCAAAGTGCCAAAATCTCAAAGCTACAAATAAGATCGAAAAATCAGGAAACGACGGTTCCTTCGTTTACTTCCCTGGCAATTCCAAAGCTGGCGAGCAAGTCGACAAAGACGGAAAAGTCTCCCTCCGCGGTTATGGCTCCATGTCCTACGCCGGCCTCCTTTCCCTCATCTACTCAGACCTCACCGAAGACGACCCACGCGTCAAAACCGTCATCGAGTGGCTCTCGAAAAATTACACTCTTAAAGAGAACCCCGGCCTCGGCGGCCAAGGCCTCTACTACTATTACAACGTGATGGCGAAGACCCTCGCTGCTGCCGGCAAGCCCACTCTCCAAGGCACCGATGGCCTCAAAATCCATTGGCGTGAACAGCTCGGAGCAAAAATCCTGAGCTCTCAACGTGAGGACGGCTCATGGATCAACACCACGGCCTCCCGTTGGATGGAAAATGACCCCATCCTCGTCACCAGCTACGCAGTGATGGCGATGGAGCAAATCCACGCAACCATCCCCAAATAATTAGACTTCAAAAGAGCGCGACAAAGCACTTCAACCCAGCGAAAATCACTCGTTTTTTGTTGAGCTTGATTAAGCCGATTTCGGCTTCATACCATCACTCGGAATTGGCGGATGCGCTTTGATGAATTCCACGATCTCATCCACTTCATCGCTCAAGCAGAGGTAGTCATCGTAATGTCGTCCTCTCGCTAAATCTTTGATACAGGACCAAAGCTGAGTCTCTTGCGTGTAACGCTCTTTCGAAAGGAACACCATTGGGCTGATGTTTTCAAAAGTCGCATAGTGATTCTGGGTCGCGTCTTGAAAAATTTCCTGTGTTGTGCCCGCACTCCCTGGCGAAAATATAATTCCGTGCTCCGCAATCGCAAGTAATCCATCTTCACGGATACTATTTGAGAAATACTTAGCAACGTGCACGGAGAACATATTCGTAGGCTCGTGCCCGTAGAACCATGTTGGGACCGCAAGACTCGAGTGACCAGTTGGATATTGATCGATCACTTTTTGAGCCGCTTCGATGTATCCTTCACTCGTGTATCCTGGGGCTACCGCGAGAGTATCAATGACGTCATCGAGAGCGTTGCCATCAAGGTCAGCTAGATAAGCTCCGAGGTTCGCCGCCTCCATCATTCCCGGGCCTCCGCCGCTAGCGACGAAGTAACCCTCTTGCGTTAGCCGATTTGCTAGATGAGCGACGACACGAAACCAGCGATCCGCTCTAGAAGTTCCATGCCCGCCCATGATAGCGACCACTTTTTTACGACCATCTTTTTCAACACGGCCCTGCAAAAGATCCGTCAAAGCATCGTCGATCGCGTGGTCATGCAGTCGCTCAGCCAAGGCTTCGACGATATCGGGTTCCCTTTTCCCCTTCTCGACAAAGTGGTCGTAGATGAGCTTATCCACGCTCTGATCATCTTCTGGAGACCACCCTTCCATGAGCTCTTCTCGCGTGTAGAGCTCACCTCGGTAGGGATGGTATGGCAGGTCTGCGAACTCGGGGAAAATCATTGCCCCGTGGTTTTGTAAATCACAGATCGAGACTTCGGGCGCGAATTTGCAGCCTAAAAAAATCGTCCCGTCACAGGTCACTTGTGAGAGATCAAAATCCGCCTCGCTGAGATCAAGCCCCTGCACCACACAGCAGTTGAGGTTTCCATTCTGGCGGTGGAAAATCTCAAGGGTATCGATCTCACGGACGACATTACATTTCATGACTTCAGGGCATTGGAGCTCAGAACACCAACATAAGGAAGATTGCGATACTTACCATCGTAATCGAGCCCGTAACCAACCACAAATTCATCTCCAATCTCGAAGGCTGAGTAATCAGCCTCTACCTCTTCAGCTCGCTCTTTATCTTTTGTAAGAAGAACGCAGGTTTTTACTTCTTTCGCCCCCATTTCACGGAGCTTTTCGGAGACCGCTTGGAGGGTTCGCCCCGTATCCAAAATGTCATCGAGAAGAAGGATGGTGCGGCCTTTCACTTCAGGGAGCTTTTGATCCAGAAAATCGACCTGCCCAGAAGACTCAGTCCCTCCGTGGTAGCTTGCCACGTTGAGACACTCGATGTCTAAACGCAGTGGCACCCGCCGTAAAAGATCAGCCATAAAAACAAGCGCACCTTTTAAAATTGCGACCACTTGAACGGCCTCCTGATCTTTAAAGTCAGCCGTGATCCGCTCGGCGATGACGTCCAAGCGCTTCTCGATCACCTCCTCCGCGACTAAGACCTTTTCAATATCTTCATGCATAATGAAGGGATAAAGAAACGACCTGAGAAGTCGATCTCAGAGCTAAAGCTCGAGGAAATTTTTCAAGATCTGCTTCCCTTCATCAGTCAAAATCGACTCGGGGTGAAATTGCACGCCGTGCACGTTATGCTCTTTGTGCTTCAAACCCATAATCACACCGTCGTCAGTCCAAGCTGTGACTTCGAGACAATCTGAAAGCGATTCCTTTTCGACAATCAAAGAGTGATAGCGCGTCGCTACAAATGGCTGGCTAAGCCCCTTAAAGACACTCGCACCTTCGTGATGAATCATTGAAGTTTTTCCATGCATCAGCTCAGCGGCACGGACCACCTTTCCTCCATACACTTGCCCGATCGATTGATGACCAAGGCACACTCCAAAGACCGGAAGTTCTGGCCCAAACTCTCTGATGACCTCACAGGAAATCCCCGCTTCATTTGGCGTGCAAGGTCCAGGAGAGATACAAATCCGCGAGGGCTTGAGCGCTCGCAGCTCTTCAATCGTGATCTCATCATTGCGGAACACTTTCATCTCCGCTCCGAGCTCGCCGAAATATTGGACGAGGTTGTAAGTGAAAGAATCGTAGTTATCGATAACGACTAGCATGATTTATCCGAGAGTTTTGGCCAATCCCACCGCACGCATCATTGCGGCTGCTTTGTTGACGGTTTCGTTATATTCGTAGGTAGGATTTGAATCCGCAACCACCCCGGCGCCGGCTTGGATGTAGACCTTGCCGTCTTTCACGAGGCAAGTTCGCAGCGCGATGCAGGAATCGTGATTGCCATCCCACGCAAAGTATCCCACCGCACCGGAATAAGAATTTCGTTTATTTTTCTCTAGCGAATTGATGATCTGCATTGCCCGAATCTTCGGCGCCCCGCTCACCGTTCCAGCAGGAAAAGTGGAGCGTAAAACATCGTAACTACTGTGCTCCGGAGAAAGCTCTCCGCTCACATTAGAAACAATATGCATCACGTGACTGTAGCGCTCGACAATCATCTGATCGTCGACACTTACCGAGCCGTGCTTGGAAATTCGGCCCACATCATTACGAGCAAGATCGATGAGCATGACATGCTCGGCACACTCTTTTTCATCGGCGAGAAGATCAGCCGCCAGGGCATCATCTTCTTCCTTGGTTTTACCTCTCCAGCGCGTTCCCGCGATTGGGCGAATATCAATGCGACCATCGATGGCCCGCACATGAACTTCCGGTGAGCTCCCCACGAGGGCAAACTCCGGCGTTTCATAAACGAACATGTAAGGCGAAGGGTTAACGTGCCGCAGCGCCCGATAGAGATCAATCGGGGAACCTTCGAAGTCAGCCTCAAATCGCTGACTTGGCACCACCTGGAAAGCATCTCCCGCCGCGATGTATTCCTTTGCCGAAAGCACCATCGCCTCGTATTCCTCCTGAGAGGTATTACTCCGAGGCTCCGGAGCTTTGATCTCCGCCAAGCCATTTAAAGGCGGCACATGCAATGGACGATCCAGCGAAGCGATGACTGTCTCGATCCGACCTCGCGCGACTGCGTAAGCTTCTTCGGGCGTATCGTGTTCATCCAGAAGCGCATTCGAGACGATGAAAAGACGACGCAATTTGTGATCAAAGACCACCAAGGTATCCGCGAGAAAGAAAACCGATTCCGGAAGGCCCAAATCATCCTCCGGCGTTTCAGCTACCGCTGGTTCGAATTGGCCCACCGCATCGTATCCGACGTATCCGACCGCACCGCCAAAAAACGGAGGTGCATCACCGTGGGTCACCGACTGGTAACCCGCCATCAGCCGCTCAACTTCATCCAACACATCACCCTCACGCTTGCGCTGCTCAGTCTGTCCGCCACGCGTAATGGTAACCTCGTCCCCTTTCGAAATAAAAATCCACTTTGGCTGGCTCCCCACAATCGACCATCGCCCACTAGAGTCCGTGCTCTCGGCACTCTCAAAAAGGAACGCATGCTTACGATCGCGCAGCTTCAAGAAAGCCGAAACTGGCGTCTCAAAGTCTGCGGCGAGCTGAGCATACACCGGCACGACATTTCCAGACTTTGCCAATCCGGCAAACTCCTCTGCACTTGGCTTAACGGGAACCTCACTCACGTGCGCGTAGTCTGCCGATCCATCCGCCGCTGGCAATCTCAATCAACCGCCAAAAAGCTCACCGTAAAACGCGGGGTCCACTTCCGGAACGAGGTTTTGCCATTTCGTGACCTCGTTTTGGCTCGCACAGCAAATCTCTAGCTCACAATCACCACCGATCCGCTTTCGCACAACGTCGATTGCCACCTCGGCCGTATTGCAATCGCTACTCAAGTGCCCGAGAACCACATTTTTCAGCCCGTGCGCAACGAGTTCCGCAACCAAATCCGCCGCTTGTTCATTCGAAAGGTGACCGTGCTGAGAGGAAATCCGCTGCTTCGTGCTGAAAGGCCGTTTCGTATCCGCTTCCAGCATCGCCCACTCGTAATTTGCCTCGAGGACTAGCCCCTCGACCCCTTTTAAAGTCGCAAGCACCTGCGCATCAACATGGCCCAAATCCGTCGCCACCCCCATCGTGTGATCATTGGCGGAAATGACATATCCCACTGGCTCCACCGCATCATGAGGCAGGCCAAAAGTCGCGAGATCGAACCCTTCCCACTGAAATTTCTGTCCACTTTCAAAAGAAATCCATTCCGCTCTCTCGCGCAGATTTTCCTGCACCACCCGCCCCGTCATGATGCTCGCGACCACAGGAACTCGGTGCTTCCGTAAAAAGACATCCAGCCCCCGAGTGTGATCCCCATGTTCATGAGTCAACAGGATTCCCGTCAACGATTCCGGACTCACTCCTAGAGCCTCAAGCCGTAAGCAAAGCTGCTTTGCGCTCAATCCGGCATCTACCATGAGATACTTCCCCCCACTTTCCACTAGGGTGGCATTTCCCCCGCTTCCACTTCCGAGCACCGCGTAACGCATCTGGCCCAAGAAATGCATGATCGTTCTCACCAATGCAAACTTTTCACGATTTCCACTAAACCACTGGTAACGAGAAGCACGATTTCGATGAGCTTGAACTATCCCGCCTCATGAAGTGCGGATCTGATGTCTGGCTGAATAACCCCGTCGTTACCCGGGAAGCCTCTGGAACCTCTGGCATGACTGCTTCGTTTAACGCCTCAGTCAACTTCTCAACCTTCGATGGTTGGGTCTGCGAATTCGCTGAAGATAGAAAAAATTCCTTCATCATCCCGCCTGCTGATCCAAGCTGCACCCCTGAAGCACGCGATCAGCATGACCTTGATGCCCTCTATCACATCCTCGAGCACAAGATCAAACCGGCCTACTATGATCACAATGATGACTGGTGGCAGATCGTCCTCAACTCCATGAACGACGTCATCCCTTTCTTCGATTCTGACCGCATGGCCACTGAGTATTACACCAAGCTCTTTAACCTCTAGGTTTTAGAACACCGCCTGTTTATCAAAAAAAACGGAGCCGTAAAAAGGCTCCGTTTTATTCATCCCATCACTCCTTACCTAAATTGCATCTGATCCTCCTGATAAAAGTAGTCAGCCTCGGCAAGACGAGCCACCAATCTTTCCTGATTCAGCCCATGCGTCTTACAAAGATCTTCAAGTGAATCTGCCTTATTCCGCAGCTCTGTATTGACCAATCCCACTAAAAGATGGGGGTCCATTATCGCAAAGTTCGTCAAATTCATATGAGAAGAGTAAAGCATCCCATGAAAAATGACGAGAGCAGACGAGAGCAGAGAAGGCAAATCCCCCGAAATCGCATTGACAGCCCCACCTTTTTCCCGCAAAGAACCGCCCCGCAGCGTCGGAAACGTTGCAGCCAATCCTAGTTGGACATCCCATGAAAAAAGACATTCATCCCGATTACCACCCGGTCGCGTTCCAAGACATGACCAGTGGCCACCGCTACCTCACTCGCTCCACCGTCACTTCCGATAAAAAGGAAGAAATCGACGGCGTTGAGTATTACATCGTCTCCATCGGCATGACTGCTGACTCGCATCCGTTCTTCACTGGACAGAAGCAGTTCATCGATACCGAGGGACGTATCGACAAGTTCCAAAAGCGCTTTGGTTCGGTTCGCCGTGCCAAAAAGCCGTCTCGCGGCTAAGCCTTGGATCATCCCAAGTTTTTCAAAAAGTGGCTCCTCTTGCAGGGGCCGCTTTTTTTGTATCTCCTCTTCTGAAAACAAAAACCTCCAATGGACGAAAACCTCTCCCACCTCATCCCCGCCGTGCAGGAACAACTCGACTCGGTCGCCACTCCTTACGTCCGTGAGGCCTACGAGCGCATCTTAAAGGAAGACGATATCGACTCAAAAGAGGCCCTCAACATGATCGCCTTTTGCCTCGCCGATGAAATTGAAGCACTCGATCGAGAAAAACGCGACTTCTCCGAAGAACGCTACCAACTCCTTCTGGGCCTGCTCCCAGTGATGCCGGAAGGCCGTTAGCACAGCTAAAAAATCTTTCCTTTAAATCCCGCGCAACAGCGGTATTTTCGTGGTGATGAAAATCCTACTCTCTCTGACCGCTCTAGCCCTCTTCTCCTGTGGTGGAACTCAAGTTGCCGAGCGTAAAGCAGTACCACCTCCGGGAAGCGATGCTGTAGGTGATATGCCTTGGAATATTCCTGGAAAAAATTCCGGTCAGGGGCAGTTCGGAGGCTTAAACGAGGGGCGCTAAGCAATCTGTGAGCGACAGCGAGCCACAAGATTTAATGCTCGAAAGCTGCCCCGCCTGTGCGGAGTTGCTGGACGTAACAGGCTTTGAACCCTTTACCAAAGTCATCTGCCCCAAGTGTGAGCAAGAGACTCGAGTCAAACGCCAACTCGGAAAGTATTACCTCGAACGCCGCCACGCTATTGGCGGAATGAGCGTCGTCTTTGTCGCGGAGGACACGACTTTAGACCGCAAAGTCGCGGTCAAAGTTCTCAATGAAAAATACAGCTCGGATGAAACGCGGGCCGCTGCTTTCGAAAGCGAAGCCCGCCTGACCGCAGCCGTAAACCATCCGAATATCGTCCGCATCTTCACGGTCGGGCGCGACTACGATCGCTTCTACCTCGTCATGGAATTGATCGAGGGGCAAAACTTTGAGATGATGATGTCTAAACGGGGGGCGCTTCCCGAGGACGAGGTTCTCGATATCGCACTCCAAGTCGCCGAAGGTCTCCGCGCAGCGAACGAGGCCGGAGTGCTTCACCGTGATGTCAAACCGGGGAATATTCTTTTTACAAAAGACGGCCGCGCGAAGCTCGTCGACTTCGGGCTCGCACTCATCACCCAAGGTGGCTCCGCTCAAGCCGAAGAGGTCTGGGCAACCCCTTACTACGTTCCTCCTGAAGCCCTCGAAAAAGGCGAAGAAGATTTCCGAAGCGACCTCTACGCCTTCGGAGCGACCCTTTACCACGCGCTTTACGGCAAGCCTCCATTTGAGAGCACTACCAATGCCACTCAAGTTCTCAAGCGGGCGAAGCAAACGATTCCGCGCCTAAAGAAAGTGGCTCCGTGGCTGAGTGATCACACCTGCGAAGCGGTAGACCGCATGATGGCCTATCAGCCAAAGCACCGCTGGAAGAGTTATGACGAGGCCATTTCTATCCTTAAAAAAGCACGTAAGGAGGCTGGCGATTCAGACGCTCAAGTCATCCATGGAAGTGCCCGCGCACGCAGGCGTAGACGGAGAGGTCAATCTCTCTCCTTTATGGGAGGCGTTGCCGCTTTAACTTTAGCCATCGGAGGCATTTTCTTTTTCACAAAACCATGGAAGAAGAAAGACGCAGAACCACCACGTTCCATTGTGGAAGCTAAGCCGACTGAAACAAAAGCTGAGGAGGAGCAATTCAGCCAAGAAAAACGTCGCGCAGAGGCATGGGATTCCGCTCACTCGGCCGTCGCAGCTAAAGACTACTCTTCAGCATACGATCAGCTCATCACACTCTCAGAAAGTGATGAACAAGAAGTTGCAACACTCGCCTTCTACCGAATCGTCGCGCTCCTAAATCTCTACTTAGGAAATCAAAGCGCCCGAGCTGCCGAGGAAATTTCTCAACTCTCAAAACAGTTTAACGCACTCCCTAAAGAGACTCCGGGGCGAAAAAAATTAATCAAGCTCATCGAAACCCTCGCTCTGAGTGGTCCCATTCAAACCAATCGATTTTCGGATTCACCGTCGAGCATCGCAGACTGGACGTCTCTTCTCGCCATCAGCCTGAAGCTCTGGGATCAAGGCCGCTTTTCTCAAGCGAGCGAACTTTTTTCCCAAATTTCCGAAGCTCAAGCTCAAGAAGATCATCCTTGGTTTCAAATCTATCAAGATCAACTCATTCACTATCAACATGACGCAGCTTTACTTCAAAAAATAGCCCAAGCGGGGCGCCCTACTGATCTTCAAGAAACAGAAAAACAAATCATTGAAGTAGAAAATGCGATGCGACAGCTCAAAACCGAAGGACGTGCTTCCTACACCCTAGAATCTCGCCTGATCCGCCTCGCTCGAATTCACAAAGGATTTCAACTCCGCCCTTACCACCAGCCGAATTTAACTTGGGAAGAACTACTCTCGGTCACAAAGCAATCAGCTCAACTTGGCAACTTTAAAAAGACACGAGGACTTCTGACCAACGAGGTCGCCCAGTCTCACCCGGAAGCTCTCGTCGCGTGGAATTACCTTCTTACTCAAGCAACCGCATTCCTTGTCGATTTTCACGAACAAGGAAGCTGGACCGTTACGGCACAAAACGGAAAGGTAATGACCGTTCATCAATCTCATCAAGATGGCATCATCAACACTGAGCAAGAACTCGTCACTTGGGGGGAGCTTTCTCCAGCCAGTCTTCTCGTGGCCCACCAAAAACTTAAGAACGCTGAATTACTCACCCAACACGAGATCGCCTTCGCTTGGCTCACCGGTCAGACCGATGAAGCAGAGACGATGGCTGACGAGCTCGCAGCAAAAGATGAAACCTTTGCTGAGAAATGGCGTGAGGTGGTGATTGGGCTCTCGCAATAAAGACCCATTGACCCCGCTTATTCCCGAATTATAGTCGCGGCGTTATGAGTATCCAAATTGGCGATAAAGCGCCTGATTTTTCCCTCGTTGCTCTCGGAGCAGACGGTCCTGAAGTTGTGAAACTCTCCGAGGAAATCGGCGAGCAAAACATCCTCCTCCTTTTTGTCCCGATGGCCTTCACTGGCGTCTGCACAGAGCAATTCTGCGCCATTTCTGGCGGCCTTGGTGAGTATTCTGACCTTGGCTGTAAAGTCTTTGGCATCTCTGGAGACGGTCCTTTTGCCCAGGCGGCATGGGCTGAGAAAGAAGGAATCACCCTGAAGCTTCTTTCGGACTACGATCACAAGGCCACCGCGGCCTTTGGAATCGCATACGAGCAATTTCTTCCTGAGAAAAACCTCATCATGGGCGGTGTTCCTAAGCGCTCAGCCTTTATCATTGATCAGGCCGGCATCGTGCAATACGCCGAGGTTAACGACTCTCCTGGAGACCTCCCAAATGCTGAAGCGATCAAAGCGAAGCTCGCTGAACTCGCTTAAAAAGCACCCTTCTTCCCTTGGCCCGATTTGTTTTCATACAAATCGGGCTTTTTTGTCGGGATTTTCACCCCTCATCTGTTAAGGTTTTTTTTGTTGCCCTTAATCGAGCCTCATTCGATCAGTCATTCACACATAATTTTTTATGCAAACGGCAGTTTACGCGGGAAGCTTTGACCCTCCCACTAACGGGCATCTCTGGATGATTCGCCAGGGTCTAGAACTGTTTGATCGTCTCGTCGTCGCGATCGGCACGAATCCAGGAAAAGATTACACCTTTTCCGTCAAAGAACGGCTCGATCTGCTCCGTGCTTCCATCCCCTCCTGTGAGCGGCTCACGATCACACATTTCGACAATCGTTTCCTAGTTGATTACGCAAAAGAGGTGAACGCTGAGTTCATTCTCCGTGGAATCCGTTCACCGCAAGACTATGAATACGAGCGAATGATGCGTCATATCAATGCTGACATGGCCCCAGAAATCAACACCGTCTTTCTGATGCCCCCCCGCGATATTGCTGAGCTTTCCTCTAACATGATCAAGGGACTCACTGGTCCTAATGGCTGGGAAAAAACAGTGCGTCGCTACGTCCCACCGCCCGTCTTCGAAGCACTAGAGAACCATATATCCTAGCACCCCATGAGCACGCTCGCCATCGCACTCGGTGCCTTTATCCTCTACTACGTCGCCTACCACACATACGGAAAATGGCTCGCCCAGAAACTCTTCCGTCTCGACCCCAAGGCTACCGTTCCTTCGATCGAGCTTGAGGATGGTGTTGATTTTGTCCCGAGTGACAAGAAAGTCATCTTCGGTCACCACTTCACCTCCATCGCCGGCACCGGACCAATCGTTGGACCAGCGCTCGCGGTCATCTGGGGGTGGGTTCCCGCTCTCATTTGGGTGCTTTTTGGCTCAATCCTCATCGGCGCGGTGCACGATTTCGGAGCGCTTGTCGTTTCTCTTCGGAATAAAGGTCAAACCGTCGGAGACATCGCCGGACGAGTCATCACCAAGCGAACTCGCATTCTCTTCCTGAGCATCCTTTTTCTCGCTCTCACCATTGTTCTCGCAATCTTCGGACTCGTGATTGCAGCGGTTTTTAAAATGTATCCCGCGTCGATTTTTCCGTGCCTTGTCCAAATTCCCCTCGCCGTCTTAATCGGCCTCACCCTTCACCGAAAAGGGATCAATCTTCTCATTCCTTCAGTCATCGCTCTTGTGCTGATGTTGCTTTCGGTCGCCTATGGAAACGTTGGCGTGCTCGCAAATTTCAATGCCGCGATGCAATCGCTAAGCATCCTTGAGTGGTGCATGATTCTTCTCGGCTACTGCTTCTTCGCTTCCGTTCTTCCGGTGTGGACCCTTCTACAACCGCGTGATTTCATCAATAGCCTCCAGCTTCTTTTCGCCCTTGGGCTTGTTGTCATTGGTCTCATCTACGCCTCCTTCATGGGTGGAGCTCCGGTTGAAGCTGAAGCCACACGCCCAGCCTTGAAAATTGTCGCCCCAGCCTTGAATCTTTCTCCAGCAGGAGCACCTCCAATTTTTCCTTTCCTCTTCATCACCATCGCATGCGGTGCCATCTCAGGATTCCACTGCCTCGTCTCCTCCGGCACTTCTTCAAAGCAACTCAAGTGCGAGACCGACGCCCAATTTATTGGCTTCGGTGCCATGCTCACGGAAGGCTTTTTGGCGGTCCTTGTCATCCTCGCCTGTGTCGCAGGAATCGGACTTGGCTCAGGTGAAAATCAGCTCCTCGGAGTTGAAGCGTTCGACTCTCGCTACTCCTCTTGGGCCGCCGCCGGTGGACTCGCCGCCAAGGTCGGAGCCTTCGTCGAAGGCAGTGCAAACTTCCTGAAAGCAATCGGTATTCCCTCTTCCTTTGCCATTGCGCTGATGGGAGTCTTCGTCGCCTCATTTGCGGCAACCACACTAGATACTGCCTGCCGACTCCAGCGCTACGTCGTCCAAGAATTTGCTGCTAGCCTTGGTGGCACAGAAAAGGCCTCGAAGCTAAATCCCCTCAAGTGGCTCACTAACCGTTACGTTGCCACCTTTTTTGCAATCATCATCGCTTACCTCATCGCCCGCCTCCCCGGAGCCAATGGCACTCCCGGCAGCGGAGGCACTATCTTGTGGCCTCTCTTCGGGGCAATTAATCAGCTCCTCGCCGGTCTCTCCTTCCTCGTGATCACCTTCTGGTTACGCCGCCGTGGCATGCCAAACTACATCACGCTCATTCCCGGAATCGCACTGCTCTTACTTCCCTTCATTGCGATGTCACATAAGCTCCGAGACTTCTCCGAGAGCGGAAATTGGCTCCTTTTCGTGTTCGGGTTTATCACCATCATGCTCGAGCTCTGGATGATCGTAGAAGCCTCTCTTATTTGGAAACACGTGAAAAACCGTCCTGAAGAATCAACTCTCTCATGATCGAAATAACGAAGATGAAAGGTCGTTTGAATCACACAGTGGGCGCGTTCAGTTCGCGCAAGAAATCCCTGCCTGAGATTTCTGAGAGCATCTCGAGTTCCATCTTGAGCGTCATCCGTGCTGGATCAGCTCCAGCCATTAATTGACCACATGGGGTGTGCGTCGCAAAATTCGTTTCATCGCGCTCCGGGTGACGCACGGTAAGAACCGGACGTCCGTCTTGCTCTGCAATCAAAAGCGGATGCATCCAGCAGGAAATCGGCTTGTAAAACCAAGGATGCTTTCTTTCTTCGACTGACTTCAGCTGCCACATACATCGATGCTGTTCGTCCAGAAAGACACAACGAGTCTTCGAAAAATGATTGGGAAAATTCTCTGCGAGCTGCTCACCAGAAGCTGGGATCGTTTCCGTTTTTTTTCGGCCATCAGCGAGTTCAATCACCCCTCTTCCGAGCACTTCTGCTTCTTCATCGGAAACCATCACTCCATCATGACAGCAAGTCGCTCGGCATTCCTGCAAATGACAAAGCGGAAGCGGAATTTCAAAAGCCTCATGATCCACGGCAGCCTCTTGAAGCTGCCGTGCTAAGGTCTGAATCGAACGAGGAAAAGCACTGACAGTCATTCTTCGATATCGTCTTTCCCACCCATTCTGAGAATGAATCGTCTCCCACCACGTTCCGCTGACGCGTTTCCGGTGACACGGATTTTCTTCCCCACTAAGGACTCTAGATATTTATAAGTCACACCATACTTCTCATCATCACTCCCTATCGCAGCAGCCAAATATGGCCTCTCCTCGGTGAAGACGAGATAGAAGGTAGAACCACTACCAGACTTCTCAACCCTTAGCACTGAGGCCTCAAGCGTAAGGCGCTCTCCCTCCAACGAGCGGATACCCTGATCATCTTTGATGGTATAAAATTCTTTAAACTCAAACGAGCCACCTTCTTCGTCGATCTCGATATCATCCTTGGTCGCGACCACGATTTCGCTCTCGCTTGTGAGCTGCCCTATCGCGGTGATGGTAAAGCCAACCGCATCTGAAAGGTTTCCTTCACCGAGTTTCCCCGAGATGATGCCTCCATCTTCGGTCTCGGCTTCAAAGATCCACCCCGTTCGGCTGATCCGCACCACACGCCCAGTGAGCGCGACCCACTTTCCGACGTTTTTCTTCATCGCTGCTGAATCCGATGCCGCAACATCTACGATCTCTCCTGCTGGCGGCCGCTCCTTAGGTTTAATGATGGCTTTAGGAATTTGAGGCGCGGGCTTTTGCTGATCAAGCACGAGTAAATCATCCACATCCTTTAAAAAAACATACCACCCTCGCCCTCCACCTGAGCGAGCCACTTCACCAGTCGCTAGGATCCTTTCCCCAATCACCTTTTTAAAAAATCCGGCATCTCGCGAAGCGGTCAGTATTTTCTTAGGAATCTTGACCGCTAATACTCTCTTTGAACCCTTTCTAAATTTTTTAAAATGAAGGTAGAGGTAATTCGAATTAGACTCATAATTTAAAAGTCTACCGGTTAGACTAATCGTCTCACCTTTCATTGTTTTAATTTTCTCTTCGTCAGAAACCTTAAACGAATTTCGTGCCACCGGCGGTTCAGCTAGCGGAACTGAAACCAGAGACTTCTTTTCAATCACCTCAACTCGCTCAGTTTTGACCTCAGCAATGGGAGGCTTAGCATTCTTTTTCTGAGTCGCCCACCAAGTGCCACCGCCGATCGCTCCTGCCAAAAAAATCATCATGACGATCCAGCCAGCCGACAAACCCGACCCTGAAGACACAACAAGAGCTTGAGGAAGAGCCGATGGAGCTTGCGCGGCAGAAACAATAGGCGCTGAAACCGGGAGCGCCCCCATCATTCGCGCGAACCCAAGTTCTGGATTCCGATCAAAATGAGCATCACCCGTGCGGGAATACACCGCAAACCATTCACGAAGATCGAGCCCGAAGGTCTCAACTCCAGTTCCATCCTGCGCCTGAATCCCGACAACTTGTGAAGGATCAAATTTCAAGGAAGCAGCAAAGCCACCTAAGCCCTCCATTAAGTTACGAGCTTGTCCTTCTAAGCGAACCTTATCTTCATAGAGAAATTCTCCATCCTGATGGCGCTGCTTGGCAGACTTAGCATCCCACCACTGCGTCACAATCCATGGTGCATGATCTACCTCATCCACCCCTCCATCCAAAACCTTACGAAGACACGGGTGATCAAGCTGCTTGGCTGCCGCCAACGCTTTTTCAAAAACTCCATCCTCGAGTCCACCCAATTCGGCTTCTCCAAAGATGATCCGAGTGAGTGCAAAGCTCTGCCCGCTCGCATTTGAAACGCGATAGACAATCTGCTGTCCTGATTGGTTCAGGACTTCTTCGATTCGGTAGTCGCTTTTCACCTCAAGACTTTTAGCAAAGTCATCCGAACACCACCATCACTTTCACACTTGCTCTGTAGCCTCTCGGAGCGGACGGTCATGGGCGTGAAGCTCATCACCATTTACCTTTTCATGCTGCTCCCGCTCGCTGCTACGAGTGTTCGGGTCGCAACGATGAACGTTTTCCTTGGGATCGATACTCCCGGTGAGCCAGGCTACGAAGCACTCCAGGACGTGCTCGGACGGATCAATGCTGATGTTGTCTCTCTTCAGGAGGTCCGAGTTCAAGACACCACGGGAACCCCTTCGAATCTCGATCGACTCGCTTCCGCGCTCGGCTACTCGCACATATTGATCCCCAGTGGGACTGATTTTGATTCCATGAACGAGGTCATCATCATGTCGAAATTCCCTTTCAGCAGCACCGATAGCATCGCCTCGCCCTCTGGATCACGTGATATTACCCGTGTCCACCCCGTCGCAGTCGTCGATGTCCCCGGCACCAATGATGACCTCACAATCATCGGGCTTCATTTAAAATGTTGCTTTGATCCCGATGATTTCTTCCGCCGAGCCATCGAGATCGAGCGGATCAAATTCTACCTCGATGATCAGGGTCTCGACGGCTCGGATCATATTATTGTCATGGGTGACTATAATCTCCTTGGCACGGATATGCGCTACACCGAGTCCGATTTTCAAAATTTCACCACCCTTCCTGCGACATACGATCTTGGAAACGATATTTCTTTTCCCGTCCTCTACTTCTCAGATCCTACCTCTTATTTCACCGCCTACCCTTTGTTAAATCCGATGCCGCTGCAGCAAAACGGCACTACAGACAGCACCTTTCAATCTGGAAGCGTGCTTGATTACATGCTGATTTCCCAAGCTCTCCTCGATCGAGGCCCTCTACTTGAAGTTTATAACAGCGCGCGCGAAGCAAGCTTCCCCGGCCTTCCTAAATCCGGCAACGCACTCCCCGCTTCCACTTCTGAAACGGCATCAGATCACTTTCCGATCTTCGGAGACTTCGATCTCGATTCCGGCCTCCCTCTTAATCTCACTATCGGCACCAGCATCCTCGCTGAAGGTGGAGCTTCGACCCCACTCACCGTTACCCTTCCCGCCGCGGCGCCCCAACCTGTCACCGTTCTCCTTAGTTCATCTGACACTACCGAAGCGATGCCCGCCCTCATGACGCTAACCTTTCCACCAGGAACCACCTCTCAAACAACCAGCCTTCTGACAAAGCCCGATAAAATCATCGATGGTTCTCAGCAGATTACACTGATGGTATCCGCCTCAGGTTACCTTTCCGATGAAGAAACGCTTACCGTCTTAGACACCGATACCGCACGCTATGATCTCAGCGCAATCGGAGTGACGGTAACCGAAGACTTCACCGGATTCGCCGGAGAACAAACACCCGCAAAGTGGTCTGTGACTGGCTTGAACTGGCTTGGGATCGATGACGGCTCATCGACGGCCGACGGTCTCCGTTCTTATGGAAATGATGCTTCCTTCGGCATCCAAACCGGAACTCAAACCGCTATCACGGGAGCCTTTCGAAACACCACTGGTGAGATCATTTCCACACTCCAAATCAGCTATGATGCCGAGCAATGGCACTCCGCTTTTGAAGGCTCTATTGATCGCTGGGAGATTGAAGTCCTCTCCGCAAACGTTCCTACGCTCACCTTCACTTCGGATGACTCCTTGGCTTCAGGGGCTATTTTAAATGGAACTTCACAGACCATCAGCACGACTCTCAACGGCCTCAACATTAACCCCAATGAAGATTTTCAAATCGTCTTTACGGCCACCCCCGGCATGCCCGGGTCTGGTGGCAGTGATGCAATTTTCCTGAACGAACTTCACTACGATAATACTGGCACAGATACCGGAGAATTTATCGAAATTGTCGTCGGCTCGGAATTCTCAGGCAACATCAACGATGTCGATATCGTCCTTTACAATGGCGGCAGTGGAAACAGCTACGGAGTTCATGAACTCTCCACCTTCACTCTCGATAACACGGCCGCTTCAGGACATCGAATTTACTCCAAAGCAATTTCTGGAATTCAAAACGGAGGGTCCGATGGCATTGCCATCATTCACGATGGTACGGTCCTTCAATTCCTAAGCTATGAGGGCACCCTCACCGCAATGTCCGGTCCCGCTTCCGGAATAACTTCGACCGATATCGGTGTTTCCCAATCCTCAGCCCAGCAAGCTGGCCAAGGAAGCATCGGTCTCACCGGTGCCGGCTCAGGCCCCGGAGACTTTACATGGACCCGCTTTAGCGGACCCTTTACCAAAGGCTCACTCAACAATGGTCAAAGCTTCAATGCCTCGGTGCAAAATCAAGGCATCGCATTTGATAACCTGCAAGTTACTCCTTTCAGGCAAATCGAGCTCCCACGCATCACCATTCACGCCAATTTCACCCTCACCTTCTTCAGCCAAAATGGAGTAACCTATCACATCCAAACCTCTCCTGATTTGGATAATTGGACGCCCTTCCAAACCATCAGCGGGACCGGTGGAATCATCTCAATTGATGTCAGCAGCATGGACACGAAAAAGTTTTTCCGTGTCGGAATTAACTAATTCTCCACCGCCCAACCACGGGTCCAACTTTCCACTCTTGGGAGTAGATAATCTCCCGGATAGTCACTTCGGGACCATCGATATCGACACATCGAGGCTTACTGCATTTCATGAAGGAACCGGTATTAATCACTAAACGACCACTCTTTTCCCAAATACCCGCATGATGAAAATGCCCGCATATCAGCACCTTGGTCTCCGGTGCAACTCGTTCTAGAAAGCGGTGGCATTCATCGCCCAGTCCTTTCCAAGCAGAGAAAATCTCAAACGGACGAGTCAGCGGCCAAAAGGCGGAAACAAAAAAATTCAGCGGAACCGGAAGCTTCAAAAATGGCTGCGGCTTGAGCACCCAAGCAATCTCACAAGCCCGATCTGAGCAGGCCTGAGGGTCATTTTCATCATACCGCGCAATAATTTTTTTCACTTCTTCACGGAAGATTGGCATCTCCCGAGCCCACGGTGTCGCATCACGATAAACCGCATCACCATGAGTGACCAAAACATCTTTTCCATTCAGCCACGCTAAGCCTTGCGGCGTTCCGGGGTCGTGATTTCCGCGTAAATAAGTCGCACGCATGCCGACCATCTCGCCCAGTTTTTCAAACATCAAATCGGAATCCTGATGTCCCGTCTTCCGTTCCTGCCAGACATCTCCCGCAAAAACCACCTGCTCGCACCCCTCAAAAAGTGGAGCAAGCTTCTCTACCTCTTGAATCCGCGAAGCCGGATGCCCAAGGTGGAGATCTGAAAGGATGCGGATCATGAGCCAGGCTCCCGCTGCCTCACCGCTTCATAAAGACACACACCCGCCGAAACGCTCACGTTCAAGCAGTCTACTTTCCCCTTCATCGGAAACTTCACCAGAAAATCGCACTGTTCTTCCGTCAAGCGGCGCATCCCTTCACCTTCGCGGCCCATCACGATCGCAATCGGACCTTTGAGGTCGGTTTCGTAGAGCGATTGCGTTGCCCGATCCGAGGTCCCGACAAACCAAATCCCACGCTCTTTTAAATCCGTCATCGTGCGCGCGAGATTCGTCACTTTAACAAAAGGAACACTCTCCGCCGCTCCCACCGCGACGCGTCTCACCGTATCGGTCAGCCCTACGGACTTATCCTTCGGCGCGATCACCGCGGTCACACCCGCTCCATCGGCGGTGCGAAGAATTGCCCCCAGGTTATTCGGGTCCTGCACGCAATCGAGGATCAACAAAAGCGGTGCCTTTTCACCATCAAGGAGATCACTCAGGTCACCCTCATTGAGTGGCTTCGACTCACGACCACCGGAGTGGCGATTTTGGCGGGCTTCCCCGGCGCGTTTTCTCATGCCGTGGTGGTATCGCGACTTCGCACCTTGCTCAAGCTCCGAGAATTGCTAGCGTGATCCCTTCATGAAAATGCTCTTCCCCTTTCTCTTCGCGGCTAGCCTCCAGGCCGCTCAGAAACCTAACATCGTTTTCATTCTCGCGGACGATCTCGGCTTTGGAGAAGTCGGCTGCTACGGGCAGGAAAAAATCAAGACTCCTCACCTCGACCAACTCGCCAAAGACGGTATGCGCTTCACCCATCACTACACCGGAGCCGCCGTCTGCGCCCCCGCACGGTGCGTCCTCCTCACCGGCCGTCACCTCGGTCATGCCGAAATCCGCAATAATGGCGACTCCAAGAATGGCCGCCTTTTTCCCGGACAATGGCCGATCACTGCTGAAGCCATTACCATCGCTGAATCACTCAAGACCACCGGTTACGCTACCGGAGGATTTGGAAAATGGGGGCTCGGGCCCACCGACTCCACCGGCTCGCCCATCCGTCAAGGTTTCGACCGCTTCTACGGCTACAATTGCCAACGTAATGCCCATTCCTTTTACCCACCATTTCTCGATGACGATGAAGGGATCGACCCCATCAATAAAAACCCCATCCCTGGCCACAAACGTCAGCTCAAAGGAGAAGTCCTAGCCGACACCTACCGCGCGGAAACTTACGCCCCCGATCGCATCCTCGAAGAAGCCATCAACTTCATTGATCAACACAAAGCAAAACCCTTCTTCCTCTACCTCCCCTTTGTTGAACCACACGTCGCGATGCACCCGCCTCAAGAATGGATGGATCGATACCCCAAAGAATGGGACGAAGAAAAAGGAGCCTACCGAGGTCAAAACGGCTACCTCCCTCACCCACGTCCACGCGCCGGATACGCCTCCATGATTTCGGATCTTGATGAGCATATCGGCACCGTCCTCGCCTGCTTGAAAAAGCACGGCCTTGATGACAACACCATCGTCATCTTCACCTCTGATAACGGGCCCACGCATCCCAGCCGTGATCCCAAGTTTAACGTCGGCGGAGTCGATACCGACTTCTTCAATTCCAAAGGTGATCTCCGCGGCTACAAAGGTTCCCTCTACGAAGGCGGCATCCGTGTCCCCACCATCGTCCGCTGGCCCGGTAAAACAAAACCCGGAAGCACCACCGCGGCTCCGAGTTATTTTCCCGACTGGTTCCCCACTCTCTGCAGCATCGCCGGAGCAGAGAAGCCGAAAAATCTCGATGGTTCCGATCTCGTGCCCGTTCTCAGCGGTCAGAAATTCCAACGCACCAAACCCATGCTCTGGGAATTCCACGGCTACGGCCTTCAACTTGCCGTCACCGACTTCCCTTGGAAAGCCATCCGCCAACAAACCCGCAAAAGAAACTCAAAATGGGAACTCTACAATCTCGAAAAAGACCCCAACGAGAAAACCAACCTCGCTGCCAAACACCCAAAAATTCTTAATCGTTTAAAAGACATCTCCCGCTCAGATCGTTCACCTAATGAACGCAGCAAGTTGCAAGAGTATGACAATCAGTAACCTAAAGTTACTTTGGGAGAGTTCGCGGGTGTGGCAGGCCGTCGTTTAAGAACGCGAGCACTCTTGGATCGGTCAGGGTATCGACCACTAAATCCGCTCCACATTTTTCGAGGTCTTCTGCGGAAATACTCCCAGTCGCAACGGCAACACATGGTGCACCAATGGCGTGAGCACAGGCGATATCTTTACAGGTATCACCAATCACGATGACATCTTCAGCAGTGAAATTTTCGCCATGATAGGCGTTTGCTCGCTCAAGCGCAATGGGCCCAAGGAGGTTCCGATCCCAGTGATCATCCCCCCAGGAACCGAATTGAAAATGCTTTGCGAGGCCGTAGTAGCTCACTTTAGCCCAACCTCCTCGTTCGATATTTCCAGTGAGAAGTCCGAGGACATGCCCTGCTTCTTCAAGTTCAGCGAGAAGTTCGGGAACACCATCTAAAACACGGCCTCCATTACTTTCCTCACGCAGGTTCGCTTCCATCAGCGGAAGGTAGACCTGATAAAATTCTTCTTCGACCGCGGCATCATACTCGCGCTCGAAGTGCGTAAAAAGACCTCGGACAATTCCGCTGTCTGTGCTTCCTGCCAGATCCAGCGGCGGGCCCTCGTTTCCGAAGACCACTCGAACCGCTTCTTGGATCGCAGAGATACCCGCACCCCCCGTATTCACGAGGGTGCAGTCGATATCAAAAAGAAGGAGTTTTTTACTCTTCTGAGTCATTCGCTTCCGAAGTCTCGTCGTCGTGCTCGGAATCTTCGATGTCGTCGGAGTCTTCAAAGTCCTCGTCAGCAGCCTCATCCTCGTGGATGAGTTCACCATGAGAGAGCATGAAGCGACGCACGCGTTTCTCTTCCGCAATTGGAGCAAGAACCATGCTGATGGCGCGACCAGCAAGTTTCGGTTCCATGTCGCAATGAGACATTCCCGCGAGGTCTTCTTTGACCTTATTCATGACAACGAAACCGATATCACGGTGCGCATTTTCACGACCACGGAACTGGAGCTGAACACGCACCTTGTCACCAGCATCGAGAAATTTCTCAGCGCGGGCGCACTTAATATTGTAATCGTGCTCTTCAGTGCGGACGCGGAATTTGACTTCCTTCATCTTCACTGGTCCTTTGCTCTTGGAAGTTTTTTTGAGCTTGGATTGCTCATACTTATACTTCCCGTAGTCGACGACGCGACAAACTGGAGGATCGGCCTTTGGAGCAATCTCGACAAGATCAAGCCCAACGGACTTTGCCTTCTCCAACGCTTCCATAGGTGTCATCACTCCGAGCTGATGCTCTTCGTAGACAACGCGGATTTTCGGAGCACGAATCTTCTCGTTCACCCGGGTCATGTCCCGACGTGCTCTTTTGAACTTTTTTTTCTTCTTAGCTATGAGTCTAGCGGTTGTGGTTAAGGGCGGTTTCGGTGAGGAAACCGTGATTGGACATGACGGCACAGCAATGGATGGCCATCAAGTGACAGAATCGTCTACTCATCATCATGATAAAAGAGAGCGGGACACGGCCTCAAAACCGGCTTCATAACGAGCGGTTTGAGATGTCTTCTTTGATTCTGGATACGAAATCATTCGTGGAAATACTGCCGAGATCACCTTGATCCCGATGGCGCACACTGACGGAATTTTCTTCCACTTCACGTGCTCCGATGACGGCAAGGTAGGGAACACGGTCCATTCGAGCAAGGCGAATCTTCGCGCCAATTTTGTCACCGGTATCGTCCACTTTCACGCGCACCCCAGCTTCGGTAAGCTCAGAGACTAACGCTTGCGCTGCTTCGGAGAATTTTTCCGAGATCGGGAGAACACGAACCTGCTCTGGCGCGAGCCAGGTTGGGAACTTTCCTTCGAAGTGCTCGATGAGAAGGCCCACAAAGCGCTCGAGGGAACCAAACGGGGCGCGGTGAATCATCACCGGACGGTGCGGTTTATTATCAGACCCGATGTAGGAAAGGTCGAAGCGCTCAGGATTGTTATAGTCCACTTGGACCGTTCCGAGCTGCCAATCGCGCCCGATGACATCCTTCACCACGAAGTCGATCTTTGGTCCATAGAAGGCGGCTTCTCCAGGTTCCTCGGTGTATTCCACGCCGAGGGTCTGAATCGCTTCGCGGAGGGCTGCTTCTGCCTTATCCCAGCTGGCGGGATCCCCGACGTATTTGTCAGAGTCTGGATCACGAAGAGAGAGGCGCACGCCGTAGTCCTGCATTCCGAGAGTTCCGAGGACGGTCTTAACGAGACCGAGGCACTGTTGGATTTCCTCGCCGAGCTGTTCGTCGGTGCAGAACAGGTGAGCGTCATCTTGCGTGAATGAACGCACGCGAGTAAGGCCACCAAGCTCACCGGATTGCTCCCAGCGGTAAACGGTTCCAAATTCCGCGAGACGAACCGGAAGGTCTCGGTAGCTGCGGTGCTCGCTATCAAAAATCTTGATATGGTGCGGGCAATTCATCGGTTTGAGGAGGAAGCCATCGATGGTGCCTGCACTGACGTGGTTCATGAGGTCAGAACAAGTCGCCCCTTCGTCAGAAAGTTTCTTGAGAGCCTCTCGCTCTACAATGGGCGGAAATTGGGAGTCTTCGTAGTATGGGAAGTGGCCGGAAGTGCGGTAGAGGTCAAGCTTTCCAATGTGTGGCGTGAAGACCTGATAGTAGCCCTGCTTGTCGAGCTCTGCGGAAATGAAATCCTGAAGCTCACGACGGATAATTCCGCCCTTAGGTTTCCAAAGTGGAAGTCCTTGTCCGACGGAATCGTCAAAGGTGAAGAGCCCCATTTCACGGCCGAGCTTTCGGTGATCACGTTTCTTCGCTTCTTCAAGTCGCTCGAGGTGCTCCTCAAGCATGGTCTTGTTTTTGAAGCAAGTTCCGTAGATACGCTGGAGAGATTTATTATTTTTGTCGCCTTGATAGAATGCACTCGCGACCGACATCACTTTGTAAGCCTTACAGTTCCCAGTGCGGCCTACGTGAGGCCCTGCGCAGAGATCCCAGAAGTCGCCGTTTTTGAAAATGGAAATTTCTTCGTCTTCGGGAATGTCGTTGAGGAGATCAACCTTAAAGACGGATTCGACATCGCGTTCGGCAACGGAGGCGAGGCGTCCGGATTTCGCGAGAGCCATCGCCTCGTCACGGCTGACGGTGATGCGCTCGAAGGGAGCATTCTCTTTGACGACCTTCTTCATCTCAGCTTCGATTTTCTCGAAGTCATCCGGGGTGATTCGGTGCTCGAGGTCGACGTCGTAGTAGAATCCACCTTCCACCGGAGGACCGGCCGCGAACTGGGCGTCTGGCCAAATACGTGACACTGCGGTCGCCAGAACGTGGGCGCAGGAGTGGCGGAGGCGTTCGAGATCAGACATCTGGTGTCGTTCCTCGAGAGTCTTGCGTTCTTTTTCGTCAGCCATAAGAGGCGCGAGTTGAAGCATTCCCGCAGTAAAAATGCAACCCTTGTGACTTGTAATCTAGCAGTTCAGTGGGAGAGATGGAGCATGCCTGAGCCTACGATAGAGCAACGCCTCGCCTGCCGGAATCGCCCCGAGCAGAGCCCGGTGATGTTCCAGCGATGGAGCGAGCTCCTATTTTTGCATTGGGAAGTGAACATGGAGATGATCCAGAAACGACTCCCAGAAGGGCTTCATCTCGATCTTTTCGAGGGGAAAGCCTACCTCGGAGTAGTCCCCTTTTTGATGGAGCGAGTGCGACCGAAAGGACTTCCCTGCGTCCCGTGGCTTTCGGATTTTTTAGAGCTCAATGTCCGGACCTACGTTCATGATGAACAAGGGCGTCCGGGTGTGTGGTTTTTCTCGCTCGATTGTAATCAACCCATCGCAGTGGAGATTGCGCGCAAGCTTTTCCACCTCCCCTACCAGCATGCCAAGATGAGTTCAGAAGAGAGCTATCGATGTCAGCGAAAAGGCGAATCTGAGAATGCGGAATATTTTTATCGAGGAAAACAAGATCTCAAAACATCCGAACCGGGAACCTTGGAATTTTTCCTCCTCGAACGCTACCTCCTCTTCTCCCATCGCAAAAACGGAACACTCTATTGCGGACAGGTCCACCATGAACCCTATCAGTTCTGCGAAGCTAAAGTCGAGAAGTGGAGCGATGCCCCTTTGAAATGGGAAAACTTCGACGTCGAAGGTGGACCGATCTCGAAACTCTACAGCCCTGGAGTCCCCGTTGAGATCTTTCCACTCTCAGGAATCTCTGCTGATTAAACTTCAAGGATGGCAATCCCATATTCGCGTGCCTTACCGTCACGCGTCGCGAACGTCAGTGACTCCTCAAGACACTGCGCCACTAAGGCTCGGTCAAATGGGTCTCCGTGGAGGGCTGGAAGCTCGATTGAAGTCAACGCGTGCTGCTTGGAAAAAGAGAGTTCTTCGATCCCTTGCGCTGCCAGTAAATCGGCAAAATGCATCGGCAATTTCAACTTCCCCCTAGAGACCTTGAGCCCGAGTTCCCAGATCGAAACCGAACTCACAAACACCTCATTCACAGGATTACAGAGCTGCTTGTAGGTTTCTTTCCGAATCACCTCCGGCTCACTCAGCCACCAAAGTGCAGTATGAGAATCGAGTAAAATCCTCATGGAAACAGAGGTCCTTCAGTCATCTCTTTAATCAGTTCTGTATCTGGCTCCCAAGCATCTGAAGCTTCCCAAACTTGTCCACGAAGCTGCCCACCTTTCCGAGGCTTCCGCTCTTCTTTAATCGGCACAAGCTTCGCCATTGGCTTTCCCGCCTTGGCGATGATGATCTCCTCCCCCGCATGCGCCCGCTCTACGAGCCGCGAGAGGTGAGTCTTCGCTTCTTGGATATTTTCCATAGATCTAGTCTGGTCTGGTCTGGTCTGGTTTACTTGTCAAGATGACGGTTTACCTTGAGATTCCTAGGTGCCACGGAGCTTATCGTGCCTTCCGCGCGACATACACCGTGCTCTCGAAATCTTCGTTCTGAATCGGGTTATGAAACCGGACGACGTGGTGCTCGCAGCTTTCGAAGACGGCGTTGAGGTTATTCATGAAGCCTTCTTCTGGCGGGTCATCGGACCAAAGGCCAAAGACTCCGCCGTTGTGAATCTTATCGGCGAGCTTTTCCAGCCCATCGACCGAGTAAAAATCACCATGCGCTGGGTTGAGGAGATGATCCGGTGAGTGATCGATATCGAGAAGGACGGCGTGGAATTTCCGTGAAGTATTTCCTTCGTCGAAAGACCGCTCGTTACCGACAGCGGTCGCGAGTTTGAAAAAATCGCCATGGACGTAGGAGCATCGCGAATCAGAATTCAGCCTCGGAGCGAGCGGCGTAAGTTCTTTTTGAAACCACTCGATGACAGGCTTCAGGAAATCGACAACTCTCAGCGAGCCGACGTTTTCAAACTCCAGCGCAGCCCGTGCGGTGTAGCCGAGTCCGAGACCGCCAACCACGACATCGAGTTTCTCATTTGGAAATGATTTTTCACAAGCAGCCAAGCTTAAGCGTGAAAGCTCTTGCTCAACCACGGTAAAAAGCGAGGACATTAGGAAGTCATTTCCGAGAATGACTTCATAAATCTCTTGGTTATTAAGCGAAAGAACAGTCCGTCGCCTCAGAATGACATCCCCAAGCGGTGTGGACTGGAAATCAAGTTCTTCAAATCGCGGAATATTGTTCATGACCGCGCCTTTTCAAGACGGGCGAGAACCTCCTCGTAGCCTTCCATCACTCCACCGAGGTCTTGGCGGAAGCGGTCTTTATCCATCTTCACGCCGGTGGTGGCATCCCAGAGGCGGCAAGTGTCTGGGCTCACCTCATCGGCGAGCACGATCTTCCCATCAGAGCCTTTTCCAAATTCGATCTTAAAGTCGACGAGCGTCATCCCGCACTCCATGAAGAAATCCTGCATCACGCCATTGATCACAAGAGCCTGCTCTTTCAAAAAAGCACACTCTTCAGGAGTAGCGAGATTCATCTCACGGGCGTAATCATCATTAATGAGCGGATCACCAAGTTCATCTGACTTGTAGGAAAATTCGACAATAGGAATCTTAAAATGTGCGCCTTCTTCTACTCCGGTCCGCTTACAGAAACTTCCAGCAGCGAGGTTTCGAACGATGACCTCGACCATGAGAATATCGACCTTTTGCACGAGGAGATTCACTTCATCAACATCTGCCACGAGGTGAGTAGGGACCCCCTTCTCCTCCATCATCTGATACATCAGGAGGGTGATCGCTTTATTTAGCTTCCCTTTATTTTCAAACTGCGCCTTCTTCTGCGCATTAAACGCGGTAGCATCGTCCTTATACTCCATGCGGAGGACTTCGGGATCATCGGTAGTGTAAAGCTTCTTCGCCTTGCCTTCGTAAAGTGGCTCCATGGGGATGACGCTAATCGGCAGCCTCGGACTTGCCAATCACAGATTCTCAAAGCAGAGAATGAGAGTGCTTAGATTGTTAAGGATACTAAAATTTATCTATTTTTTTACCCTTGGCAAGCCGCCTCATGCCCCGATATTGCCCCTCGCGTCTAGATCACTTTCCTCATGTTGAGATCCCCTGCCCAAATAAGATTTTTTCTCACCTTCTTCCTGATGGTGTTTACTCTTTGTGCAGGGGCCAAGCAAATCACTTGGAAGACCGCGCAATACAAGGGGGTGAACTATGTCCCGCTCGCTCAGGTCAAGACTTACTACAATTTCCCGAGCTTTACCCAGTCTGGCTCCGTCCTCGCACTGAAGAATGCAGACACCACCATCGAGTTCCGCCTCGGAGGGCAAGAGGTCTTGATGAATAATGTGAAATTCATTTTCAGCCACCCCATCGTTTCGATTGGCGGACAAAATTACGTCTCACAGACTGACCTGATTAAGATTATCAATCCAATCTTACTTCCAACCACGATCAAAACCGCAACTCCTTTTAATACCGTGATCATTGATCCCGGCCACGGGGGCGTTGATGCAGGTGCCGTCAATCATCTCGGCACCGAAGCGTATTACAATCTCAAGATTGCGCGCATGCTCCGTGACCACCTGAGCAAACTTGGGTTCAAGGTCGTAATGACCCGGCAATCTGACCAGTTCCTCACTCTTCAACAGCGAGTAAAAGTCGCGAACCAATACAAAAACGCGATCTTTATCAGTATTCATTTTAATTCCATCGGCGGTCGCGCCCGGAACCAAGCACGCGGGATCGAAACGTTCACCCTCTCTCCTGTCGGCGTCGCGCATTATGGGCATACTTTGAAAGCCTCCGATTTCCGAAAACGCGCTGGCAACGCCCAAGACACTGCAAATATCGGTCTCGCAACTGCAATCCACTGGGGCACTCGCATGAGCCTCAAAAAAGCAGGCATGACCGTTCCTGATCGTGGTATTCGCCGAGCACGTTTCAGCGTCTTAACAGGAGTGAACCACCCCGCGATTTTATTTGAAGGTGGATTCCTCAGCCATCCGACTGAGTCCCGCCTCATTCACACTCGCAAATACCAAGAAACGCTAGCCAAAGCGATGTGTGATTCTGTGGTCTTCTACCGGAAAGCAACGATCGCAGATCGAAAAAACACCGTAAAACGATAGCCTGATCAGGCCATGGAAATTTGTCTGACTCGTGATCTTAGTGAATCACGAATAAATCTGACTTTCTGATTGTGTCAGGATTTAACTCCTCTTCCCTAGCGAATCACTAAGGGCTAGCCGTGCCTCACTAGGATAAAGATTCGCCTCAAAACGATTCATCACAAAGGCATAACTCATCCCACTCTCGGGATCAGCAAACCCGTAGCTCCCTCCTGCTCCCGGATGACCGAAGCCTCTCTTTTTAGGCCCCTGCCCGAGCATCACCCCGAAGGCAATCTCATTCTCAATCCGCTGAATGAGATCGAGGCCTTTCGCTCGAGACGCCGTAAGCTCAGCCAGAAAATCTTGCTTCAACACCAAGTCATAAAATTTCGCCAAACCTCTCGCGGAACCAACACCACCCATCGCAGGAAAGCCAGCTCCCCACGCGCATGACTGATTCATCTCACTCACCCCAGCGAGATCAGAAGGCGAAGCAAAGGCCTGTCGTGTCAGTGAACCTTTCGTAAGAAGAGCTTCATAAAACGCTTCCGGCTTCCCGCCCTTTCCCACTCTTGCAGGAACGAGCTCCGCCACACGATGATGCTCGCTCTCCGGTAGCCCGATCCAAAAATCGATCTCCTTAGGCTTCGCGATTTCCTCATGGAAAAAATCTCCTAAGCTTCTGCCATCAACCCGTCGCACGATTTCGTCTGCTAAAAACCCAATCGTCCGCGGGTGATATCCATGCTCTCCGGGTCGCCACTTTGGTTCTTGTTTTTCGAGCGAAGCGATCACCGCCTGGCGATCCCAGATCGAAGCCTTTTGATCCAGCCCTGCCAGTCCACCTTGGTGAGAGAGCAGCTCCCCCATTGTCAAATCTCCCGCTCGCAACTCAGGCCAAACGCGATGAACATTTGTTTCCGAATCCATCCCCACTCGATGCAGAGCAATCAAAAGAGCAACTGCCATCGGCCCTTTCGTTGCGGACCAGACCGGAGCAAGCGTCTGATCATCCCATGGAATCGTTTCATTTCGATCCCGCCAGCCACCGTGTCGTGACACGATTTCCTCACCGTCCTTCCATGCGACGAAAGACGCTCCGAGCTCCTCCCCAGCAAGAAGGTTTTGGAAACGTTCTTTGATCATAATCCCAGCTCTCCTTGTTTCAGTTGATCCCTTGGATCGATGAGCGCTCCGAGATGAGTCGAGAGCATGCAAGAGCTCACTTTCTCTGCCTCAACATCAAAGACTTTCGCAATCGCACGACGGTAGTTTTCCATCTGCCCCGCGTAGCGATTTACCAGTTCGTCCAGGTCCACCGCGTCGGTTTTAAAATCGATAATCTCGATCCGCGATATCTCATCGCACTCCCCGTATACGTGCATCCGATCCACAATTCCAGTGACCCATTTCTCATCCAGAATGAGCTCTACCTGTTGCTCACGGAAAAGCTGTGCGCCTTGATTTTCGAAGACCTGGTGAAGCGTCAAATCCTTCAATGTATCTTCCACGATTTTCCCTGCCTGACTCCGCGGCAGATCAGGAACCTCACTCGGAGCTAACCATTCGATCTTCTCAAAGAGTGCGTGAACTTCGTTTCCAATGCGACGCCCCGTTCCACCTCCCACGATCGCGCCCTTCGCCGCTGAGGGCGTGCTTCGGGATCGCAACAGAATGGCATTCCCAAGCTGCGGAAGAGCTTCCTTTTTCTTGTGCTCGCGCTCCGGAATATCGGCTGTCCAATTCGGGTCACCCGACTGAAAATCCTCCCCCACTGTTTGGCGAATAAGATTCGCTGGCGAGCTCCAATCCACGTCTTCTCTTTTCTTCACTCGGCTCGGAGAAACGGGATCAAGGAAGACATAAAGCCCCCTCTTCGATCGTGTCAGCGCGACGTAGAGAAGACACATCGTTTCATAACGCTGCTCATCGCCCCAGCGGTCATAAGCATCCTGCAGCGCAGGCACTTGTTCACGAATCATCTTCGAGGGCGCTTGCAACAGCCAACCATCGCCACGCACAATTTTAAAACGCGTCGCCGAAGGGGCCTGATTGTCATCAAAGCTCGGAAGCATCACGAGATCGAAGCCGAGACCTTTCGATTTATGAATCGTCATCACCTGCACCGCAGCTGCGCCAGGTGCTTGTGAAACCTGAAGTTCATGAACCCAATCCCGCGCTGCTCGAGGAGCCGCATCACCACTTGCATCGAACTCGCGCATCGCTTGAATGAGATCACTCGCACGGCGTTTCCCATAATCAGAAAGCGCCTCCCACTCGGGTTCAACGAGGATTTCAAAAAGAGAGGCATACCCGTGCTCTTGTGCCAGTTTCAGCGCACCTTCCCAACGACTCAGCGAGCCCTCCGGAAAGAGTTTTTCAAAAACCGCATCCAGCGGAGACATCCCAATCACCTCCCGCGCGTAGTTATCCGCAGGGTCGGCGAGCCATGCGAGCACATGAGTGAGCACAACTCCAACTGCGTGATCAGTGCCGGGCTTTCGCTGACCTTCCTCGATGACATCGAAACCTTCATTTCTCAGAAGATCGGCATATTGCTCAACCTGCTCTCCCTTCCGCACAAGCACTCCGCAGCTCATCTTCTTTTTTCCAACCCCGAGCGCCTTCATCTGCGCGATCATGGCCGCGCCTTCGTCATCCTTTTCAGTCGTCACTACTTTAGCTTCGCCTGTGACCTTCGGCTTCGCCGAAACGTGATCCTCCCAAAGCCAGCGATCACGCAGCGGCTTTCCAAAGAGTCGCTCGATAATTCCCCCATCCCCACAAGTCGCATTGACGAGATCGAGCACTGCCGAACAGGACCGGAAGGACTTCGACATCGGCTCGACCTTAAGTTCGTTTTCCGTGCCATCTTGATAGTTCGAAATGAGCTTATCGAAGATCGTGACATCTCCCCCGCGCCAGCCGTAAATTGCCTGTTTTCGATCTCCAACTACGAAGAGACCACCCTCGTCACCATCAACTGCTTCATCAATCAGCGAAGCAAGACCATTCCAATCCGCGTAACTTGTATCCTGAAACTCATCGAGCAACCAATGGTCATAGCGTCCATCGAGGCGGTAATCAATGAGCTGTCGCTTCACGCGGCCTTCCTCACTGCGGAATCCGTCGCCGAGAAGCGTCTTGATGTCATCGAAGCTCAGCAGCCCTCGCTTTTTCAGCTGCTTTTCAAAAGCAGAATCAATCAACGCAACCAGCTCCAACACCGGCTTGGTTCGCTCAATTGAAGCCGCGAGTTCACTCTTAATGAGAAGCCCAAAAAGCTCCTGCCAGAGTGGCCAAGTCTTTTGGTTGAAGTCGATGGGCTTCTTTCGAAACAGAAACTCCACCTCATCCTCTTCGATTTGCTCCAGCATTTGTGTGCCGATCGAATTCAGCTTGAGCGAGCGACTAAGACTATGATTTTCAAAACATTCCAGCTGCGCTTCCAACTGATCCGTAAGCGTATCGTCCCTCAACAATGAGATGAACTTCTGCTTCTGCTCCTCATAATCCGAGAGATTCGGCAAATCTCCAAACAGCGGAACGCCAATCGAATCGTGATCGAGTGTTTTCCAAAGCCCATACCAATCTTTCAGGAAATCATCGAGCGTCTTACGCACACCCTGCCCCGGCCGTCCAAGCGTCGCGCGACGAAAAGCATGGAAGAAATTTTCATTCTCGGAAAATTCATCCTGTAGTACCGCGTCGATAATCTCGGCCTCAGCCATTTTTTTCCGCGCACCTTGCAGTAGCTCGAAAGTTCCACCGGTAATCCCCAGCTCGTATTGAAAACTCCGTACCACCGTGTTGAAAAAACCATCCATCGTGGTGAGCTGAAGTCGCGGGAGGGCTTTCACAACCTGCTCAAGCACGGTCGGAACATCGATCTCGGCACCCAGATCACTCGAAAGCTCAGCTGCCACTTTTGAATCGAGCGTCCCTTTCGCGAGCTTTGTCAGGATGGAATCGGCGAACTCACCCGCCGCCTTACGCGTAAAGGTGAGTGCCACTATGCGTTCAGGAGAAACACCCTCAAGAGCGATTTTTCCAATGACTCGATTGCCAAGTTGATAGGTCTTTCCCGATCCTGCCGAGGCGAGGATCATGAGATTTTTTTCGAGGATATTCACGCAACTCCTCCTTCCCAGTTCACCGCTCCCTCAAGGGTTCTTCCATAAGTCAGGACATCAAATTTACCCCAATTTTCCTTCTCCGCTGGCGGCCAGAACACCTGATCTCGAATCTGCCCCAGCACCCACTCCGTGCACTTCAAGGCCGACTTCGTCTCGCTCTCGCCGAAGTCATCCCAAAGCGCAAGCTTCACGTCAGCCTCAGCCTCACCGAGCGCGAAGTAGCCCACTTCGTCAACCCGCTCCAGCGCCGCAGCATAAAGCGGAACCTGCACATTGATCCACCGCTCTCCTTCAGGCGTGAGGATATCATCCACGTCTTCGAGATGTGAAGGAGTCACTCCGCGTTTCCCAACGAGGTGTGCCAACTTGCACTTCTTTGCATTCTTGCTCGTCTTATAGTCGAGGACTCGTATCCGCCCGTCTTCATGACGATCAATGCGGTCGATTTTTCCCGTTAACATCGTGCCTTCAATCTCGAGCGAGAACTCTTTTTCGATCTCCACAATCTGCCAGCCATCCTTACGGATTTTTTCCTGCTCCCTCGCAAGCCAGCCAAAGCGTTGCTTCATCGATTCAATCTGAAATTGAATCGCCAAGGGAACCTTCTCGCCAAAATGAGCCCGTATTACCGCATCGAGTGACGCTAAAAAATACCGCTTCAATTCCGGAGCGCTTTCGAGATCACGCGCCACCTCATCCAGCCCCCAAGTTTCCAAAATATCATGCATGATATTTCCAAAATCCTGACTGGTCCACTCCACCCGATCCGGCGCAGGGTCGTTCATTCCTACGACACGTTCGAGGTAGTATCGAAATGGACAAGCGAGATAAGCACTAATCGCCGTGACTGAAACCCGCGCCTTCGGCTCCACTTTTCGAGGTTTCCATTTCCAATGTGGCTCCTGTTCCCAAGCAAGCGCGGTATCTGCAGGCTCAACTTCGCGGAAAAGCACCTTAACCCGACGAGCAAGCTCTTGCCCTTTCGCGGCTAATAAGAGACGCGACGGCTGGAGCATATCACCCGAAAGAGTGGACTTCCCCGCAATGAGATCAACCCGACCCGTAGCCTCACGGGTACGAATCAGGGCTGTTAAAATGTAAGCGTCCCGTGCCGCTCGCGCCTCATCATTCGCGAGTTTCAACGCTCGGCGCGTGCCTTCGGACAGCCACGTATCCGTGCTCGCCTTCCCTGGGATACGGCCCTCATTCATGCCACAGATCACCAAATGCGGTGCCGGATCATGAAGAAGCTCCAACCAACCCTGCACATCAAGTGTACGCCCCGCCGGCACTGGATCAGAAATCGGATTTAACGATTCCAAGAGTAAATCAAGCCAGAAAAACGCGCTCCGTTTCAACTGCTTCGCCACCGGAGCAGTCTCTTCCAGCCAATCCGAAATACCAGACGCATCCTCCGGATCAATCACAGGCAAAAGCCGTGCCATCGTCTCGTGAAATCCCTCAGCAAGGAAAGGCTTCCGCCAGTTCTCAAACGACTGGACCGTCTCCAGCGCCTGCTCGGCTGCTTCCATCTGAAATTTTAAACGCTTCTTCGTCCGCTCTGAGGGTTCTTTTTCAAAACGCTCAGACGCCAACTTCAGCCCTCGTTCCAAATCCTCTGAAGTCCGGGCCAGTGTCTGATCTCTAAGCTGCGAAAGTGAAATTGCGCGCTGCGCGCGCTTCCCCTTCGCCATCGCCCCGCTCTGGGAAAAAGCCAAAAGATTCAGCACCTCGACCACTTTCCCAGTCCGTATATAACTCCGCCAAGCGCGCAAAAATCCCGCCACTGGTGATGGAGACGCCGCCCCCGGGTCATGCAGCACCCAGCCGCTTCCCCCGAAAGTATGCACCAACTCTTGCGAAATCTCCTCATCTCCCGTGCCGAGCACCACACCTGACGAATCCTCACCACCCTCCGCGACTTTTCTCAGAACGAACTCCGCCTGCTGAGTCGAATCCCCCGTGAGCTCCACTGAGCCATTTTTCGGCCAAGCGATCTCGCGCTCATTCCAATCCACCTTCGGACGTCCCCAGAGATCAAAATCCTCCGGATCTTCTCCGGTCAAAAGAACTGACGTCGGGAGCCCTGCCTTTTCTAAAATCTTCTCCCCCACCTTCGGTAGGTCCAGCACCCCAGCAACGACAACCTGAGTCACCTCCGATGGAAAGGTCAGCTCACCATCAGCGAGCCGCACATTCTTACTCGTCAAACCCCACTCACGTAATTGGCCCTCCACCTGCCGCTCCAGCTTCGCCAGTTCCGCCCAGCGCGCCCCTTCCGGCGTCTCTTTTAGCCAAACGGCAGCGGTCGCAAAAAGCAGACCATTCTCTTGAAGCCCCGCCCGCGCCTTCACCATCGCCCGCGCTAGCCCAAGCTCCCAGCCTTCACCTTCTGGAGCCGATGGAAAAATTGCCGAATAACCCGACCAATCCTTTACCTGTGAAAACACCTCAGCCCAAGCCACCGTCTCCACCGAATCTGGTGCACAGTCATCCGGGCGCATCAAAAATCCCGTCGTCACCACCCGAGGAGCCAAGATTGCCCCCCGCTCTGCCAACTGCTCCCGCAAGCGACGCCCACTCTGCGCCGTCGGCACCACAATCAGCATCCCCGGCAGATCACTCTTCCTCGCCCAAAGCCAATCAATCACCTCCGCACCAAAAGGCCGACCCCATCCAAAAAAATGCCGCTCCGGTGTCATCCCCAACACTTTGAATGAGGAATCCTAATCTGACGATTCCAAACCCCAACTCTGATCACAAAAAACCACTTGTGATGAAGGATCGTTCTCAACTGAAAGGGTCTGCAGCCGCGTCTGGCACGCTAGTGACAGCGGGAGCGGCTGACGAGCGGTGTCCAACACAACGAAGTGAGTGGTCGAGGAGAGCCATTGGCGTGCGAAAAATGAGCCGCCAGAGTCGACCATCGAGGCCTAGCGACCGCCCTTCGAACTACCAGCGCGGGTAGGTCATTGCAGATGAGCAATGACGGCGCGGCTCGTGCGAGGTGCTTTTTTGTTCCCAACGGCGAAGCCGCAAGCAGCACCTCATCAGCACGAGACGTGACAATCGAGTGGAACGAGATGGACAGGGAATGACCATGCCCGAAGGGTGTGAGCCGTGAAGCGGCGAACATCCAAACGGGTTTGCCGGACGGCTTTTGGGCGTTGCACTCCGATACGGCGACAGCCTTTGAATTCGATCACTCTTCAGGGTTAATCTTCACCCACCCCATATACGACTCCTCTTCGTCTGCTATTTCGAGTGTTCCATCATAAACAGCTCTCAAAATCGTGAAGCGCTTCCCTTGAAGTTGCTCCGGAAGAGCAACCTCACCCATCTCCTTAGTTTTCACATTAAAGGTATAAAGCCTCGTATTGCTAGTCAGTGGAGCATAACAGCCTTCGCAAATTCCTTCTGCTCCGTGCTTTTCAGGATCATGCTTATGGGGAATTAAATCTCCAGAGTCTCCGACAAGCACATCATCACTCACCCAATGCCAACTCCCAAAGTTGATTTGACCTTGAGCCGGTGCTTTAGGGAGCACAGCTAATAACTTACCGTTTTTTGAAAACGCATGATTTGGACTGCTTCCTCCTAAAGCTACAACATTTGAAAGTGATGGATTTACTCTGATTGAAAAAATCGCTTGCTGCTCATTAGACTGCAAGAGCAAACTTCCATCTTTACCAAGCAATTTCCCTACACCTCCACTTCCAAAAAATTTAAACGGTGATTGTTTATCAAAGAAATTGTCTTTTTCTAAATCTAATTTGTATTCCTCTCTTAATTCGGATTTTGCTACTATAGGAAGTTTAAATTCATTTCTTTCTCCTCGATTTTCTTTCTTGCTCTGGCTCTGCTCCAAATGATGAATTGCAGTATCTAATTGCTTTTTAGGTGATTTTGATTCGCCTATCTGGCTTCCGTTACGACTCAAATTGCTTTCTTTTGTAAGCAACCAAAGAAGCCCAATAACAAGGAGGCAGCTCAACGTTAATATTATTTTTCTGTTCATCATGGCTGCTCCTTCAAATCTTCAATGATTCCATCCTTCATTGCTTCAGAGATGGCGGCTTTCACTTTCCCTGAGTTAGCACCAATGTTAATCAAGTTATCAAGTCCAGGATGAGTGATGAACTCGACTTCACAATACCCTGCCCGGATAGGACTGTAACCAGCGACATTTCCTAAGTTTTTATCACTAGCGACAGATGTGTTCACATCCACAGGAAAGCGCTTATAGGCTCCTGCATCAAATGGCTTAATTGCACCGACTATCTTATCAATCACTCGATCAATGAAAGCTGTATCTTCAGCCGCATTGTGATTGTCGCGAGTTCGCTTCACTTGAAGAGTTCCTCGAACTGTGGGCTTACTAAAGGCATTCAAGTGAATAATAAAAATGACATCCGCTCCGCTATCCTTAGCTACTTTAGCCCTATTTTCTCCCGAAACATTCTGATTCCCCTTGCGAGTCATCAACACTTTGATGTTGAGATCATCTTGCTTCGCTTGTTTCTCAATAAGCTCTTTAGTCTCAAGCCCAAATTCTAAAGCTAAATCTTTCTCCAAGACTTTTGAATTCACCCCTGTTGCGTTATTCCAGCTAGAACCTGGTAAACTATCCCCAGGATTCCCTCCGTGTCCTGGATCGATGACAGCAACTGCTGGAACTTCCAAGGTGATCAATTCAATTTCTTGATCGACTCCTTCGATCTGGATTTTCACATCGCACTTATTGAATCCGACTGGAGGAAGATTCACTCGCACTGCCGTAAATCCATCGTCTGCAATCGTTGTTTCACCGCTCTGCTGACTTAATCTCTTGAAGCCATTAGCTCCAAAATCGGCAGAAACTTCAAAACGGTCTTTATGATTGAGGCTCTTTGCCCAATCCCCTCGGACGGGATCGGTTTTTTCGAGACCGTAAGGAGTCATTGTCCAAGTGACTTTTTTACCTTTGAGAGCTTCACCAATTTTCACTTTCAGCTCTCGATGTGCGCTCCGATTATTGACAGGCTTTATTTCAACCATGTCATTTCTCTTGGGCTGTGGAACTGGTTTTTCAGACCCAGCTATTTCATTGCCATCTTCGTCCTTCAGCTTCGGCGATAATTCAACAACTTGCACCGGCAGGAGATAACTTTTCTTTCCTATGGTTTTATCCACTTTGGTATCGTCGGTCTCGTTTTCACTTCCTGTGTGCATTCCAAGGAGGCCAGAT
>JBDNAW010000059.1:0-57810 GCA_039768255.1 Akkermansiaceae bacterium | reverse complement strand
GTGACGCGAGCCCAAGGTTCCTTCACCTGATCGCCTTGCGGATTCTTCCAATAAGCAAACCAGTTTCCATTCTCAAAAGGCTTCCCTTTTGCCCCCACCGTAATCTCTCCCCAGCCATCGCCATCGAGATCTCCAAAGCCAAAGTAGTGACTCCCGCCGCCCGCATCGCCTTTCGCAAAAACATGCCTCACCCAATGAGGTGCCGCATGCACAGAAATGGGGACTTTAAACCAAGCGATGGAATCCGCGAGCTTACCCTCAGGTCGAAAATTATTGATGATTAGATCGAGCTCTCCATCGCGATCGATATCCGCCTTGAGAAGGCAATGAATCCCTCGGATATCATGGTCAATCACGCGAGCCTTCCATGAAGTTTTCAGGGCCCCGGGATTTTCCAACCAGAAAGGTTTATCACTCGCATGCGCTCCGATCCAATCGAGATCGCCATCCCCATCGACATCAAAGGTCTCACTATGAATGCACTGCCCTCTCGGATTGGAAAGCTCGTGTATCTTCGTCTCTCGCCAATCAGGAGCGGTGAAAAGACTCACCTGACCTGAGAAACTTGTGATGACATCCAACTGACCATCTCGATTGTAATCACCGGCGGTTGCGGTCGTAATCATGCGCCCGCGCTCAGCACAGACCACATGCTTCTTCCACTCGGCCTTCTGAGCCTGAAGTAGAACTGGTGTCAATGTTCCCACAAAGGCGAGTGCTCGAATCATCATGAGAGCTTTACTGGTCTTATTCTAAGGTAAAAGCATCAAATCTATCTTACTTGCAGATGCACCAAGCCAAATTGCTTTGGCTCACTACTGATCAGATCAGGAGAAATAAACGAAAGGGTCGTCGTGCCATCACCATGATTTTTTCGTGAAATCAAAGCGCTGACATCGACGGGCTCCCAATTCACCAGATCGGTCGAAAAAGACACCACCAACTGCACATCGTCAGCACCCAGATTGACGCGCACATTCAGGATGAACTCATCGCCATTCACCATCGCTCAAGATCTCTCCGTGACCTTCCAGCCCAACCAAGGCAAAGGTGCCTGAGGCTTCCGCACGAATCACCTCAAATGGAGCTTCAGCCCACATGATCCCCACATGCGCAATGTGATGCGTCCCGAGCAACTCACAAACCGGAGCACCACCAATCCAGTCACGATCGTCTCCTTTCTGAGCTCGCACGACTTCGTAGCGAGTGGATAAACCAAACGTCTCGATGTCGTGGATTTCTGGAGGATCGTCCATGGTTTAGTTAAAAAACTCTAGTGACTTTCGGCAAGTTACTCCTTGATAAGAAGCGCGCAAGGAGGCTGTTTCTCCTCTGCGTAAAATTAAGGTGTTAAATTTTTCAAAAGAGCTTCGGCACAAGCCGAAGAGAACTCGGGGTCATTGATCGCAGCATCCACTTCGATCAACTCCACTTGCTCAGCCAAATTCTCTTTAATCGCGTCAAAGAGAGCGGCATCCGCCTCCGGATCATAGAAGGGCTGACCTTCGGCGCTGATGATACTAATGGCTTTTGTGGGAAGTAAAACAGTGATCGGCGCAGTGTAAGCATTGACCTTTTCCGCGAGAATCTTACCCAAGCGGGCACATTCCTCGGGGGTCGTACGCATCAGCGTAACTTGCGGATTGTGGATGTAGAAATTGCGACCATCATATTCCGCGGGCACCGTGTCCCTTTCTCCAAAATTTGCCATATCCAGACAACCGGGAGACACAATCGCAGGAACCCCTGCCTTACCCGACGCATCCAGTCGCTCGGGACCAGCCGAGAGCGTTCCGCCGACCAATTCATCGGCCCACTCGGTAGTTGTAACATCAAAAACTCCGGCCACCATGCCGCTCTCGATGAGAGACTCCATGGTGCGTCCCCCCGTTCCCGTGGCATGGAAGACGAGCACTTCGTAGCCTTTATCTTCGAAAATCTTACGAGCCGCGTCGACGCATTCCGTGGTGTTACCGAACATGCTCGCTACGATGAGCGGCTTGTCGTTACTGGACTCAATCGTCTTCTCGACCATGCCACAAATCGCTCCTGCCGCGCGCGCAAAAATTGTCCGCGAAATCTGATTCAGCCCAGCCACGTCCACAATGCTGGGAAACATCACGATATCTTTCGTTCCAACATAATGCGCTGTATTTCCACTCGCTAAGGTGCTCACCATAAGCTTTGGAAACCCGACCGGGAGCGCACGCATCCCAGCCGTCGCAATGGCCGTTCCACCACCGCCACCGAGTGAGATCACGCCATCGATCTCCCCTTTGTGAGCCAATTGCTTTAAGTAAATCGGAAGCGCCTGAGCCATGACTCCGACCCGTTCACCCCGATCTTCCTGTTCCGGAAGCTCCGTCGCTGCTGCGTTCAAGACCTCATCGCGGCTTCGATCTGGCTGAACCTGCGGGTCCCCCAACGTTCCTACATCGATCAAAAGCGGATCATGTCCACTCTTACGAATCTCATCCGCGACAAAGGCGTGCTCCAACCCCTTCGAGTCTAACGTTCCTACGACTGCGATTGTTGCCATCTCTTCGACTAGTGTTTGCGTTTTACTGGGATGGATTTGAATTGCTTCGTCAACTCGGTCAGCGGGGTTTCTACGGCCATCCGCTCCAGACTGGAAGCTCCCACAAAGCCCACCGCATCGGTATGCTCGTTGACATAAGCCGCATGCTCGGGCGTCAAAATCGGCCCTCCGTGGCTCAGGACCATGACCTCTTTACGCACCGAATGCACCGCATCACAAATACCCTGCACCGCATTCACCGCATCATCCATGGATACGGTCGCATCGGTCACTCCGATCGATCCTCCGATGGTGCAACCCACGTGCGCGATCACGACGTCAGCACCGGCTTCTGCCATGGCCTTCGCCTCTTCCGGGGTCACCACGTAGGGCATCGTAAATTGTTCCATTTTATGCGCGAGTGCGATCATCTCGATCTCCTTTTGCACACTCATGCCAGTCTCTTCCAAAGTCTGACGATAATGCCCATCGACAATGGTATGAGTCGGAAAATTATTCACGCCACTAAAGCCCATATCTTTGACTTGCAGCAAGAAATGCCACATCCGCCGACGTGGGTCCGTGGCATGAACCCCACAAATCACCGGGATTTCTTCCACGACTGGAAGCACTTCAAATTCCCCAATTTCCATCGCCACCGCATTGGCATCACCATAAGCCATCAGACCTGCCGTGGAGCCATGTCCCGCCATGCGGAAACGACCTGAATTGTAGATGATGATAAGATCCGCGCCTCCCTTTTCAATAAACTTGGCACTGATTCCCGTGCCTGCTCCCGCAGCGATAATAGATTCACCTTTTCCTAAGGTGTCATGAAGGCGATCGAGAACTTCCTCTCGTGTGTATGGGTTTCCTTTTCCGGTCCAGGGGTTTGGCATGATTGTTTTGCGTTAGATTCGATAGAATGGATACGCCTCTGAGATCAAAGTGACGAGCAGAACTTCTCCACATCTACATATCGCAAATACACCTTGCATCAGCAAAACCACCTCCTAACCACCACCGATGAGGAAATCGAATCCATCGCCATCGAAGTCGGCTACCAAAACCCCTTCACCTTCTCCACCAGCTTCAAAAAACTCGCCGATTGTCTCCCTTCCGAGCATCGTCACCTCACCACCAATGCTCCTTATATCGGCTTACTTAAAGTGTTTCGCCTTCTGATAAATCACAGTATCGCCATAGGTGAGTAACTCTTCAACCGTGGGCGTTGTGATCTCGACCCCATCCTTGGGAACCTCCATATCCAAAGTCCAAAAGATACTATTGGTGAAGCTCTGGAAGAAATGCGGGTTCGCCCAAGTGTGGTAAAAATGCGCTGAAGTCATCGCCACCGAGCGACCGCCATTCTCCCGCTCAAAGGACCAATAAACTGCCTGATCCCGCCAGTTCGCCTTCTTCTGCATATCACTCCGATGACTCGGAGCATTGGCCGTGTGAAGGAAAGTCACCTTATCCGAACCAGGATTCCTCCCATCCTTGCCGGTGAAAAAGTTAAAGTAGTATTCATCTTGGAGGCGAAAAGTCTCAGGAACTCCATTTGAGATTGGATGACTCTGATCTACCTTCAAGTCCACCACCGGAAACTTCCAAGTCCAGCTGCTCTTCGGATCCTTCCCCCTTTTAACCCAATAGTAAACCGCGCCTACCCAATCCATCATCATCTTGGAATTCTGCGGATGAAGCTGTCCCATGCCAGCCGATGGCGCGTCGGTTGCCCAGTGGATCACAATCAACCCGGTCTTATTCCTCTTCAACACTCCATCAAGATGCGTCATATTCTTGGTTGGATTTTTCTTGTCCAACAACGCATGCTTTCCGCCTCCATCACTCGAGATGATAATCAAATCAGCATTTTCGACCAAGCTCAGATCCTTCGGATAATTCATCGTCGTCTGAACCTCGAAAGAACCCGCATACTGAGACTTCTCAAGCTTGTCCTTAATCAACTGACCAACTTCATCGTTATTGTGAGAATCCTTACCATGAGTAGAGGCACTCCGAATGATCAAAATATTCTTTTTCTGATCAGCATCGGGCTCCGCATCAACACCCCAAGCAAGAAATGCGATCAGGATTGCCGCTAAAGGAAGGAAGAGCTTCATTTATTTTTTAAATCCTTCTTTTCAAGAGAATGCAAGGAACAAGCTGAAATTCAGCGAGAAAAACTCATTACAATGAACGGTGCAACCTAAGGCGCCACGTCCCATTTTCTCTACTCTCAAGCTGACGAGAGGGAGTGCTAAAAACAATGGAGCCGCTGGTCGGAATTGAACCGACGACCTATTCATTACGAGTGAATTGCTCTACCCCTGAGCTACAGCGGCGTCATTGGTTGACGGCATTGATTTAAAGTTCCAGACACCAGAAACAAGCCAAAAGAAGAATTCCTTCTTCAAAGCTCGATGCGTTCTTCAGGGCCTGCGCCTCTAGCGCATCGACTCGCGAAAATGCTTTCGACACATCGAGACATAACGCTCGTTGCCGCCGATCTCGACTTGCGACCCTTCCTTGATCGCCTTCCCCTTCTCATCGGTACGGAGATTCATGGTGGCCTTGGAACCACAGTGGCAAATCGTCTTGAGTTCGGTCAGGTTATCGGCCCATCCCAACAAAGCTGCACTACCAGGAAAGAGGTTCCCTTGAAAATCGGTCCGTATTCCGTAGCAAAGCACCGGGATATCCAGATCATCAGCAACTTCTGCTAGCTGTTCCACTTGCGGGCGCGTTAGAAACTGAGCTTCATCGATCAGCACACAGGCAATGGGAGGATCGACCTCTCTCCCCTCGATGAGGGCATGTAGATTATCGGCCTGATTGAAGGTTTCAGCCTCTGCTTCAAGCCCAATCCGAGAAGCAATTTTCCCCATCCCCGCCCGCTCATCAATTTCCGGAGTCAAAAGCAAAGTGCCCATTCCGCGCTCTTGGTAGTTGTAACTCGATTGCAGGAGGTTAGTGCTCTTGCCCGCATTCATCGCGGAGTAGTAAAAGTAAAGTTTTGCCATGGTGAGAGCCGGAAGCGTTCTTTCATTTTTCACGTTCCCCCGTATCACTCAAGAGCGAAGCTCACACCATCCTCGGATTCTAATTTTCCCCATTGAGCCAAAGGGCGAATAGTTTTAAGGAAACGTTTCCATGATCGTCCAAATCGCCCTTCCCCTCATCCTAGCTTTCATCATGTTCTCACTGGGGCTCGGTCTCAAGAAATCAGATTTCGCCAAGGTCTTCAAATTCCCCCACACCTTCGCAGCCGGTCTCACCAATCAAATTCTGCTTCTTCCCCTGATCGCCTTAGCGCTCGCCCACCTGTTTAAGCTCTCTCCAGAATTCGCCGTCGGGCTGATGATCCTCTCTCTCTGCCCCGGTGGAGTCACGAGCAATGTCTTGGCTAAACTCTCTGGCGGAAACACCCCGCTCTCCATCTCCCTTACCGCCACCACGAGTCTCCTCTCCATCATCACCGTCCCCTTCATGGTTGCTTGGAGCGTTCATCACTTCATGGGAGAAGGTGGACCGTCGGTCGATGTCACTAAACTTGGCCTCGTCATGTTTCTCATCACCGCCCTTCCAGTCGCCATTGGCATGATCACCACCGCGAGGTCACCCGGCTTTGCCAAAAAAATCACCCCCACGATCTCCCAAACTGCACTTCTTCTCTTCGCCCTCATCGTCATCGCCGCGCTTACTAAGAACTGGGACATTTTCACTGAAAATTTCACCACCCTCGCCCCAGTCTCCATTTTCTTAATCCTTCTTCTCTTGGCCGCTGGACTCCTCACTGCAAAAATCCTCCGCCTCAACCAAAGCGATGCCTCAACCATTGCCCTCGAATCCGGCATTCAAAACGGAACCCTCGCCATCGCCGTCGGAACCCTCATCAGCTCCAACGAAGGAGAAATCTTACCTCCTACGACCATCCCCGCAGCCGTCTACAGCATCACCATGTATCTAGTCTGCGTCCCCTTTGTTCTCTGGCGAAAACGACAGAACGTGCCAACATCATCTTAGAAATTTTCAACTCTAAAAGAGCCCGATAAGCCATCTTTATGTCCCCAATCTAGGGCAACACTCCAAGCTGCTATGCACCCAGGTTCTTAAATGAAGCGGCTCGCTCATAAAAAACCCCGCCTCGTGTAAAACACAGCAAGAGTTTGCAGTGAGCCTGAACTTCCGACATCATAATCACAGAAGCAAGATGAGCGAAACCGAACCGTGCTCCGAAAACAAAGCCCGCCGCTCCCGGAACTCGGCCAGAGGGCGTCACAGGACCAAAGAGAGTGCTGACACTGAAAACGCTGCCCAGAAACCCAGACCTGTCGCTCCCACAAAAGCCGAAACCGCACTCCTCCCGCCTTTCTCAGGCGTCTCTCCTGAAAAAATCTACCTGCCGAAAACTCGCGAAGAATGCTGGAGTGCAGTCGATGAAATCTTTGCCGCAGGTATGGCTGGGTTCGACACCGAAGCTAAGCCGACCTTCCGCGCCGGCCAGAAATGCAACGGCCCTCACGTCGTGCAATTTGCGCTCACGGACAGAGCGTTCGTTTTTCAACTGCACCATTCTGAGTGCGAAAAAGCCGTCGCTGACCTCATTACTTCCAAAGAAATTCTCAAGGTGGGCTTCGGCCTCAAAAACGATCATGAGCAAGTTCGAAACCGGTTTGGCATTACCCTCAATCACGTGCTCGATCTTGATCAAATCTTCAAAAAAATGGGCTACCGTGGACAGATCGGAGTGCGTGGGGCGATCGGAGTTTTGTTCAAGCAGGGCTTCAAAAAATCAAAAGCGACGACCACGAGTAACTGGGCCATGACGCTGCTGACGCCCAAGCAATTACGCTACGCTGCGAATGACGCCTTTGCCGCCTTAAAGGTGATGGAAGCACTCAAGGAACAAGGGTTTTTGGAATCAAACTTGTAGCCGCACGCTTTTCTAACCGCCGGTGAAAACCGGCTTGAAGCCCGCTTCGGTCAAGATGCGCTTCACCTCTTCGCGCTTATCACCTTGGATTTCGATGTTGCCATTTTTCACGGAACCTCCAACGCCACAGGTCTTCTGAATCTTCTTCGCGAGGTCTTGTTTCTCAGGAAGCCCGATCCCGATAAAATTCTTCACCACCGTGACTCCTTTCCCACCACGTCCGGAAGTTTGACGTTCGATATCGACGCGACCACGGTTCATGTTTTTCTGCCCACGCTTCGAGGTTTCAACCAGAGCCGTTTCCTCAGGCCCAACAGGCAAATCACCAAGCGCATCCAAAGCTCCCCCACCAAAGGCATTCGGGATGACCACCTCTTGCTGCTCGTGCAAGCGCTTCGCCTTTTCTTTCCTTCGACTCATATGCTTATTGAACGAGGAATCTCAAAAATCTCACGCATAATTTACTTCCGAAGATTCAGTAGCCGAACATCGGCCACCTGATTTCCGGGAATGTCCAGCGCTCGAAGCGAAAGTCTTCCCTTCCCTTTGTTGAGCTCAATCTTCCCCATGTTTAAAATGCGGAAGTCCTTCACCAGCGATTCCGATCGCGGCGAGCGATCTTGTGCCGCCCCCACTAAAGGTGGATCGTGCGCAACGGTGATTTTTGAGACAACCGTTTCTTCAGTCGGCTCGTAACTCAATTCAATCGTCGAGCCGATATCTCCTTCCGGACAAGTGTAGTGCAACTCCACTTCATATTCCCCACTCGTGACGACTTCAACCTCCCAGTAAATACGATCTTCCGGCTTCGTCCAATTCAGGAAAAAGGAACAATTCGGGTGAATAGACGAGCGTTTCACTCCCCCCTTGCTCTCCCCGTCACGACTCGGAAGTTGGTGATCAATGCCACCGGGATAACCGACCAAAAATGGACGAACCTTCATCCTCTCTCCTTGATTCGGGAGCGTGCTGCGCCACTGGGCCATCTGCAACTTCAACTCCGCTAGGACTTCGGGCTTTTGCTTCGCAAGATTCTTCCGCTGTCCCGGATCAGCAACGATGTCAAAAAGCTCCCCCTTGTCTGAGAGCCGATACTGATGCGTCCGGAGAGAGAAACGATTAGCCCAAGTCGAAAAGATCGTCCGCACCGGCCAAGGGTTAGCCTTACCGATCAAGAGAGGTTTTAAACTCACGCCATCGATGGGCTTTGGCTCTTTTCTCTTGATCCCGGTGAGATCGGCAAGGGTTGGAAAAATATCAATCGCACCGGCAATCTCTTTCACCTTTCTTCCTTTTGGAATCTGCCCCGGCCAGCGAATAAAAAACGGCACCCGCAATCCACCTTCGTCATTACTCCCCTTCTTCCCTCTCATTCCGGCATTCCAACGCCAGCCATTCGGTCCGTTATCGGAGAAATAAATCACGATTGTTTTCTCTTCTAATTTGAGTTCCTCCAGCTGCTTAAGAACGCGACCGACATTCCAATCAAGGTTCTCGACCATTGCTAGAGACGCTCGTTTGTGAGCGTCCTTTTCTTTCTTCGGCTCGCGGTGCCGCATCTTCAAATCCTTATTCTGAAAGCGATTCCAGAATTCGTCCGGCACCTGCATCGGCGAATGCGGGGTGCAATATGGCAGATAAGCGAAAAACGGTTTCTTGGTCCCGGCTTGCTCCTTGATGAAGCTTATCGCCTTGGTCGTCAGATCATCCGTGATGTAGCCTTCACCTTTTACGACACGCCCATTGTGATCGAGAGACGGACTAAAATAATGCCCCCAATGCCCCGAAGTAAATCCATAGAATTCATCATATCCTCGGGTGTTCGGGTGATTGGGATACTGCGTTCCATTGTGCCATTTTCCAAAAGCTCCCGTCGCATAGCCCGCTTTTTGGAAAGCCTCTGCGATCGTAAACTCGTCAATATTGAGCCTCTCGCGCCCGGTCGAAACGCCACTCACTCCTGTCTTAGGATGATACCGCCCCGTGAAAAATTCCGCTCGTGTCGGAGCACAAACCGCACAGACGAAGAAGCGATCAAACGAAGCTCCTTCGCGCGCTAACGAATCAATATGCGGCGTGTTGAGATCGGCATTCCCATGTGCCGAGAGGTCCCCCCAGCCTTGGTCATCTGCGAGGAAAATGACGACGTTTGGCTGAGCGCACGCTGTTGTCATCACCACCCCAAAGCTGACGATGACTGTCAAAAGTTGACTCATTGGGAATAGCTACGTCGCCAATGCCAGAGGTGCTTTCAATTTCCTAAGCTGCTTGGTTTAGGGGGCAGAAAAACTCGAACTCATTAACGGCAGAAAGCGGACAAGATGTCCGCTTCCCTGGTCTGGACTCATCGCGTAAGCCGAGAAGGAAACGCTCCCCAGCCCGAGACTATGCGTCCAACTTAAGTGCCGCTTTTTGAGCGGCAGATTTCGGCTGATCTTTTCCTCTGAGAGCATCGGCCTCTGAGGTGAGACGCATCCCGACGGGTTTAGAAACTCCAAACTCCTCCATGGTAACACCATACATCACATCGGCGCGCTCCATCGTACGCTTGGAGTGTGTGACAATGATGAACTGGCTTTGATCGATGAAAGCATCGAGCACTTTAAGGAAGCGCCCAATGTTTGACTCGTCTAGTGGTGCATCGAGCTCGTCGAGAACACAGAACGGACTAGGCTTCACCATGTAGATGGAGAAGAGCAGCGCGACCGCAGTCATGGACCGCTCACCGCCAGACATAAGACTAATGGACTGAAGCTTTTTACCAGGAGGCTTCGCGATGACTTCAATTCCGCACTCCAACGGATTATCGACATCTTGCAGGATGAGATCCGCAGTGGCTTTCTCACCAAAGAGACGCTTAAACATCGATTTAAAGTTCTTCGCCACCGCATTAAAGGTCTCAGCAAAGAGGCGCTCAGATTCGATGTTGATACGCTCGATGATTTCCAGAAGCTGAGTCTTGGAGTTCACGAGATCATCGTGCTGATTCTTGGTAAAGGTATGACGCTCTTCGAGTTCGTCATATTCCTCGATGGCATCGAGATTGACAGGCCCCATGGAATCGAGACGGCGCTTAAGGTCGGCGACAATGGCTTCCACGAATTCCCAATCAGGGCCTTCTTCGGTAATCTCGATCTCTCCCTCGACTTCTGGAATTTCTTGATCTTCAGCGGCGAGGGCTTCGACAACGTCAGCCACCTCGATTTTTTCGACCTCTTCAGCTGTTTCTGCGGAACCTTCATCTTCCAGCTCAACCTCAGTGTTCCGTCGACCGCCTCGCTTCTCAGCCTGCTTACGGTCCGCAATGCATGACATCAGCACGTGGTAATCTGGTCTGAAAGATTGGAGTTCGATTTGGTGACGCTCGAGCACGGAGTTCTCAAGATGCTCAAGACGGAGATCAAGCTTAGTCGCGGAGACTTCTTCCTTTCCGATTTGATTTGAAACACGGGACTGTTTTTGACGAATCTCAGTGAACTGCTGTTCAGCCTCATCGATGAGCTGCTTAAGGTGCGCACGAGAGCCATCTGCTCGACTCAGCTCTTCAGAGACTTCGCTCACCTCTTGGCGGTAAGCGGCGACCTCTTCAGCCAGCTTAATATTCTCTTCATCTCCTTGCGCAATACGACTACGGGATGAACCAATTTCATTTTCACGTCGGTGATTCAGCTCAGTGAGTTCATTAATACGAGAAGTCATTGGAGCCTGCTCACGAGCGGCAGAATCACGAGCTTGTTTCTCCACCGCAAGTGCGGTTCGGGCTTCGTTCAACTGCTCCTGCGCAGAAGCCTCACGATCTTGGATTTCACCAACTTGCTTTTGTAACTTACGATCGTCATCTTCAAGCGCGGTCAGGCGCTCACGAGCGCGGGCCAGTTCATTCTCCATCGCAGAGCGACTATCAGAAGCCGTCTTCTCACGACCAATGAGTTCTTCGTGCTCCCACTTATTATTGGCGACTTTCGTAGCTGCGGCTTCCGCTTCACGATTAGCCAAGGTGAGCTGACCATTGAGAGTGGATTCCTCAACCTTATGACGTTGAAGCTTATCCTTAGAGGCCTCAACTTCCTCTCGGAGCTCTTTCACACGAGCTTCAAGCTCTTCGATCTTACGCTTAGCCGCAGCCTCATCAGATTGAATTTCCTGAACCTGACCTTCAAGTGTTTGAATTTCATTTTGACGAACAAGAAGAGAATCTTTTTGGCCACCAGAAGAACCGCCACGAAGGAGGCCTTCGGCACTAAGAATCTCACCACACTCGGTGACAAAGGTGAGATCGGAATAACCTTCACGAAGTGCAAAGGCGACATCACGATTAGGAACAATCAGAACTTTAGAGAGAAGTCGCTCCATGAGTCCCATCAGATTCGGAGCGACCTCTACCACATCAAGAGCCCAAGCACTCGCGCGTTCAGGAAGCGCTTCCATTTGTGATCCGGTAGAAGCAGGAAGGAAGGACTCTGGCAGAAGGGCGGCTTCCCCTTTTTTATGTTCGGTCAGGCGTTCAATAATGGAATTTGCGAGTTCGTCATCACGCACAAGAACCGCTTGCAGGTGAACACCAAGCGCAGCTTCGACTGAAATCGCGTAAGCATCAGGAACCTTCAAATGTGAACCCAAAACACCTTTGACTCCGGGCTTTATGAGATCGGGATCATTCAAACCTTTGAGAACAGCTTGCGTTCCTTTTTGAAGACCTTCACCACTAGAAATTAGCTGACGAAGAACATCGAGGCGGGAAGACTTCTGTGTAAGTTCTCGATGAAGTATGGAAGCTTCTTTACGAGCGGCATCAAGCGATCCGCGGCACTCTTGGAATTCACGCTCGGCGCGCTCGCGTGCTGATTCAAGATCAGGAACACGTTTTTGATGTTCTTCCAATTGTTTGCATATCTCATCCCGCTCAGCGATCGCTTTCGCGTTTTCACCTTGAAGGCGCTCTGCTTCATCTTCGATTTGCTTCAAGCGCTCACGGTTTCCCTCCATCTGCGAAAGAGCTGATTCAATCTTAGCCTGTGAGGAAGCGATGATACTCTGAGTAGCATTCGCCTCAGCGCGCGTTTTGCGAAGTTGAGCTTCAATAACCTGCCGCTCAGAGATGAATTTTTTGGCATCTTGTTCTCGTTCCTTGAAATGCGTTTCTTGCTCAAGAATTCGCTTTTCAAGTTCCACAAGAGCGAGCTGCGCCTGATCGAGAGATTCTTTTTGCTGAGCAAGGCGCTCGGCAGTTTCTGAAATCTCGTTTTCATTTTGAGAGAGGCGCTCGGCAAGCTCAGCCTTACGTTCATTATTAAAAGCGATCCGATTCTCAGCAGCATTTATCGCTCCTGTTTTATCAGAGAGACGCTGACGAAGCCCAGAAAGCTGAGCATCGAGTGCTTGCGCGAGATCACGCGCTTCTACCACCGCTTTTTCTCGCTCCGGCATGTCGGCCTCGATTGAGGCACGCTCACGTTCTAAAGAAGTGAGCGATACAGTGAGCTCGTGGCGCTGGCCGCTCAACTGAGTGAATTCGCGATGGCTCAAGTGTGTGTCGAGAATCCCCACATCATTCGAAAGAGCTTGATAACGACGAGCCTTGGAGACCTGCCGCTTCAGGGAATTGATCCGACGCTCCTGCTCGGCAAGGACATCAGAGACGCGGAGGAGGTTTCCTTCGGTGTATTCAAGCTTGCGCAGCGCGTCTTTTTTTTCCTTCTTGGACTTAGTAATACCAGCCGCTTCCTCGAATACCTGACGACGATCTTCCGGTTTTGCAGAAAGGAGCATGTCGATCTTTCCCTGCTCCATGATAGAGTAACTAGAGCGTCCAATCCCGGTATCCATAAAGAGATCACCAATATCACGGAGACGACAGCGGGTGCCATTGATCAGATACTCGGACTTTCCATCGCGGTAAACACGACGGGTGACCGAAACCTCATTATGTTCCGTCTTCAGAGCTTCTTCGCAATCTGCTAAGGTCAAGGTGACTTCAGCCATTCCGAGCGCCTTACGCTTTTCCGCGCCGTTGAAAATAACATCAGCCATTTCGCCACCACGGAGCGCTTTCGCAGAGGTTTCTCCGAGCACCCAACGAATGGCATCGACGACATTTGACTTACCGCATCCGTTCGGCCCAACGATACCGGTGACGCCTTCGGCGAATTCTAGATAAGTTTTGTCCGCGAAGGACTTGAAGCCGTGAATGTGGAGGGATTTAAGATACATGGTGACTTAAAAGCTGAAAATCATTGGGAATGTGCCTTTCCCAGGTCAGTTCAAGGTAAGATCACATACCATTCAGCTCAAGCCGCTACCACGAAAACCACAACATGCAGTGCTAGTTTTCAAAAACACACCAACATGTAGTGGAGGTTAGACATTTAGGATTTCAAACTATCCTGCAAATGCATGCGCTGGCAGCCCCTTCACACCCAGTCCAGTGATCTTGAAAAGACGTCCTGCATCTTCTTCAATCTCAGACTTGTGAATTCCAGTGGTGACGTAGAGTTCATCGAGATTTTCCCCGCCGAAGGCCACCGCGGTGGTCTCTAGGCATGGAAGATCGATCTTCTGGATCTCATTCCCAGAACTTGGATCGTAGCAAATGACGCAAGCACCATGACAGAAGGCGACCCAAAGGTTTCCATGCTCATCAATCGCCATGCCATCGGGAGATGACTCGAGGGTTGCGGTCGAGACAACCTCACGTGGATTACTAAGTGTGCCATTGGCATAGTCGAAAGAGAGAACCGCTTTACGCGGGGTATCGATGTAGTAGCAAGTCGCGCCGTCAACCGACCAGACAATGCCATTTGAGTTGGTCACCGGCCCAAAAGCTTCGGTCACCTCAAGGTCAGGCGAAAGTTTATAGAGACGGGCATCACCTTCTTGCTTCACCAGACTAATTGTTCCCGCGAAAAAATTCCCATCTGGCGCGCATTTCCCATCGTTGAATCGATTATTTTCCTTCCCCTGCTCAGGATCAAAAATAGCAGTGCTTTTTCCACTCTCCGGATCAAGGAAGAAAAATCCATCATCTCCGGCAAAGACCAATCCCCCACTCTGTCGTGGAACGACGGTGCCAACGCGCTGACCAACGTCATAAAAGGACTCTTCACCACTCTCAGGGTTTACCGAAATGATCTGATGTTTTTCAATATCAACGTAGAGCAAGCGCCCTTCCCACCAAATTGGTCCTTCTCCCCATTGGGCGCGATAATCTCCGACGTGCGTGATTTCCATGTGCCAAGAAAATCGCCCAAAATACCGTTTGTCGAGAGTCCATTTCTAAGAAAAGGCGAAGAAAACCAGCGTATTTATTAATAATTTCGTATCTCTGCAGCCGCCAAACCTTGACTCTGCTTGTCATGTTAGGCATTATACAAATGCAGTAAATATCGTCTTCCCGTTTTTCTGCCCCCACCGCAAACCACTCTAGTGTATGAATAACGATACCGCCTCATGGATTTATTACGTCCTCTATACAGCCGTTCTCCTCGGACTGGCAGGCTACGGCTTTCATCGCCTGACTACTCTTTACCTTTACTTTAAATATCGCAACGACATGCCCACTCCGAAAAAAAAGTGGGATGACATGCCTCTTGTGACTGTGCAGCTCCCCGTTTTCAATGAGATGCACGTTGTTGATCGCCTTCTCGATGCTGTTGCTGCTCTTGATTATCCACAGGACAAATTGCAGATTCAGATTCTTGATGACTCCACTGATGAGACCGTTGAAATCTCCAAGGCTGGAGCAGCTCGCCTCCGCGAACAAGGGTTCAACGCTGAGTGTATTCACCGCACTGACCGCACCGGCTTCAAAGCTGGCGCGCTTGAAAATGGAATGAAGTCCGCTCAAGGCGAATACATCCTCATTCTCGATGCCGACTTCGTCCCAAATGCTGATCTGCTTCAGAAGACCATGCACTACTTTACTGATGAAAAGTGCGCGCTCGTTCAGACCCGCTGGGGACACCTCAACCGCAACTATAACGCACTCACCCGTGTTCAGGCCCTCTTCCTTGATGGCCACCTAGAGATTGAGCAAACCACCCGTAACCGCTCTGGTCGCTTCTTCACTTTTAATGGCACTGGTGGAATCTGGCGTAAGTCTGCCATTGTCGATGCTGGCGGCTGGGAGCACGACACTCTCACCGAGGACATGGACCTCAGCTACCGTGCACAGCTGAAAGGCTGGGAATTTATCTTTCTCCGTGAAGTCGAAACTCCTGCAGAACTCCCTGTCGATATGGCTGGATTTAAAAACCAGCAGCACCGCTGGACCAAGGGCTCTATTCAGTGCTGTAAGAAGTGCCTCATGAATATTTGGAAGAGCAACTACAACCTTGGGATTAAACTCGAAGCTACCGCTCACCTCACTTCAAACTTCGCCTACCTCCTTCTGATCGCGCTTTGCTTCCTCATTTTCCCAAAGAACAATTGGGGACCTCAGCTTGATTTCTGGGAGCGCCTCATCGTTGATCTGCCGATCTTTTTCTTCGCTTCCTGCTCGGTCATCATCTTTTATACCGTCGCCCAAAAAGCCCTGCATCCGAAAACTTGGCTCAAGGAAATCTGCTACCTCCCCCTCCTGCTCGCGCTCGGCATCGGGATGGCCGTCAACAACGCCAAGGCCGTGCTCGAAGCGATTGTCGGTCACGAAACCGGATTCGTCCGCACTCCAAAGTATGGCATCCAAGGTGAAAAGAAAATGGAGATCAAAAAGAGCCGCTACAAAGCACTCAAGAGTCTCACCCCAATTTTCGAACTATGCTTCGCCCTCTTCTTTACCTACGTCGTTCTTGATGCAGCATGGGCTGGAAATTGGCCTTCCGCCATTCTACTCCTTCCTTTCCCCGTTGGGTTCTTCTACACATCCATGAATTCGCTGAAGCAGATGGTATCCTTCGGCCAGCTCGTTCCAGCATTTCTTAAGCACAACTAAGAGAACGATCTCCCAGTTCCATGCTTCCCCGGATTGCTATTCTCGTCTTCGGAGTAACTTCATTCTTCCTCTCGTCTTGCGGCGTAAAATACGACAACCGTAATCACATGATCGTGAGTGTGCGTGACCAAGCAATGCTCCTCGTGAAAGACGGCAAGCCCATAAAAGCATATCCAGTTTCCACCTCGAAATTCGGACTCGGCAGCCGGAGCGGATCAAAACGCACGCCACTCGGCCGTATGGAGGTTGCGAAAAAAGTTGGCACAGGAGCCCCAAGTGGCGCCGTCTTCAAAAGCCGTCGCCGCACTGGCGAGGTGCTCAAACCAAACGCTCCTGGCCGTGACCCTATCGTCACTCGGGTCCTTTGGCTTCGTGGCTTGGAACGCTCGAATCGAAACACCATGTCCCGGTACATTTACATCCACGGGACTCCCGAGGAACGAAAAATTGGCCAACCGGCCTCCTACGGCTGTATCCGCATGAAATCTAAACACATTATTGATCTCTACCGTCGCGTTGGAGTCGGCGCTGATGTTCAAGTCATTCGTGGATCACTCGAGACCACCGAAGTTGGACGCACTTATTACGCCCGTCATGGTGGGCGCCTCCGTGCCACCGCGACACGCTGGTAATCCTCCAGACTCTTTGATGTCACCTTCCGGTTCACCTAAGCTCTTTCCGGATCACAATCGAATCGCGCCCGCTCTGCTCTAAACGCTGTAATCGATGCATTGGAATCTCGGACACATCCATACGCTCATAACCCAGCTGATCGACGAAGTAATCAGCGGCCCGGGTACTCAGCGCAAAGACCCAGGGTAGATCAAGCTCACAAGCTCTCTTTTCCGCGGCTTCAACAAGCAACTGACCATAGCCTTCTGAGCCGTGGCTTTGCTTCACGTATAGACACGCTACTTCACCGCACTGCTTCCCATAAGGGTGAAGTGCGATACAGCCAACTACGTTATCATCAACAGTGAGAACTTGAAAATGACTCAGGTTTGATTCGATCTCTTCATAAGATCGTGGGACCAAATGAGCCTCCCGAATCGAGCGTCCAATCATCGCGAGCAGCTCCGAAATATCATCCACTTCCAGCGGACGCACACTGAGGTAATCATCGGAGTGGATCATCACCCCTACCCCTTCGTTCGAGAAGAGCTCGTCCATCAAAACACCTTGCCGAGTCTCATCGAGAAGATGAACTCGCGGAACGCCTTTTCCACAAACTTCAGCCGCCGCATGAAAAAGCGACGCCGCATTGCCACTCCAGTCCAGAGCCTGCTCTCGTGAGATCGCATGCAGCCGTAATCCTTCATGGGTGATTTGCTCTGAGTGAAAGACGATCAACTTCGCCGCTCTTAAATCGCATGCCAACTTCGCCACTTCATCTCCGAGCACCTCAAGTTCTGCCTCCTCGATCAACGCAAGTTGACCACGAGCTAAAATTTCCGAAAGCCGCTCACCTGCCGATAGCTGGCAGGTTTCCCATTTTAATTCTCCATCTACAAGACGATGAGAAATTTGAGCATCACCACTTCCAGTCGACACCACCACCAATCGCACACCCACCTGTTGCAGCGCGCTCAAATCAAGCAAAGCTTCAGCCAATGCCAACTCAGGCATCCGCCCAGCATCGATCACGAGCACGAAGACCTTCCCTCGGAAAGAAGGCACATACTGGAGCACGGCACGGACATCACTTTGCACGCAAGGAAGCTGCCAAATTCTCGATCAAAGCAAAAGCGTAGATCACCGTTGTTGAAATTTCCTGATGACCTCGCAGCTTTCCAAACGTATCTCCTTCAGACTCCAGCATTGCTCGCATTACTTAACTTTGCTAAACTATTTCCAATGAAGCGGATTGTCCTCACAACTCTCACCCTTTTCGTGACACTCGCTCTTCTTCCAGCTCAGGACTCCGCCTTTGCAACCGAAGAAGATCACTCCCGTGTCTCCGTGCTTGGCTATCACGTCTTCAGTTCGAGTAAACCCGCAACCCAGATGCTCATTCCGACGGAGAAATTCCGGAAACAAATGGAAACAATCAAAGCCTCCGGGATTCCGATCATTGACATGGAACAATTCCGCAAATGGCGGCGCGGCGAGGGCAAAGTTCCCCCTCAGTCCTTCCTCATCACGATGGATGATGGTTGGAAGTCCGTTTACACCGAGGCTTGGCCCATCATGAAGGAACTCGAATTCCCGTTTACCATCTTCCTTTATAAAAACTACGTCGGCTCCGAGTGCGGAAGCCGCGCCCTCAGCCTGAAAATGATCAACGAAATGGTAGAGAGCGGACTCTGCACCATCGGCTGCCACTCCGTTTCCCATCCCTTTCCGAGCACCGTAAAAAAACACCTCCGCCAAGGACCTGAAGCCTATGATCAATTCCTCCGCAAGGAATTCGGTGATTCTAAAAACTTCCTCGAGACCAAGTTCAACAAAACCATTACCTCTTACGCTTACCCTGGTGGCTTTTACACTCCTGAAATGTATCCAGTCGCGGATGAACTTGGCTACGATCACCTCTTCACCGTGAAACCCGGAAAAGTCAGCCTCACTTCTCCAAAGCACACCCTTCCCCGCTACATTGTTCTCGGAAATCACGATGGCGCTTTTAATGCCTCCATGACTTTCCGCAGCGGCGCTCGTCTCACCGGCGGCGGCCTTGTTCCCATCGAACTCCCATACCCCACCAAACCGGGCCCAGGACACATTGTTGCCTCCCGTCTTCCCCGAATCTCCGCTGACCTCTCCACTGTCGAAAACCTCGATCGCGAGAGTATTGTCATGCGGGTCGGGGGATTTGGAAAGGTTCCCGCCACCTTAAATCCCGAAACCATGGAAATCGCGTGGACCGTTAACCGCCCACTCCGCCAAGCGATTTGCGATGTCAGCGTGCAATGGCGCCTCAAAGGTAAGACCAAGTATGAACCCGTAATAAAGTGGTCTTTTGCGGTCGATCGCGTGGCCAATTACCAATCACAATAGCAGATTTCAACCAGACCCCTTTAAGGAAATCGCGTTATTCACACAAAAACACGCACTTTTAAGCGTCACCTTTTACAAAATAGTTCATTTTGCCTAAAAATGAGATGTTTTAGACTTCCATTACCGAAGAAAAATCTTAATTTCCCCTCTCAACCCATCATTTTATGAGTAATCAGCAACTCGACGGAGCTCAAGCTCTGATCAAAACCCTCGATGATCTCGGCATCGAATACATCTTCGGATACTCCGGAGGAGCCGCGATCCCTATTTTCGACGCCCTTGAAACCATGGACGTGAAGATGAAGTTCATCCTCGTTCGTCATGAACAAGGTGCTGTCCACATGGCCGATGGCTACGCACGCGCTACTGGTAAGCCTGCAGCAGTTCTCGTGACTTCTGGACCAGGTGCAGGGAACACCGTGACAGGTCTCATGACTGCTCAAATGGACTCCGTCCCAATGATCGTTGTTTGTGGTCAGCAGGTTACTTGGATGCTTGGTAAGGACGCCTTTCAAGAGGCAGACATTTTTGGAATCACCGTTCCGGTGGTGAAGCACAACTACCTCGTTAAAGAAACCAACGATCTCGTTCGCGTTGCAAAAGAGGCTTACCACATCGCTACCACCGGCCGTCCCGGACCTGTTCTTATCGATGTTCCTAAGGACGTCTCTTCTGGTGAATTCACCGGAAGCATGGACCCAGAGTTTGACCTTCCCGGCTACGATCCTCAGGAATCTCTCACGATTGATCCCGCTCCCGTTGCAGAAGCGCTCAAACTCATCGCACAAGCAGAACGCCCTGTCATCCTTGCGGGTCAAGGCTGCATGATCGCCCGTGCCGACAAAGAGCTCATGGAGCTCGCGACCACTCTCGGTTGCCCCGTCACCTCTACCCTTCTTGGAAAAGGGGTCTTCCCTGAGACTCACGACCTGTCCCTCGGAATGCTTGGAATGCATGGCACCGCATACGCAAATAAAGCGATGGTCGAGTGTGACCTTCTCCTCAATGTTGGCTCTCGCTTTGATGACCGAATCATCGGCCAGCCCGATAAATTCTGTGCAGACGCTAAGATCATCCATCTCGACATCGACCCCGCCGAGATGGGCAAAATGATCGTCCCTGACGTTCAGATCATTGGCGACGCAAAAGCTGCTCTCGCTGAACTCAACAAGCAAGTTCAGCCGCTTGAGACCGCCTCTTGGCTCAAGAAGCTTAATGGCTACAAAAAGAAATACCCGCTCTCCTACAAGAAGCAAGGGGGCCTCCGCATGCAGCAGGTCATCGAAGAATTCTATGAACAGACGCAGGGGAAAGCCATTGTTTCCACCGACGTTGGTCAGCACCAAATGTGGGCCGCCCAGTTCTACAAGAATGACGAATCTTACCACTGGCTCTCCTCTGGAGGCGCTGGCACAATGGGCTTCGGCTTCCCTGCCGCGATCGGCGCTCAGCTTGCTCATCCTGAGAAGTGCGTCATCTCCATCTCTGGTGACGGCGGCTTCCAGATGACTCTTTTTGAGCTAGCCACCGCTGCCATTCACAAGCTTCCGATTAAGATTCTCGTTCTCAATAACCACTACCTCGGCATGGTCCGTCAGTGGCAGGAACTCTTCTTCGAAAACCGCGAGTCCGGTGTTGATCTCATTGGAAACCCAGACTTCTGCAAGCTCGCTGAGTCCTACGGAATCCCGAGTGTCAGCTTCAAACGCCCCGCTGATTGCCAGCGTAAGATCGAAGAAGCTCTCGCCTACAATGACGGCCCCATTCTCATTCACGCCGAGTGTGTGAAATATGAAAACGTCTTCCCAATGATCCCAGCGGGAGCTGCGCTTGAAGACATGATTACCGAGCCACCGAAGCACCAGATGGCAAAACCCGTCGGCTCAACCTAAGCCTTTGTTGGTAACCCTGAAACCTCACTCATTTTCTAATGTCTAAGACTATTGTCACCACTGACACTCCCGTTGATACCGGAAACGGTTCCTCCAACACCCTCTCCATCTTGGTGAACAACTCACCAGGTGTGCTCATGCGTATCTGTCAGGTGTTCTCACGCCGCGCCTATAACATCGATTCCCTCGTTGTTTCCGAAGGCCGCACTGGGCGCTTTTCCCGCATGACAATCGATATCTCCGGTAACCCGGAAGGCCTCGAGCAGATCATCAAACAGGTGACCAAGCTCATCGATGTCATCCATTGCTACGAGCACACTGCTGACAATGCCGTCGTTCGTGAAATGATGCTCGTGAAAATCCTCGTTGGAGCAAATGAGCGTTCATCAGCTCTTCAGGTCATTGAGCACTTCGCCGGCAAGACCGTCGACATGGCTCCAGAGTCTATGATTGCCATGTTCACCGGCACTAGCAGTAAGTTGGACGCCGCCACCGTCATGCTCGGTCAATTTGAAGTCATCGAGACCGTCCGCACTGGAAAAGTCGTCATGGCCCGTGGTAGTCAGGAAACTTAAAAGCTCCCCTCTTTCGCCATTTGACAATTCGCCCTAATGGTCCAGCATCCTAACCACAAGACAGGGGTGTTTCACCATCAACGGCGATCCTGAGATTATACCCTCACCACTCGGTTCATTTCAAATGAATGGGGGAGTCAGAGCAAAATCTTTCTCACGCCTGTCGCGCTTTTTCATATCAGCCGGCAGGCTTTTTTTTGCCCAAATCACGCAACTCCACAAAAACTTTTCTCATGATCACTCCAGACCAAAACGGAATCACTCCTGAAAACTCAAAACAACGTTCCGACTACACCGGAAACTTCATCGAGGACATCGATAACTCGGACGAAATCGCCGCGATCGAAAAAGACCCCACCATTTTCCCAAATTCCACTCGCGTTTACATCGGCGGGACGGAGCACTCAGACGTGCAGGTCCCAATGCGGGAAATCCGTATTTCTCCGACTGAACACCAAAATGGGCGCGTTGAGGAGAACCCACCAATCCGGGTCTACGACTGCTCCGGACCTTGGGGTGACCCGAATTTTAAAGGCGACGTGACACAGGGGCTTCCCCCGTTGCGTCACGACTGGATTTTCGAGCGCAACGACATCGAGGAATATGTGGGCCGTGAGATCAAGGCCTCCGATAACGGCTATCTTTCCGAAGCTCACGCTGAAAAATACAATGAGAACAAGGCTGCTAAAAATAAGCTTAAGGAGTATCCTGGGCTCAAACGCAAGCCGCTCAAGTCGAAAGGCTTCGACAGCACCAAGACCGGCCCACAAGCAGTGAAGCCAGTCACACAGAAATACTACGCTGAGCAAGGCATTGTCACTCCTGAGATGGAATTTGTCGCGATTCGCGAAAACATGGGCCGCCTTGAAAATTTCAAAACCCAATCCGACGCCTACCCAGCTCCCGAGCCGAGCGCAGAAGACTCGGCCGCGCTTCAGAAAAAAATTGCCGAACTGACCGCTCAAAATCTCGCGCCAAAAGAATTTCAAGCCGAGGTCGTCAAAGCTTTCGCGCTCTTCCACAGCAAGACTGCGAATTCCACACCACAAGGCTACGAAATGCCTCGTCCCAGCGAGATCGATCCTTTCAAACAGGTCTCCCGTAACATCATGGATCACCAGCACCCTGGCCAGACTTACGGCGCTGAAATCCCTGAGTTAATCACTCCAGAATTCGTCCGCTCCGAGCTTGCTCGTGGCCGCGCGATCATTCCCGCCAACATCAACCACCCAGAACTCGAGCCGATGATTATCGGCCGGAACTTCCTCGTGAAGATCAATGCCAACATCGGAAACTCAGCCGTTGCTTCCACCATCGATGAAGAGGTCGAGAAAATGCGCTGGGCCACCAAATGGGGAGCCGACACCGTGATGGATCTTTCCACCGGAAAAAACATCCACGCCACTCGTGAGTGGATCCTGCGGAACTCTCCCGTCCCCATCGGCACCGTCCCCATCTACCAAGCGCTTGAAAAAGTAAATGGCCAGATCGAGAGCCTCACTTGGGAACTTTTCCGTGACACCCTCATCGAGCAAGCAGAGCAAGGCGTGGATTACTTCACCATTCATGCAGCGGTGCTCAAAGACTTCGTCCCCCATACCGCACGTCGCATGACTGGGATCGTCTCTCGTGGCGGCTCCATCATGGCCAAGTGGGCTCTCCACCATGGCAAAGAAAACTTCCTCTATACACATTGGGATGAAATTTGTGATCTCTGCGCCGCTTATGACGTGAGTTTCTCCATCGGTGACGGCCTTCGTCCTGGCTCCATCGCGGATGCCAACGACTACGCTCAACTCGCCGAACTCGAAGTCCAAGGTGAACTTACCAAACGCGCTTGGGCTAAAGGATGCCAAGTCATGAACGAAGGCCCTGGCCACGTTCCGATGCAACTCATCCAGGAGAACATGCAGAAGCAGATCGAATGGTGCCATGAAGCTCCCTTCTACACTCTCGGACCACTCACCACTGACATTGCCCCTGGTTATGATCACATCACCTCTGGAATCGGTGCTGCTAACATTGGCTGGTATGGCTGCGCAATGCTCTGCTATGTCACTCCGAAAGAGCACCTTGGTTTGCCAAACCGCGACGACGTTCGCGAAGGTGTGATCACATACAAGATTGCCGCCCATGCGGCCGACCTCGCTAAAGGTCACCCCGCCGCTCAAGAGCGTGATAACGCCATCTCCAAAGCGCGCTTCGAATTCCGTTGGCGTGATCAGTTTGCTCTCGGTCTCGATCCCGCTCGCGCGATCGACTTCCACGATGAAACCCTCCCTGCTGAAGGAGCCAAAACCGCTCACTTCTGCTCGATGTGCGGACCGACTTTCTGCTCGATGAAAATCACCGCCGACGTTCGGAAATACGCCTCTGAAAACGGTTATACCACTGAGCCTCAAGACGAGGAACTGATCGAGGCGTAGATTGATATTCGAATCGATCCAACACCATACATGTTGGATCGATTCTCCTGATCGCGTTTGGGACGACGCGCATTCTTTATTAGGATAAACTTCTATTCTTACTTAGACCTCTGGAAGTTCACTCTTGCCTTTATTTTCATCTTTTGCTCAAGGTTGAGCAGAATAATGAACAATAAGTCCTATTTCGACCTCGATGACGCTGGATTAGAAGGTGTCATTGGCGAACGAGTGCAACGTCACCGACTCAATCTCAACATGAGTCAAAACGAACTTGCTGAAAAAGCTGGGGTAGCTCGACGCACCATTACCTCAGTCGAAAACGGTCAGGGAGGCACCCTCTCTACCCTCATCCGCCTCCTGCGTGCGATGGATAAAATATCACTTCTTGAGGATTTCCTCAAAGAGCCGGAACTTTCCGCAGAACAGAAAAAAAAAGCGAAACGCGGCAAACTCCAGCAGCGAAAATACTCCTCTCGCCCGAGCGAATCCCCCCAGTCTCAGAAACTCTCTGAATGGTCTTGGGGTGATGAAAATTTCTTAGAATGAGCAGTGCTTATGTCAGACTTTTTGGAACGAACATCGGGACCGTTTCTTGGAATCCGAGCGAACAGCGTGTGGATTTTTCTTTCTCTGAGAACTTCCAAAAAAGTGGAATCGAGTTGTCCCCTCTCAAACTCCCGCTACGAGGCAAAAGATATTCGGACTCAGCTCTCCCCTGCCTCCTGCAGGCTTCTCTCCCCAGAGGTTTCGCGAAGCCGCTCTTGAAGGCCGAGCTCAATCCCGTTGAACAGCTCCTTAAAATTGGAAATCATGGAATGGGAGCTTTAGAATTCCAGCCCTCAAGCGATCCCGCGGCAGATGAAACCGTTCAACTCACGAGACTCGCCAAGCATGCTTCTACTTTCCTCACTGATTCTTCAAATCTCACTCCAGAAGGCTCCTCCCAGCTTTTAAAAACAGCACTCCCAGCTGGTGGAGAGCGCGCTAAGGTTCTCGTCGGCTGGAATTCTGAGACTCAGGAATTTCGCACCTCTCAAAATGAGCTCCCCAAAGGATTTGAGCACTGGCTAGTCAAGCTCGATGGCGTCATCACGGGCGAGGGCGCTTCTTTAACTCATCCACAGGACAACTGCCGCATTGAATTTGCCTATTCTCTCATGGCCCGAGAAGCAGGGATCGAAATGACAGAGTGCCGACTCCATGAAGAATTTGGCTATGCTCATTTCATGACACGCCGATTTGACCGCTCCTCCAACGGCCAAAAACGCCACGTCCAATCACTCGCCGCCCTCGCTCAACTCGATACCGAAAATGAGGTGCAAAACAGCTATGAAACAATGTTTCAAATCAGCCGCCGCCTTGGGCTTCCCTACTCTCAACTAGAGCAACTTTTCCGACGCGCAGTCTTCAATCTTCTCGCCCGAAATCAAGATGACGAACCCCAAAATGTCTCGTTCCTCATGAATCGACGAGGAGAATGGTCTCTCGCCCCCGCCTACGATCTTACCTTTTCTTATCAAGCTAACGGAGCAGGCACCGGACTCCAAAAGATGAGCTTAAATTGCAAAAGAGATGACTTCACAATAGACGACTTGATCGCTGCCGCTCGGGCCGCAACGGTGAAGCCTCGAAAAGCCCGCTTAATTATCGAAGAAGTACGTAATGCTCTTAACGGTTGGTCAAAATACGCCTTCCAAGCCAAAGTTCCACAAGGATTCAACCTCGGCATCGCCAGGCAATTCCGCATACTTTAACCGAGATCAAGTGCCCTCGCTAAGGCACCTAAGATCCCGTCGCCATCCTCAATCCCGACTGACAAGCGTAACAAGTTCGGCGAAACACCACAGGCTTCAGCCCAATCCATCTCGAAGTAATGAGCGAGCATCGTGTAAGGACTAGCCAGAGTGAAATCTGTCCCTAAACTCGGACCCTTACACAATTCCAGCGCATCATAAACGCGCGGCATTTTACGAGGCTGCTTAAGCGTAAAAGTCACCAGACCTCCGTATCCACCTTCATTGCGACGCACACTCTGGTATTCATGAGGGGTCACGAGCTTGGGATACCACACGCGCCCCACCGCGGGATGCTCTGACAGATAATCTGCGATGAGCTCTCCGTTTTCATTTGATTTGCGAACGCGCTCCGGAAAATCTTTCATGTTCGCGATCAACTTCTCGCAGTCCCCTTTATATAAAAGAGAACCGCCATCTGAGGCTTCTTTTAAAAAAGAGCGAAACTCAGTCGCAAAGGAAGAATCCTCATTCACCGTCACCATCCCGGCAATGACATCTCCACGACCATTCACCCACTTGGTGAGACTCGTCGTGACAAGATCGGCATACTTTAAAACATCGACGTTTAGACAAGTGGCCACCGTATCATCCACCACTAAGGGAACACCACCCTGACGGCAGGCTTCCGAAACTCGCGGCAAATTCACGGTGCGCAAAAGTGGATTACTGGGCACTTCACAAAAAACTGCGGCAAACTCCCCTTCTTGAATCCGGCGCACAGCTTCATCAAAATCTTCCCCCTCCGTCTCGTAGAGAAAAACAACACCGTTCCCTAACTTCTCCTGAACTTTCAGGGCATCAACGTAGGGAAACTCAAGCTGCAGGGTTTTCTTACTTGGAAAATGGTTCGTCACCGCTCGATGAGCTGCAAATATCGCACTCATTCCGCTCTCGAAGATGAAATGATCATCGAGGGCAGCCCCCGTATGCTCGGCAAGCTGCTGACGGAGCATCACACTCGATCCGCCTTCAAACTCGCGGTCATTTAAAAAATCATCGGCTTGGCGACTGCTCACGATCTCGCCCGTGTGTCGCCAATACTCCATCGCTACCCCAATGGCCTCTTCCGGCACAATGAGTGCCTGCATCGAGTCTCCGTAGCTGGTGATCCGAGCCGCTCCATTGATCCGCCGCTCGACGTATCGTTGGGCCCGCTGAGCGGCATCCTTTGTCGGAAAAACAACCGCTCTCTTCCCGACATCAGCCACCTCATCGGTCGCCTTTGCAAAAAGCCGCTTCACCATTGTGTGCACGAAGAATCGAGGATACCCCGTCTCAAGGCTCTTCATCACCTTTTCACGCCCTTCTTCATATCCGATCACAGAATCCCAAGTCGGCAGTGAAACCGCTACGGCATGGGGATCGTCCGGAAGTGGCTGCCCCAGTGAGGCTGCCTTCCAGAGCGGTTTTTTCAGCAAGTCGCGCACGGCGGCATTACTGGCCACACTCCCCCTGAATTACAAGTCTGGGATTATTGATATTTGCGTTGACACCTTGTGCCCGTCTCCATAGCTTCCCCGCCCCTTCGGGCAGCTCCGTGTTTTAACCCCGCTGGACGAAGGATTCAGATAATGAAAACGTTCTCTGCCAAACCTACCGATGTCGAGCGCAAGTGGCACGTCATCGATGCAAAAGATCAGATCCTCGGTAAAGTTGCCGTGGAAGCTGCCCGCCTTCTGCGCGGGAAGCACAAGCCTACCTTCACTCCACACATCGATACTGGTGACTTTGTGGTTGTGATCAACGCTGCTGATGTCCGCTTCTCCGGAAACAAGGAGAATCACAAGATTTACGCTCGTCACTCGGGCTATATCGGTGGTCAGACAATCGAGACCCCTTCTAAGGTCCGCGAGCGTCGCCCTGAGTATCTTGTAGAGTGGGCAGTCAAAGGGATGGTTCCCAAGAACCGTCTTGGCAGTGCACAGATGAAAAAGCTCAAGGTCTATGCCGGAGCTGAGCATCCTCACGAAGCTCAGGAACCACAGCCTTACGAACTCTAATTCTTAACTCCTTTTTATTATTATGAGCGAAACTTTTACCGCTACTGGCCGTCGTAAGACCGCCGTTGCCCGTGTCTGGCTTACTGCTGGATCCGGAAACATCACCATCAACAACGAGCCTTTCGAAGAAGCTCTCCCGACTCTGATTCTTCAGGGAACCATCCTTGAGCCCCTTCAGGTTGCGAATCTTCGTAACAAGTTCGACATCAAAGCTGTCAGCAAAAGCGGCGGTATGAACGGACAGGCTGACGCGATCAAGCTCGCGATCTCCCGTGCTCTTCTTCAGTTCGACGCTGAACTTCGCCCGCCTCTCAAGGCCGCTGGACTTCTCCGCCGTGACCCACGCGCTAAGGAGCGCAAGAAACCTGGTCAACCAGGTGCACGTAAGCGTTTCCAATTCTCGAAGCGTTAATCCGACGATCAATTCGTTTTTTAAAGACCGCGACTCCGAAAGGATTCGCGGTTTTTCTTTGTCTGCGTATCGTCAAACCCATGAAACTCACCTCATGGAATGTCAACGGCCTCCGCGCCGTTCTGAAGAAGAACTTCACCGAATTTGTCCTCGATCACGATCCTGACTTCCTCTGCCTCCAGGAAACAAAAGCACGCCCTGAACAAGTCGATCTCCCGCTTGAGCTTTCGCACTACCGGACCTACTGGAATTCAGCTAAAAAAGCGGGATACTCTGGCACAGCCATCTTCACCAAGACCGAACCACTCGGTGAGCGATATGGAATCGGCGTCGAAGAACTCGATCAAGAAGGCCGCGTCATCACCCTCGAGTATCCCGACTACTTCATCGTCACCGTTTACACACCAAACGCGCAAAACGAGCTCAAACGCCTCCCCTTCCGCATGGAATGGGATGTTGCCTTCCTCTCTTTTATAAAAGACCTCGAAAGCGAAGGCAAACCAGTGCTCGTTAGTGGTGACCTCAACGTCGCGCATCAAGAAATAGACCTCGCACGCCCCAAGGCAAACCGCTTCAGCCCAGGCTTCAGCGATCAGGAGCGCGAAGGCTTTTCCAACATCGTCGCTGCCGGCTTCACCGACACCTTCCGGCATTTCCACCCAGAAAAAACTGAAGCTTACTCTTGGTGGAGCTATCGTGGCGGAGCGAGAACCCGGAACGTCGGCTGGAGAATCGATTACTGGTGCGTCTCTTCGGAACTGAATGACAAACTACAGTCCGCGGAAATCAACGCCGACATCCTAGGCTCTGACCACTGCCCCGTGACCGTCGAGATCGAGCTTTCGTAAAAACCTATTTCAACTTTACCCCATCTGGTCCGAGCTTTTCCCAAGTCATGATTCCTTCCGTCGCTGGGAGTTCTGTGATGATAATTTTACGATAACCCACCTCAAATGGAGCTCCACTGTGGGCTTGGAGCGCAATGAGCCCTTCGAGTGGAATCTTTTTGAGCTGCTCAGTGTAATCGACGGTTTTAATCCCATTCAACCAGACCTGAATCCGCGGGCCGACGCAAAGTATACGATAATCATTCCAACCGGGTTTCACCGCCTGAGCTGCTTCCGGAGAGAGGAGCTCTGCCACCATTCTACGGCGCCGTGATTCATCGTAGATTTTCCCCCAGTAACCACGAGCCATATCGACTTGGTAGCCGATCATTTCGTGATGGTTCGGGACACGTTCACTCCGGATCTGAATCCCCGCGTTGGGATTCTTGCTTTGATGCGCAATGAGCTTCACTTGGAGGCGGAGCTTAAAGTTTGCATAACGTTTTTTTGAGGTGATGAAAGTGTTATGCGTGATCTTCTCGGTAGGCGAACCTCCGATGATCATCCCTTCAGATTCTTTCCACCACTGAGCCTCTTTTTTCTGAACCTGAAAGTCCGAAAAGGTTAACTCCCCCGCGATCAGAGGAGCCCATAGGAGCATAAAGACCCGATACATCGCCCTAGAAGGTCACTTCTTCGCCGAGAACGGCTACATTGACATCATTGCCGTGAACTTCACGCAATACCTCACAGAGCGCCTCTGAGCGCGAGGACTCACCATGCACAAGCCAGACTTTGCTCTTGGGCCCCTTGATGCTCTCGAAGTAGTCCATGAGCTCGGAGTGATCTGCGTGACCAGAGAAGGAGTCCATGATCTCGACCTTCGCCTTGAGCTTAAACCAATCGCCAAAGATGCGGATTTCCTCATCCCCTCTACGGATCTTACTTCCAAGGGTGTTATCAGCACAGTAACCCACAAAAAGAATGGTGTTTCGCTCATCCTCCACGCTGTTGCGAAGGTGGTGAAGAATTCGACCCGCTTCGCACATGCCGGAAGCCGAAATAATGATCGCCTGCTGATCACTTGCATTCAGCTCTTTCGATTTATCAACAGAGCGAATCAAAGTGAGCCCCTCGAAGCCAAACGGGTTCCGCTTTTCAAACAGGAAATCATAAACTTCACGGTTAAAGCACTCGGGATGGAGTCGGAAAATTTCCGTGGCATTGACCGCTAGTGGGCTATCGACGTAAACTGGCACATTCGGGATTTTTCCTTCCTCGAAAAGTTGATGAAGCACAAACAGAAGCTGTTGAGTCCGCTCAACCGCGAAAGCTGGAATGATGACCTTCCCTCCTTTTTCGAGTGCACGACGAAGAATCACCGCCACTTTTTCGTCAGCATTGGTTCCTAGCTCATGCTCACGGCCACCATATGTTGACTCCATGAGAAGGTAATCGACACCTTCACAACCTTCAGGATCACGGAGGAGATCGTTGTCCCCACGGCCAACATCACCCGAGAAAAGGAAACGCTTCTTTTCCCCATCGTCCTCGTCCTCGACATCGAGAATAATCTGCGCACTGCCCAGGATGTGACCGGCATCGATAAAAGTAAGCTCGACTCCTTTTGCGATGATCATCTGACGATTGTAGCCCACGTTCACGAACTGACGGAGACAAAGCTCAGCATCAACGGGAGAATAAAGCGGCTCGACGAGGGGTTTACCTGCTTTCTCGCGTTTCTTATTCAGCCACTTCGCATCTGATTGCTGAATGCGAGCGGAATCTGCGAGCATCACCTGACAAAGATCACGGGTCGCGAAGGTCGCATAAATATTTCCCTCAAATCCATTACGGGTGAGATTCGGTAAGTTCCCTGAGTGATCGATATGCGCGTGTGATAGCACCACCGCATCAATCGTGGCCGGATCAAAATGAGGAAAACAGCAGTTTACTTCATGCGCATCCTTACGCCGCCCCTGATACAATCCGCAATCGAGAAGAATTCGCTGACCATTGACTTCGAGGAGATGCTGAGAACCGGTGGTGGTGCCTGCGGCACCGCAAAATTTTAATTTCATCTATAACCAAGTAAGTTAGCGAGCTCCTTTGGCAGCGCCACTGAAAAAGAAGATTCTGGCAAACTGACGGTTCCTGCATCACCGCCCACAAAAAAACTCCGCTCTTTGCAGAGCAGAGTTTTGAAAAAGCGTCTTACTTGGAAAAGCTTGAACTGAGTCGTGAAACTCTAACGAGAGTAGAGTTCGACGATCAGCTGAAGGTTGACCGGTGATTCGAGGTCGTCCTTTTCAGGAAGACGAGCGACCACACCTTCCATCTTCTCGCGATCAAGCGTAAGCCAATCAACAAGAGGGACAGATTGAGTAATGTCGAGCATACGAAGACCGAGCTGCTGTGAGCTGGCGCGGCCACCGATGGCAACCTGATCGCCTGCCTTCACCTGATATGAGCAGATGTCGAGCTTCTTGCCATTCACAAGGATATGACCGTGGTTCACAAGCTGACGAGCTGCCTGACGAGAGTTTGCGAAGCCGAGGCGGTAGCAAACATTATCGAGACGAGTCTCAAGAAGCTGGTGCATGAGGTCACCGGTAATACCACGGCGACGGGAAGCCTCTGCGAAATATCCGCGGAACTGCTTCTCGAGCACTCCATAGATGAACTTAAGCTTCTGCTTCTCGCCAAGAGCGATTGCGTAATCGGACTTCTTGCGACGTCCAGAACGGAGACCGTGAGGACCCGGAGGGTAATTACGACGCTCGAGTGCCTTGGAAGGTCCGAAAAGTGGAGTTCCGAAACGGCGGCTGATTTTATCTTTTGGGCCAGTATAACGTGCCATTGATCGATTCTAGTAAAAGGTTCTAAATGAGGATTATACTCGGCGAGCCTTCTTGGGGCGGCAACCGTTGTGCGGAATTGCGGTGACGTCTTCGATGATGTTCACGTCAACACCGAGGCCCTGAACGGCACGCACGGCGGATTCGCGACCAGCACCTGGTCCTTTAACACGGACATCAACCTCTTTGAGGCCGTGAGCCATGGCCTGACGGCAAGCATCTTGAGAGACGACCTGCGCAGCATAAGCGGTGGACTTACGAGAGCCCTTGAAGCCCATCTTACCAGCACTGGACCAGCCGATGGAGTTTCCACGCTCGTCAGTCACACTGACGATGGTGTTATTGAAGGTAGCTTTCACGTGGACGATGCCCTTTGTGACGTTCTTACTCTTCTTGGACTTGTGCACCTTGACTTTGTCAGGTGACTCTTCACCGAGGAGTTCCGCGAAAATGTCGCGCTTCTCTTCGACCTTCTTAGGGGCTTCTTCAGCCTCTGTGTTCTCACCCTCAGCAGAAGCCTCAGTGGCTTCTGGAGCTGCTTCATCAGCAGCCGCTTCAGGGGCTGGAGCATCCGTAGGTGTAGCAGCATCAACTGCTTCGACCTCGGCCTCCTCATTTTTGTTTTCTTCAGCCATAATAATGGAGTGGGTAGTCAAAAAGTGATCCGGCCCCCTTCTAGAAGTGAGGAGAACCGGATCACGAAAGATTTAAAGTGGTTTACTGAACGACACCAACAGTGCGGCGCTTACCTTTGCGGGTGCGAGCGTTTGTCTGAGTGCGCTGACCGCGAACCGGAAGACCACGCTTATGGCGAATGCCACGGTAGCAATTGATGGAGCTAAGACGTTTCATCTGCGCTTGCTTCTCACGACGAAGGTCACCTTCGATGAGAACACCCTCATTCTGAATCACGGTAGCAATCTTAACAAGCTGCTCTTCGCTAAGCTCACCAGTGCGGATATCGGGATCAACACCAGCGTGCTCAAGAATACGGGCCGCGGTAGAGCGTCCGATGCCAAAAATGTAAGGAAGAGAAGCTTCAATTCGCTTCTCGTTTGGGATATCAGTGCCAAAAAGTCGTGCCATGGTGGTCTATTGGGACAAGGTCAGTTTTTCCGTGCAGATTGCTAAAAGCCCTGCTCGGGGGCGAGTTCTGTATCAGACATCAACCCCCTGACAAGTCGAATTCGACACTTTTCTTGAGAAATTTTAAAAAGCTTAAAGAACATACCCCCATCATCACCACTCCCGCGTTAGCTCATACTGATCGGCGAGAACCAAAAGATCATCGCGCATCGGCCATTCGTCGGGACGTTCGCAAGGGCCATCATGACGAGTGCTCGCTCCTTTCAGAGTCATACAGCCGGTGTTATCTCCCCATTGGCGGATTTGCTCCACTTCTTCGGGAGTGAAACGGAAGTCTTCCGGAAGCGAGGCATAATCGCGAATCTTATCCTCGATAGGAACGGCGTTTTCGCCCGCTTCTTGAATGACCGTCGGAACGACACATTTAACGGGCTCCTGTGAAAGATTCCAAGCCGAGGCGAATTGAATCATGGAAATGCCTTTTTCAGCAGCCATTTCGCGCATCGGAGCCATCGCTTCATTTCCCCGCTCGATCCAGCCCTCAGGGCGGTAAGCGCGGTGATCTCCTGGACGGAATTGATGCCCCGGCTTCATATCACCGTGGAAAAGCCCACCGTAATCAACGACCCGTGTCAGAACATCAACCCCGTTCTTTTTCGCCGATGCGAGAACATGCTGCCCTGGCCATGGCTCAAGAGGATTGAGAATCACCATCGCCCAATCGATGACTTCACCGAAATTTTCGAACACATGGAGCATATCGAGGGTAAAGCCGTTCGCAGGTCCAGGTGCAATCCCAAGCCGCTGAGCCAACCCCTCTTGCTTCAAGGCATCCATCCCCTTCCAAACGGCATCACTGGTATAACCTAACTCGTCAGGATTATGGAGCATCAGGAGATCGAAATGATCGGTTTTACAATGCTGTAATGAAGCTTCGCAGGCTTTGCGGAGGAAATCTCGGTAGCCGGAAGCATCGCGTAAATTGGGATTCGTAAAGCGTGGGAAACCAGCACTCCCTTGACGCTCTTCCTCCAGATCGTGCCCCACCATCCCGACGAGACAGTAACTATCACGCGGATATTCGGTAAGCACTTCACCAAGCGCTTGATCAGCTCGCCCTTGTCCGTAGGCATCTGCCGTCACGAAAGTCCGAATCCCTGCTTCATAAGCCACCCGAATACACTGGCGATAATGATCCTCATCTAGAGTCTCACCAAAGTGCATATAACGTCCGCCGCTCCAAGTGCCGTAGGCTGTCTGGGTCAAATTCATTGAGGACACTAAGCGACAGCAAAGCGAATTTTTCAAGTGACTTTCTTTTCTCTCATCTTGCTTAAAGCCCACCCTTCCTCCAAATCTTTCCCGTGCTTAATCTCCTCTATCCCGCCGCGCGTACTATCCTCTTTAAAATGGATGCCGAAAAGGCGCACCATCTTTCCATGGCGGGACTTCGCGCCACGGAGAAGCTTGGCATCCTTAGAGCGTTAAGCAAAAAACCCGAGCATAAACCCGTCACACTAGCAGGTGTCACTTTTCCAAACCCCGTTGGCCTCGCTGCCGGACTCGATAAAGAAGCGAACACCATTGATGCGCTCGGGACCCTTGGCTTTGGACACATTGAGGTCGGCACGCTCACTCCGAAACCTCAGCACGGAAACGAGTCCCCTCGCCTCTTTCGACTTCCCGAACATCAAGCACTCATCAACCGCATGGGCTTTAATAACCCAGGGATCGATGAGGGCCTCGCCAACGCGCGTAGCAGCGAGTCATTTCAGGGCATTATCGGTATTAACATCGGCAAAAATAAAATCACTCCCAACGAACAGGCCAACGACGATTACGCCATCGCCTTTGAAAAATCCTACCCTTGGGCCGACTACATCACCGCCAATTTTTCCTCCCCCAATACTCCTGGCCTTCGTGATCTCCAATCCGAAGACGCCGCCGGACGGCTCCTCGAAGTCCTCAAAAAACTCCAAACAAAACTCCACACTGAGACTGGACGCTACGTCCCCTTCGCTCTCAAGGTCGCCCCTGATCTCGATGACGATCAAATCAACGGACTCGCAAACGTCTTCAAAAACGGAGGACTCGATATCCTCATCGCGACTAATACCACCATCGCTCGCGAGACGGTAAAAGATCATCGTAATGCTGGAGAAGCTGGCGGCCTATCGGGAGCTCCGCTCACGACACATTCCACGGAAGTCATTGCCAAATTCCATGCGTCCCTTGGAGACGATCTCCCTATCATTGGAGCAGGTGGTATTTTCTCCGCTGAAGACGCGCAAGCCAAACGCGATGCCGGAGCGAAGCTCGTGCAACTTTACACTGGCTTCGTTTACCAAGGCCCGCAACTCATTCACGACATCATCCGTGCGTGGTGAAGAATCGCAAAAAGCCTTTCGAATTTATATCGTGTTTATCTTCTTATGAATTAAATTCAAAAACCGTGACCGCTACCGAAAAAGCAAACGTCCTTACTGAGGCACTCCCATATCTCCAGCGCTTCCGTGGAAAAACCTTCGTCATCAAGATGGGAGGTTCCGCGATGGATAACCCTGAACTTGTTCACGAAGTGATGAGAGACATCGTTTTTCTCGAAGTTTGCGGCATTAAGCCCATCATCGTTCACGGCGGTGGAAAGGCGATCTCTTCCGCGATGGAAAATGCCGGACTGGAAGCCAAATTCATCGGCGGCTTTCGCGTCACCACCCCTGAAGCAATCGAGATTGTCGAAGGGACCCTGCATGGAGAAATCAATGCCAATCTCGTGAATACCCTCATTGAATTCGGAGCAAAAGCCACCTCGATACACGGTACCTCCGTCTTTTCTGCAGATCAGCTCTACGGAAAAAACGACGAAGGTGAAGAGGTCGATATCGGCCGTGTCGGAAAAGTCACTCACTGCAACACCGACGGAATTCTTTCTGCACTCAATACTGGGCGAGTCCCCGTCATTTCCCCGCTCGGCCGACACAACGTCACGAGCTCAACCCACAATATCAACGCGGATCTCGCTGCAGCCGCGCTGGCCTGCCACCTCAAGCCCGCAAAGCTGGTCTACCTTTCTGATGTCCCAGGACTTATGAAAGACCCCACCAAGCCCGAAACTCTCATCCAATCCGTCACCCGCACCGAAGCGGAAGACTTCATGGCAGATGGAATCATCTCAGGTGGCATGATCCCGAAGGTCACCTCTGCCCTCGATGCCCTCTCCGCTGGCGTCGAAAAAGTCCACTTCATCGACGGCCGTCAGCCGCACACCCTCCTGCTCGAAATCTTCACGCAGTCAGGAATTGGCACGGAAATCCAAGAGACTCGATAAGTTGGAGAAATCTAGGTTGGAGGCCTCGTCTCTGCTGTGTTATGATATCGGGAGCACACGCACAAGATGAGAAACCTCTTCCCTCTTTTCCTCCTTTTCCCAGCACTTCTCCCGGCCGAGATCGTCATCAACGAGATCTCGGCGACCCGCTCAGATCGCCTTCTCCGTTGGGACTCCAACGATCAACCTTTCTCCGGCTCTGCCCCTGCCTGGTGGAGCTCTTCATTTCAAGATGCAGACTGGCAGAGCGGAAATATGCCCATCGGCTACGGTGCTACCGTCACGACTGATCTTGGCTCCCAGCTTCGCGATCTCACCCCATCTTTTTACGCTCGAAAAACCTTCACCGCTTCGAGCTCTGATGCCGCATCTGGCAGCACTCTCAATCTAGAGATCAAGTATAACGACGGCTTCATCGCTTGGGTGAACGGGATTGAGGTCGCTCGCGAAAATATGGGCGCACCAAAAGCTCACATTTATCACGACCAAGTTTCTTACCGTGCTTCCAGCCACACCACCGCGGCAAAGACCATTGCGCTCGGGATTGCTTCCGACCTTCTAAACGAAGGTGAAAACACCATCGCCATTCAGGTAAATAATAACCTACTCGGTGGAAATATGCTTCTGGACATGTCACTCGAAATCATCGGGTCCACCTCCCTCTTTGGCATGGGATCGAGCATCGACTATCTACCAGGCTTAAATGAGCCAAGCTCAGACATTTTTGAACCAGCTGATTCTGATCTCAATCCCTCCGACTGGATCGAGCTTCATAACAATGGAACCTCAGCCGTCAGCCTCGCTGGCTGGACTCTTACCGATGACCCACAACTCCCATCAAAATGGAATTTCCCTGCAGGAACTACAATTGGCGCCGGTGACTACCTTGTCGTGCTTGCTAATAATCCTGACTCAGCAATCGCAGGAGCTACCTATCTCCATGCCAATTTCAAGCTTGGCTCCGACGGCGATTTCGTCGGCCTTTTCGACTCCTCAGGCACCGAAGCCTCTTCTTTCTCACCAGAATACCCCAAGCAGCTCCCGAATTTCAGCTACGGCCTCAATGCGGCAGCCGAAGGAGTTTACTTTGCAATCCCCTCACCCGGCAGAGTCAATTCTGGCAATGAGTTTACCGAAAGAGTTGACGCTCCAGACTTTGACCGAAAAGGAGGATTTTATGACGAGGCCGTCACCGTCGCCCTAACTTCAATGACTCCCGGTGCCAGCATCCGCTACACCACCGATGGAACCGAGCCGACTCCCACAAACGGCCTTGATTACACCTCCCCCCTTTCACTTGCACGTATCAGTGGAACAAAAGGTCACGTCATTCGCGCACGCGCATACTTAGAAGGAGCCATTCCCTCAAACGTCAAAACCCACACCTTCCTCATCGGACAAGATGACCGTCTCCGCAGTGCCCCATCGCTCATCTATTCAGGCGATGAAGAACGTTCTCTCTACGACCCCTTTGGAGCACTCGCAATCGGCGGTGGAGGTTACGTCAATGATCAATGGCAGCCCACTGGAATCGGTGACTACAACAATACCGTCAACCGTGGCCGCCCCTACGAGCGCCCCATTCATGCCGAATTTTACTTCCCCGACGGAACCGTTGGCTTCCGTAGTGACGTCGGGCTCCGCGTCTCCGCCTCTAGCTGGTCGCGCCCTCGTCTTCGCCTCACCAGCACCGCATCCTCTCCTTGGCCTTCAGATTCAAAACAGAAACCTTCCTTTAATCTCTACTTCCGTGACGACTACGGAAACCCCTCAGTCAACCTCCCCCTTAACGGCCTAGCACACAACGTTGAGGACTACTCCCAGTTTCGGGTTCGTGCTGGAAAAAATGACATTTCAAATCCCTTCATCGTCGATGAATTTGTTCGTCGTCTCAGCCGCAAGATGGGAAATGGTGCCAGTAATGGCGTCATCAATTCACTCTACGTAAATGGTGAGCTCAAGGGATACTACAACATCGTCGAGCGCCTCCGCGCCCCTTTCCTCTCCGAACTCCACGGAACTCCGGAAGGAGTCAATTGGGACATCCTCGCTTATGAAAATGGCACCGACAACATCGCCGATGGAGACAAGGTCGCGTGGGATGACCTGATCGTTCGTCTCAATGCTGCAACTACCGAAGCCAACTGGCAAAACATCCTCGATATCGCTGATATTGCCAACATGGCTGACTACTACCTCATCAATATTTACATGGCGACTTGGGACTGGCCGCACAACAACTGGATCGCGGCGAAAGAGCGGTCAGACCGTGGCCGCTATCGCCTCTATGTCTGGGACGCCGAGGGCGCAATGAACAACGCCGGAAACCGCCCCATTAGCACTGAAATGATCAACCAATTCATCAAAACCGGCACTGGAGAACTGCGCGATCTCTGGCGTGGCCTGACGCGTTGGGAAGAATTCCGCATGATCTTTGCAGACCGCATTCAGAAGCATATGTTCAATGATGGAGTCCTCGATGATCGAGACCAAGTCAGCTCAATGATGAAGGTCGAATTCGACCAACTTGTGACTGATTTCGAAGACCTCTTACAAATTGTCCGAAACCAAAACGCGGTCCTCACTTCAAAATTTAGCAGCTGGGTCAGAGAAGGAACCGGCCGTCGTCGCTACCTCTTCGGCCCCACTCGCGAGAGCTTTCGGAACCAAGACCTCTGGCCCACCACCACTGCTCCAGATTTCAGTAAGTTCGGAGGCAGCCTCGCCTACGGCGAAACACTCAAAATCACTGCCGCCGAAGGTGAAATTTACTACACAACCGACGGGACCGATCCTCGGCTCTTCGCTGGCAGCTCCAACCCGAGCGCAGTTTCGCAGCCTGGCTCTCTCGTCGATCTCCCACTCATCCCACTCGAAAGCGATTGGTCCTATAACGATACTGATGGCGACCAAGGCGTGATTTGGAAAAGCCCCGCTTTTGATGATTCCTCATGGCTTTCAGGCCCAGGACCTCTGGGATACGGAAGTATCAATGACGCCGGAACACCGGTTGCCATTGCCACCACCGTCAACTCTCCCTTCCCGCGCCAGCCGACGACCTACTTCCGCCGTGACTTTAATATCTCCGATGCTTCCACAATCGTCGACCTTAAGCTCCGGCTCCGAGCCGATGCCGGAGTCGTCATCCACCTCAACGGGGTAGAAGCCTTCCGCGAGTCTAATATCCCCGAGAACGCGACTTACGATACCCTTCCGACATCTGATTCAAGCGATGGCAACGAAGGTGATCTCGTGCTCTACACCATCGATGCCAACCTCCTTGTCAGTGGAACAAACGTCATCGCCGTCGAACTTCACAACAGTCCCGGCTCAAGTGATATGATCTTTGACATGCAGCTCGATGCCAGAGCAACAAACGAAGACAACCTCCCCGTCATCATCAATGGACCTACCACCGTGAAAGCGCGCGCCTTAGTTGATGGTGTTTGGAGCCCACTCACCGAGGCTGACTTCACCGTAGAAACAGTCCCCGCAGACTCTACCAATCTTGCGGTCGTCGAAATGCTCTACAACCCTGCCGGAGCGAGCACCGATGAAATGAACGCGGGATTTGACGATGGCGATGATTTCGAATTCCTCCGTATCCAAAACACCGGAACCGATTCGATTGACCTCAGTGATGTCCGCTTTGTCGCAGGTATCGGTTTTGAGTTTGCGAATGCGGGCCTTCGCGTTTTAGCACCTCATGGAGGCGCCCTTCTCGTCGCAAATACCGATGCCTTTCGTGAGCGTTATGGGAACATCTACGATCATCTTATCGCGGGACAATACACTGGCCAACTCAGCAACGGCGGTGAAAACATTCGGATCGTTGGAAATGGCGACACCGTTATCCATGACTTCACCTTCGATAACAACACCCCGTGGCCAGACCTCGACACCCTCGATGGCCACTCCATTCAAATCGTAGACTCCAAAGGAGATCACAATACCGGAAGTAACTGGACCGCCTCTTCAATGCTCGGAGGAACTCCCGACGGCCGTATGACCTATGACATGTGGAAAGCAGTTACCTTCTCCGAGGCAGACCAAAACAACATCGCCATTTCAGGCAGCAATGCCGACCCCGATGGCGACGATTGGAACAACCTCTTCGAATTCGCGCTCGGCACTTCCCCCTCAAACCGAGACAGCACTCCTAGCGCGATTATTTCCTCCATCGAGCAGATTGGGAACGACCGCTATCTCGTCCTTTCAGTAACTCGTAGTAATGCCGGCACGACGGTGGAATTCTCAGCGGATATCAGTGATGATCTCGACACTTGGGCCGGCGGCGGCGTTCGCCTTACTCCAGACATCTTCAATCCTAACGGAACCATCACCACCCGCTTCCACCATCCAGATCCGATCACCCCTTCTCATCGCCATCGCTACCTGAGACTCCGCCTCACTGAAGGAAACTAAAGAGCTTACCAAGCTGGACCCACTTCCCAGAGCTCCATCATTTCCTCGGGACATTCATCAAGGAAACGACTCGGGCGTGTAATAATATCGCCAGAGTAGCTCTTCGGGTTCAGCTGAGGATAGGTTAAGTAAAGCTCATCCTTGGCCCGAGTGAGCGCGACGTAGAAAAGGCGTCGCTCTTCCTCAAGCATATCCTCGTCCTCCGCTTCGAGAACTCGATTATTCGGAAACATCCCATCGGCCAGCCAAATCAAAAAGACGACTTTGTATTCCAAACCCTTCGCCTGGTGAATGCTGGAGAGAGTCAATTTTTCATCATCACTCTCCTCTCTCCGACCACTTGGCTCACCATCAACTGAGCTCATCAGCGAAAGCTGCCCGAGAAGCTCTTGAATATCATCGAAGCTCTCTGAATACATGATGAGTTGCTCGATATCCTGACGACGGTTTTCGTAGTTATCAAAACTCTGACGCATGTGCTCGTCATAAGCGCCCTCAAGCACGCTCGTAATCATTTCAGACGGACGCGCAAAGCCATCGGGCGTCACCAGTTCGTCTAAAGTATAAGCAAGCTGCTCCCAATCTTTCGCTGCCTTTGCGGGAACTTTGATTCCAAGTAAGACCTCGGAAAACTTCTTCGGCGGATTATCATCACGCTGGTGTCCGCTTTTTAGCCACGCTGCCCAAATTTTATCCGCCGTCCGTGCTCCGACACCCGGAAGTAAAAGAGTGAAGCGCTTAAAGCTGACTTCGTCTTTCCGGTTCGTCACGAAACGTAAAAAAGAGGCCACATCCTTGATATGCGCCTGCTCAAAAAAGCGAAGCCCACTGGTGATCTCAAAGGGAATCCCACGCGAAGTCAGCTCCATCTGGATTTCCAAACTCTGATAGTGGGCTCGGTAGAGAACCGCCATCTCCTCAACCTCGATCCCCTCATCACGAAGCTCAAGAATCCGCTGTGCAATAAAGTTCGCCTGCGTCCGCGGATCTTCCAAGGGAACAAGCGCCGGAATCATTCGCCCTCCATCACGCGCTGAGTTCAACGTCTTAGTGAACTGCTTTCGGTTCACCGCGATCGAAGCATTTGAGAGATTCAGCACCTCGGGCACGGAACGATAATTCGTCTCGATTTTATAAACCTTGGCATTCGGATAACGCTCAGGGAAAGAAAGGATGTTATCCATATCCGCACCACGCCACGAATAAATCGACTGCGCATCGTCCCCCACCACCATTACCGAATACTTCGGCTTTGAGAGGAGATCGATCAACTCACTCTGAACGGCATTTGTATCCTGATACTCATCGACGAGGAGGTAGCCAAAGCGCTTCTGGTAGCGCGCCAGAATGTCTTCATTTTCCCGAAAAAGTTTCAAAGGCAAAATAAGGAGATCATCAAAGTCCGCTGAATTCGTCTCCAGCTTCTTCTCTCGATAACGCCCCCCCACCTTCGCGATTTCTTCGACCCATTCCTCGAAATACGGATAACGGGTTTCAAGAATATCTTCCAAACTCACCCCCGTGTTCTCGATCAGTGAAAAGATCGTGATCAGCACATCGGCCTTTGGAAAACGCCGCTGCTTAGTATCGATCTCGCATTCTGCGATCACGGTATTCATGAGCGACTTCTGATCATCGCGATCCATGATCGAAAAGGAACGAGTCAGCCCTACTTCATCAGCATGACGTCGTAAAATCCGATTCCCAATCGAGTGAAAGGTTCCGCTCCACATCTCGGAAAGGTCCCGCGGCACCAGCTCCCTCACCCGCTCGACCATTTCTCGTGCGGCTTTATTCGTGAAGGTCAGGAGAAGAATACTCCGTGGATCCACACCTTGATCTACAAGGTATGCCACGCGGTAAGTTAAAGTCCGCGTCTTCCCAGAACCCGCTCCTGCAATCACAAGAGCCGGACCCGGAGCAGAGCTCACTGCGGCATATTGCTGTTCATTCAGCTCCGCCGCGTAATCGATCCCCGAGGTGCCTCCGCGAGACTCCTTTTTGAGCTGATACTGTTTTGCCATTCAGAGCTTAATTTTTGGTGTGAGCGATAAAACGTTCATATTCGTCCTTTACTTTCGGCATCAGGATATACATCGCGATCACATTCGGAACGGACATCGCAAAGATCATCGCATCGGAGAAATCAAAGACGCTTCCCATGCTCAACGAAGAACCGATCACAACAAATAAGCAGAAGAGTAATTTATAAATGAGCTCAGCTTTCTTGCTGCGCCCAAAAAGATGGCTCCATGCCTGCACCCCGTAGTATGACCACGAAATCATCGTCGAGAAGGCGAAGAGGATCACTGCAACCGTGAGCACAAGTGGGAACCAGCTAATCACCGAACCAAAAGCTGCCGAAGTGACTTCAACCCCCTGCAACTCCTGATTTGCATAGGTCCCAGTGATGATGATGACGAGTGCTGTCGTCGTGCAAACAACGACCGTATCAATAAACGGCTCTAAAAGAGCAACGATTCCCTCACTCGCAGCAAATTTCGTTTTCGCAGCTGAATGGGCAATCGGGGCTGAACCAATTCCAGCTTCGTTTGAGAATGTCGCACGCTTCATCCCCTGAATCATCACCCCGATAATACCACCGCCAACGGCGGTGGGAGCAAAAGCTCCTGAGAAAATGAGACCAAAGGCAGAACCAATTTGCCCAAAGTTCAAGAAGATGACTAAGAGACCAGCGAGCATATAAATGCCGCACATAAAGGGAACAAGTGTCGCCGTGACTGAAGCAATACTCTTAATTCCACCGATAATTACTAGCCCGACAGCTACCCCCATAAAGAGACCAAAGACCCAGCGATTGTCATCTAAAAATGACCCTTCACCCAAAACGCCTACGAGCTGCGAGCAAGCCTGATTCGCTTGAACCATATTCCCCCCACCGAAGGAACCACCGATGCAAAGGAAGGCAAAAAATCCCGCGAGAATCATTCCTAGTGGCCCCATCCCCTTTTCGGCGAATCCCTTTTTGAGATACTGCATCGGGCCTCCATAAACTTTACCATTTTCGATGGTGCGATACTTCACCCCAAGTGTGCACTCACAGAACTTCGAGGTCATCCCAAAGAGACCAACAAGAACCATCCAAAAAGTCGCTCCTGGTCCACCGATGCTGATCGCGATTGCGACACCTGCAATATTTCCTAATCCCACTGTTCCTGAGAGAGCCGCACAGAGAGCCTGAAAGTGCGTAATCTCACCGGGATCATCTTTAGAACTGTATTTCCCTCTAATGGTCTCAGCGGCCAGACGCCAAGAACGGAGGTTTAAAAACTTAAAGTAGATCGTAATAATGACCGCTGCGAGGCCTAGCCAGACCACCACAATCGGAAGTTTTACCGGCTTACCTTCTGCATCTTTTGCAACCTCAACACCTCCAAAAACAATACCAGTGACCTGATCCAAATAAGGTCCAACTTTCCCGTTAATCCATTTATCGGGCGCTTCTGTGAAAGTAATCCCCTCTACTTTAGCCGGACTAGCAGCGGGCTCGGAAGCGAGACTCGGTTGAGCTAAAAACAGAACCAAAAAGGCAAAAATCGTTAGATTGCGCATGTTGCTAGGAGGCTGAATGAAAGCCCCCCTATCGACAAGCGGGGAATTCTTTTCTACACACCGACTGGGTGCCACGTTGTTTTGACCTCTTGGAGGTCGAGAATGTGATACGGGCTTTTTTTGAGCGGAGTGTCTGAATGGTGGATCGTGCGCTTGAGGTTCTCGGCGGATTCGAGGTCGAGAATTTTACGCTCATCCCGGTCGTCAGAGCAGAGCACAACGGCATTCACATCCATGTGCTTAGCGAACTCTGGGACGAGTTCATCACGCTTTCCGGTGAGGATATTGACGACTCCTCCAGGGACATCTGAGGTCGCGAGAACTTCAGCAAAAGTAATCGCACTGAGGGAATTCATACTCGCTAAGATGATGGCGGCATTTCCGCCGACGATCACAGGAGCAAGAGCCGAGACAAGGCCTGCAAGAGAACCGTCTGATGGTGGAACCACGCCTACGACACCACTCGGTTCGGGAACCGAAAAGTTGAAATGTGACGATGCCACTGGATTCACACTCGAGAAGAGGGCCTGGAATTTATCACTCCATCCCGCATAGTGAACGAGAAGATCAATCGCCTTGGAGACTTCATTACGTGCCCGCGCTGCGGTGAGGCCACCATCGGTCAGCTCCGCTTCAAATTGGGCACGGCGTCCTTCGAGAACCTCTGCGATGCGGTAAAGAATTTGACCTTTGAGATAAGCGGAGGATTTGGCCCAACCGGGCTGCGCTTTCCGAGCCGCGACGATGGACTCTCGAAAATCTTTTCGACTCGCTTGGCACATATTGGCGAGGAGTTCGCCATTTTTACCGCGTATTTCGAGAATGCGACCGGATTCGGTACGGGGAAACTTCCCGCCAATGAAGAGTTTGTAGGTCTTTTTAATAGTCATGTGCGTGGCGATTAGAATTTAAGATAAGCAGCAAGTCCATGAAGGCCACCTTCGCGCCCCATCCCGCTTTCCTTGTAGCCGCCGAAGGGCGAGGTGGGATCGAACTTATTAAAAGTGTTAGCCCAGACCACGCCGGCATTGAGGCCGGTGGTCATTTTAAAAATCTTGGACCCTTTATCAGTCCAAACTCCCCCACTCAGTCCGTAGGGAGTGTTGTTTGCCTTTGCGAGTGCCTCGGGCGGAGTGCGAAAGGTTTGAATCGCGAGAACGGGACCGAAGATCTCCTCCTGTACGATCTGATGACTCTGTGCGCACTCGGTGAAGAGAGTCGGCTTAAACCAATTCCCCTTACGTGGCACGCCCCCTTCGGGCTGCCAAATACAGGCCCCTTCTTTTTTTCCGGTATTTACGAGAGCTTTGATGCGCATGAGCTGCTCAACAGAATTGATCGCGCCGATATCGGTATTCTTATCAAGTGGATCACCGACGATGAGGGTGTTGATCCGCTTCTTGAGTTTCCGAATCACTTCCGGCGCGATGCTTTCCTGAACAAAGAGACGTGAGCCTGCGCAGCAGACGTGGCCTTGGTTGAAAAAGATACCGTTCACGATCCCCTCGACCGCTTCATTAATCGGAGCGTCTTCGAAGATGATGTTCGCGGCCTTTCCGCCAAGCTCGAGAGTGTATTTCTTATCGGTTCCAGCCACGGCACGACGGATGGCTTTTCCAACCGCGGTCGATCCGGTGAAGGCGACTTTATCGACATCAGGATGTTCAATCACCGCCTGCCCCGTTTCGCCAGCACCAGTGACGATGTTTACCACTCCCGGAGGAAGCTCGGCATCTTCAAAAATCTCAGCCAGCTTCAGCGCGGTCAGGGGAGTGGTCTCGGCGGGCTTCAGCACTACCGTATTTCCGCAGGCGAGTGCTGGGGCGATTTTCCACGCCGCCATAAGGAGCGGGAAGTTCCAAGGGATGACCTGCCCAATGACACCAAGTGATTTCGGTTTTTTACCCGGAAAGGCGTAATCGAGCTTATCAGCCCAGCCAGCGTGGTAGAAAAAGTGCGCTGCTACGAGAGGCAAATCAACATCACGGCTCTCGCGAATCGGCTTTCCACCGTCCATCGATTCGGTAACGGCGAGTTCGCGCGAACGTTCCTGAATGAGACGAGCGATCCGGTAGAGATACTTCCCGCGCTCCGCACCAGACAGCTTGCCCCACTCACCCTCGTAAGCTTTACGTGCGGCTTTAACCGCAAGATCAACCTGCTTTTTTCCCGCTTCTCCGACCTCCGAAAGGACTTCGTTGGTCGCAGGGTTAATCGTCTTAAAACGCTTCGGTGCCTTCACCCACTTGCCGTCGATGAAGAGGTCATATTGCGCTTTGATTTCAAAATGGTCAACCGACTCGGGAGCCGGGGCGTAATCGCCAAAGACAAAGTGGTGGGGGCCGGGTTCTTGTTTCGCCATGGGATCAGTCCTTCGTAAAGTATTCGCCTCCCTGATAACGTCCGGTTTCCTGTTTCCGGATCTGCATGAGGAGATCGTTGGTGAGTGAGCTGGCTCCAAAGCGGAACCATTTATTGTTGAGCCATTTTTCTCCGAGCACTTCGCGCACCATGACGAGGTATTGAAGGGCAAGTTTGGCATTACTAATGCCACCAGCCGGCTTCATCCCGACCATCTTGCCAGTGCGATCGTAGTGATCCTCAATCGCTTGCAGCATCACGAGAGTCACCGGAAGAGTGGCCGCGATGGGCACCTTGCCGGTTGAGGTTTTGATGAAATCGGCACCTGCCGCAATCGCGATATCGCTCGCCCAGCGGACGGCGTCGTAGGTGATGAGTTCACCAGTCTCAAGAATCACTTTGAGATGAGCATTACCGCAGGCTTCTTTGCAGGCTGCGATCTCATCAAAAATCGCACGGTATTCGCCTTGGAGGAATTGGCCACGGGAAATGACCATATCGATTTCATCAGCCCCCTGCCCCACGGCATAGCGCACTTCGGCGAGACGCTCTTTCAGCCTCATTTGGCCAGAGGGAAATTGTGTCGCTACCGCCGCGACTTGGACAGAAGAGCCTTCGACCGCCTTAGCCGCCGTCTTTACCATACGAGGGTAAACACAAACTGCGGCCGCAGGCCCAACGCCTGGATCACCGGGTAAAGGCTGCATCGCCTTCTGGCACATTTGCTGAACTTTACCGACTGAGTCCGCCCCTTCGAGAGTGGTCACATCGAGCATCGTCACCGCGAGCTTGAGAGCCGACATCTTCGTCTCCTTCTTGATGCTGCGGGCGCAGAATCTCTTCGCCCGTTCCTCGACTCCGACTTGGTCAATGGAAGGACTATCCCGTCGATCGGGAAAAGTTCCTAATGCTGATTTCACCTCGCGAGAATACGCCCACGATCAATCGGCTGCAATGATCGAAATCAGGACAGAGAGTAAAGTTCTTCACCACGAATGATCATGACATTTTTAAGCCCCCATCTTCGACAGTGACATCGATGGTGTCTCCTTCAGAGAACTTTCCATCCAAGACAGAGAGACTCAGCGGATCAAGCAACTCAGACTGAATCGCTCTTTTGAGAGGTCGCGCTCCGTATACGGGGTCGTAACCCTTGTTCCCGATAAACTCGACGGCTTCTTTGCTGAGATTGAGAACAAGTCCCTGCTTGGCGAGACGCACTTTGACGCGTTCTAGCTGAAGGCCCACGATTCCACCAAGTTCTGCACGACCGAGACGATCAAAGATCACCGTTTCATCGATTCGATTGAGAAACTCAGGGCGAAAGTGACCGCGAAGAGCCTCATTTACTTTAGCCTCTCGCTCTTCCGCATTCTCTTCATCGATGATGAACTTGCTTCCGATATTAGAAGTCATGATGAGGACGGCGTTTCGGAAATCGACAGTCCGCCCCTGACCGTCGGTGATGCGTCCATCATCGAGAACTTGCAGAAGAACATTAAAAACATCAGGGTGCGCTTTTTCAATCTCGTCGAACAAGACCACGGAGTATGGCTTCCGCCGCACGTGCTCGGAGAGCTGGCCACCTTCTTCGTATCCGACGTATCCCGGAGGCGCACCGATGAGACGTGAAACGGCGTGTTTCTCCATGTATTCCGACATGTCGATACGCACCATCGCACTCTCATCATTAAAGAGGAATTCCGCGAGCGCTTTTGAAAGTTCCGTTTTCCCCACCCCAGTTGGTCCAAGGAAGAGGAAAGAACCAATCGGGCGATCTTCATCTTGGAGTCCAGCGCGCGCACGACGAACAGCATTCGAAACAGCGACAACGGCAGGCTTTTGGCCGATGACTCGAGCACCCAGATGCGCCTCCATTTTTACAAGCTTGTCACGCTCACCTTCTTGTAATCGGTTCACCGGAATTCCAGTCCAATGAGCAACGACGTGAGCGATATCTCCTTCCGTAACTTCCTCTTTGAGGAGACGTGATTGGTCTTGTTGTGCTTTGAGATCAGTTTCTTTTTCTGAGAGGAGTTTTTCGGCTTCGGGAAGTCGACCGTATGTGATCTCGGAAGCACGTGCGAGGTCGCCCAAACGCTGAGCTTGTTCGATCTCGATACGGAGTGCCTCGATCTCTTCCTGCAGAGCACGGACTTCATCAATGACGTCCTTTTCCTGTCTCCACTGAGCCATGAGCGCGGTCGACTCTTCTTTGAGATTCGCCATCTCTTCCTGCACGGAATCGAGTCGTTTCTTGGAAGCGTCATCAGTCTCTTTTTCAAGAGCCTGACGCTCCATTTCGAGCTGCATGATCTGGCGTTCGAGTTGGTCGATTTCCTCAGGCATCGAGTCGAGCTCGATCTTCAAACGAGAAGCCGCTTCGTCGACAAGGTCGATCGCCTTATCGGGGAGGAAACGGTCTGAAATATAACGATCACTCAAAGTCGCGGCCGCGATAATCGCGGGATCTTGAATCCGAACACCATGGTGAACTTCGTAGCGTTCCTTCAGGCCACGAAGAATTGCCACCGCATCTTCGACTGAAGGCTCGCCTACTTTCACGGGCTGGAATCGGCGCTCAAGCGCGGCGTCTTTTTCGATGTGTTTGCGATACTCATCGAGCGTGGTCGCTCCGATTGTGCGGAGTTCACCACGGGCGAGTTGAGGCTTTAAAAGATTGGAGGCGTCGACCGCCCCTTCGCTTGCACCCGCGCCCACGATCGTATGCAGTTCGTCGATAAAGAGGATAATTTCCCCTTCTGATTCGGTGACTTCTTTCAGGAAGGCTTTGAGGCGATCTTCGAACTCACCACGATACTTCGCGCCAGCAATCATCGAGCCAATATCGACTGAGATCAGGCGCTTCCCCTTCATTGAATCAGGGACATCCCCACTGACGATTCGGCGGGCAAGTCCTTCTGCAATTGCAGTTTTACCAACTCCGGGCTCTCCAATGAGAACAGGGTTGTTCTTCGTCCGGCGTGAGAGCACTTGCAGTACGCGGCGTATCTCTTCATCACGGCCGATCACGGGATCGATCTTTCCTTCACGCGCTTTCGCGGTGAGATCCTGACCGTATTTTTCAAGCGTTTGGTATTTCCCCTCTGGGTCTTCATCAGTGACTTTTTGCGAGCCACGGATTTCCTTTAAAGCGGTATTGATCGAATCCTCGGTAACAGAAGTGAGAAGCTTTCCCGCTGGAGAATCAGAGCGAAGCATTCCAATGAGGGCGTGCTCAACGCTTAGGAAATCATCAGACATTTCCTCTCGGACTTTATCAGCTGCGTCGAGAGCCATCCGGAGCCCGTAGGACATCTGCGGCTGCGAGCCTGCTCCTTTGACGCGAGGTTCTTGATCAAGAGCGGTCGCGACTTCCGCCTTAAGCGAGGTTAGCTCAGCCCCGGCCTTTCTAAGTAAGGGCGTAACGATTCCCCCATTCTGCTGGAGCAGAGCGAGTAAAAGGTGCGTCGAGCGGAGCTCCGGATGAGCAGAACGCAGCGCAAGCTGTTGGGCACTCTGAACTGCTTCTTGAAGTTTGGTGGTCATTTTGGTCATTTCGATAACTTTAATCCTCTAACGAATCCTAGCAAATATTTGTTCACTAAAAAATTGAGCCGATTTTGTAATCACTTGTGGTAGAAGGAACTGGTGAAGTTGGTTTTAGGAATATTCGGATCATTTGTGCTGGTCGCGATCACCATGAATCTCTGCGTCAGCTGGCACGCCCAAAAAAGACAACACCCTCTGAATGAAGTTGCCCAACAGACGGGCGGAATTCATTCCTTTGCCGAAGTCATCCAAGCCACCTGCGGACACGAAATCAGACGTTTAGACCCAGAAAACAAAGTCCACGCCAAACTCGCACAATTGATTCTCACCTCTGGAGAAATAATCAGCCTCGAAATGAGCCAGCCCTTTTCTCCAGTTCGCGAAAATCGTCGGATCAACGAAGCGTCGAAATACTTCGAAGATGCCCTGCGAGAGCGCATCAACGAACAGCAGGAATTTAGTTGCTCTATTCCCAAGACTCTCGAGGGAAAAGAACAACGCTCCGGCTATCCAGACTTGCGGATCGAGCATCTGGCGAGCGGCGAGGTCTTCTATCTCGACCCCAAGCTCTTCGAAGAAACATCCAAGAAATCTAGTTTCCGTACCTTTTACTTTGAACCCAGTAAAACTCACAAAATCACCGAAGATGCGGTGCACCTTCTCGTCGGCTTTCCACATGACGGATTGGCGCGACGTTGGACCTTTGGGAAGCCTGTGATCGTAGACCTCTACGATCTCAAGGTGAAACTTAAGACCGAATTCTCTGCTTCAAATAAAGATTTATACGATCAATAAATCAGCCACGGAAAGCGGACTTCAGTTCACGCAGGCTAGTCACCTTCAACGCAATAACGACCATCCCATAAACGGCCGCTCCCACTCCGATGAGGACGGTCATCGCGATCACCTTTTGCCAGAAAATTTCTTCCATCCACGGAGTAAGAAGCGATCTGAGCACCATGAGCGCCACTGCCATCACCACACTCGCGAGGACCATTCCAAAAAGGCGTTTCCAGTTCTCGGCCTTGAGAGAAACAAAGCCTTTTAAGCCTAACCAAAGAAGGAGGACATTTACCCATGCTGACACCGACGTCGCAAAAGCAATGCCGACATGACCGAAGAATGGGAAAAGCGCGAGACTGATTACAATATTCACGAGCACCGTAACGCCTGCCATCCACATTGGTGACTTCGTATTTTCACGCGCAAAAAACCCCGGCTGAAGAACCTTGATTAAGACGTAGCCCGGAAGACCAATTGCGAAGGCAGCCAATGCTTTCCCTGTTTCCACAGAATCAGAAGCCGTAAAGTCCCCTCTCTCAAAAAGGAGCGACATGATTTCCCGAGGAATTACCATTAAGGCGATTGCCGCCGGGACCGTAACGATCATCGCAAGCTCCAACGCATTTACCATCGTCTGTGATGCCTCGGTTTCTTGGTCACTTTTCAAAAGACGCGTGATCTCAGGAAGGAGCACCATGCCAAAGGCAATTCCGATCATCCCCAGTGGGAGCTGATAAACGCGATCCGAGTAGTAGAGGAAAGAGATCCCCCCCTGTTGAAAGGAAGCAATCATCCCTCCAATGATCAAATTAATCTGCTGAATCCCAGCCGCAATCACTCCAGGCCCCATGAGGAGAAGAAGCCTTTTGATCTTGGGGTCAAATCTAGGAATAGTCAGAGCTACCGTGAGCCCAGCCCTTCGACAAACGCCCCACAGTGTGCAGAGCTGCACGAATCCTGCGACCGCAACACACCATGCTAAAACTTCACCTTTAGCATCGGTAAAGCGCACGACGCCAAGCAAGCCGATCAAAAAAACAACATTGAGTAATACAGGAGAAAACGATGGGGCTGCAAATTTCTTGAAGGTCGTCAGCACCCCACTCAAGTGCGCGACAAGAGCCATGCACAGCAGGTAAATAAAAGTGATCTGTGAAAGCTTCACGGTAAGCGAATACGCCTCGGGGTCATTGCGATAAATTTTAAATTCACCAGCACCCGAGACCGCCCCCTCGATCACCGCAAAGTCGTGCCCATCAGGAAGCCTCATCATCACCCGATTGGAGCTCTTAACGATTGGACCATCCTCATAAGGCTCCATCATTGGGGACCAATCCGTATACTTTCGATCATCTTCAAAAGCATTGGCGCCCTCTCCAATTACCCGAATTTCTGAACCAACGGCTTGTGTTTCACCACCAACCACTTCCGCTAAAACCTTGACTACTTCAGGACTACCCCGCTCGATAAAGGTTAAATCGCTGAACGTAAAATTTTCTGGATTTTCTGCCTCGAAGTAAACCGCCTTGGCTCCGCGAAGAGCGATGCGGAATTCAGCGGGTTCCGTAGTTAGCGGTTGATCGAATTTTGCCAAAAAACCAGGCACCACCGCGAGCATGACAAAAGCCATCAACGGAATCAGGGCAACAGTCAGAATCCCTAAGACGAGAAAAAGAAACGAGAACGCATTATTCGCAAACCTCATCGCTGCGGGCTGTCCTTCCTCTGCGAGCCGCTTTCCAAAAAGAGGAACGAACGCTGAGTTAAATGCTCCTTCCCCGAAAATACGACGGAACATATTCGGAAATCGAAACGCCGCAAAAAAAGCATCGGCCACAACAGCAGTGCCGACAAACTTCGCGATCAAAATATCGCGAAGAAATCCCAAAATCCGGCTCAACAAGGTGAACCCAGAAACGGTCATGAGTGAACGCAGCATCAGCACTAAGAATGCAGCGTCCTCTTTACTGCTAACAGTTTAAAAAAACGGAATCCATGGGATCCCTCTTCGTCGCGGAGCTTTCCGCTTGAAGCGACCGTCTCCGACGCTCACCACCTCAACCCGACATTGTGTCAGGCCTTGCTCTTTAAAACCGAGTTTTTTAGCCGCACGTGGCGTCACATCGATGATCCGCCCTGTAATGAAAGGGCCGCGATCATTCACACGCATCTTGAGGCTCTTCCCATTCTCAAGATTTGTCACTTTTACAACACAAGGAATGGGCAGGGTTTTATGCGCCGCAGAAATATGCCAAGGCATTACTTTCTCACCAAGAGAGGTATTACCACGCTTGAGGCCAAAAAATTTACTCTCGTTATACCACGAGGCAATCCCCTCTTCAGAGTAATTCAGTGCCTGATCAACCGACATCGGTTGGTAGTGCTGCCCGCGGATCGTATATCCAAACTTTTGATAACCTTCATACCCACTGCTCCCACAGGACGCAAGAACCGCGACCCATGGAATCAGCAATAGAAGGGCTAAGCTCTTCACGACTTTTCGCGGTTTTTAAGCTCAGGCAACACACGTGCAACCTTCTCTTTAAGAGCTTTACCCACTGTAAATTTAACGATCGCGCGATCAGGGATTGGGATTGTCTTGTTAGGATCCTTAGGATTGCGGCCTGGACGGCCTTTAGCGATCCTAGGCTCTAAAGTCCCGAAATCGCGAACAACCACATTGTTAGCATTCGCCAACTCTCGCTCGACGATTTCCAAAACCATGTGGAACATTTTCGACGACATTGTTTGAGTGATCCCCATCCGGTCACTCACCTCTTGAATAATCTCTTTTTTGGTAAAATTAGCCATCCTGCTTTTTGCTTTCGATCCGAGCCTAGAGCCAGTTTTTCGATTTGTCAAAAGGTGACGTCTAACAAATTAGATCACGGAATATTCTTCTCATTTCATAGCTCTGATGTCGTTTTGAAATGAATTTTTGCAACATCATGTAATCGCTCTTTTCCGATTACTTGCATGAATTTTCTAGCTGCAATTTTCACACTCTCCCCAGCGCCTAGTGGTAATTCCACCCCACACCGAGCAGAGGTCTTCACCATCCAATCGAGAAAACTCTCGCGCGCGAGAATCGAGGCTGCGGCGACTGCAATATCGCTCTCAGCCTTTGTCCGCTGGTCAATCTGGATGATCACCCCATATTTGCGAGTTGCCGATTCAAGCACGTCTAGCCGTCGGGCAAATTGATCACTCAGTGAACGTGGACACGAAGGCACGCGACGAGAAAGATCATGAATCACTGCGGCATGCCCTGCAGCGAGCATCCGGTTGACATTTTTATACCGATCATGTAAATCATTATATTTTGAAGGAATCCACCAAACAACTTTATACTTATCTTCGACAATCTCACGAATAGAATTAGAAAGCTCATTAATTTTATTCATGGAGCTAACGCGTTTACTATCCATGATTCCCGCATCCATCAGTTTGCGAGCTTCTTTCCGATTAGTATAAACACCAGCAATTACCAAGGGTCCAAAATAATCCCCTTTCCCGCTCTCATCCACACCGAAGTGAGGCTCGAACATTTCTGGATTCAGCTCTTCCTCATAACCAAGACGAGCTTCACCGAGAACCTGAGGCTCAAGCACGAATCGCACAAAATCCTCGGTCTCTTTCCCTTGCACAAGCACTTTTGGCCCTTTTTCATAGGCCGTGACATTCAGCTTCCCCTTCTTCGCTGAAAAAATGGCATGCTGCTTTTTTCCGAATTCGAATCCAGAATGATTAAGAACCTCCTTGAGCCGTGTCACCTGCTCCAAGGTTAGCTCCGAGGTGTAGCTCGTGAGTGCCATGCGTGAAAAGAATTAGCACGTTGGAAATACCTTGTCCATTTGTCGATTTGCTCTGGTCTGATGAGAAAGGAATCATACCTTTTTGGAGAATTCATGGAGAAGAAAAGCGGATCAAAGCAGCCCTTAAAAAATCTCTCTTCCCTGCGGGATGCACTTCATTCATGGTTTGGCGAAGAAGGAAAAAACCACCCTTGGCGGAGGACTCAAGACCCTTGGGCCATTCTCGTTTCTGAAATCATGCTTCAGCAGACTACTGTGGCAGCTGTGATCGCGAACCGTCGCTTTGAAAAATTCCTCGATAAATTTCCTGACCTCATAGCGATCTCGATCGCACCAGAGCCTCAGCTTCTCAAAGCTTGGGAAGGACTGGGCTACTACAATCGAGTGCGTAACCTTCAGAAAACCGCCATCGCAGTCCTTGCCCATTATGACGGTGAGTTCCCAAAGGATCCCGCGACTCTGGAAACCCTACCCGGAATCGGAAAATACACTGCTGGTGCCGTGTCCTCCTTCGCTTTCGACCAAGCCGCTCCGATCGTGGATGCTAACATCGCACGCGTGCTAGCAAGGCTGTTCGATTACCAGCAAGAAATCGATTCCACCTCGGGGCAACGCCAAATCTGGGACTGGGCTAGGCAGCTCTTGGACTCAAATAGTCCGCGTCTTTTTAACTCCGCAATCATGGAGCTCGGGCAAACCCATTGCGCATCGAAGAAGCCTGCCTGTCTCGTTTGCCCGCTCGTAAGGTTTTGCCAATGCACAAAGCCGGAGGAACTCCCTCGTAAAAAGCCGCGCAAGAAAATGGAGGACGTTGAGGAACACGCGCTTCTGCACGTGAAGAATGATCAAATCTTCCTCACACAAGAAGAAGGCTCACGCCGCAAAGGCTTCTGGCGACTCCCCCTCGCCACTGCTGAAGAAACGGCACACCTTAAAGCTCAATCCACACACCGATACACCATCACGCATCACAAAGTCACCGTCAGCCTTTACCGAGTGGCTCAGATTGAAGGAGAAGGAAAGTTCTTCAGCGCACACGAACTTGAGGAACTCCCCATCGCAAGCCCGATCCGGAAGATCATCGAATCGAGCATCTGATCATGAGGCGCTCCGTTTATCCACTCCGCAAAAAGCCCGCGCTTCGGTGAGGAAACGCGGGCCAAAAAGTAATGGTCGATTTTACTCCTGCTCTTCAGCGGCTGGAGCATCATCTGAGCCCTCACCTTCGGAGTTTTCTCCTTCTTCACCCTCCGTTTCGTCATCAGGCATGACTTTGGCGATGGCTTGTAGTTTCTCACCCTCATTAAGAGAGACGAGTTTGACACCAGAGGCATTTCGGCCGGTCTCGCGAATATCGCTAACGCGAATTCGAATCGACTGCCCCCCATCGGTCATGAGCATGAGTTCATCTTCATCGGTGACGCCGAGGCTACCAATCACTTGACCAGTTTTCTCGGTGCACTTCATGGTAATCACACCGATTCCGCCACGATTCTTGGTCGGGTAGTCGCCAAACGGAGTGCGTTTTCCAATGCCGCGCTCGGAAGCAACGAGAAGTCGGGCTTCGTCATTCACGACGGCAAGACCAACGACGAAGTCGCCATCACGAGGATTGATTCCTCGAACACCGGCTGAGTTACGCCCCATGACACGGGATTGCTCTTCATTAAAGCGAATCGATTGCCCCTTGTGCGTGATGAGCATCACTTCGTTTTTACCTGTCGTAAGGCGAACGCCAATCAGCTCATTCCCTTCGTCCAACTTGATCGCGATGATGCCATCCTTCCGGTAATTTCGGAAATCATGGAGGCTTGTCTTTTTGACCTTACCACTGCGGGTGGCGAAGAAGACGTTTCCGCTGTCTTCGGCAAAAGTAACATCGAGTCCGTCGTCATCTGTAGTATATTCGAGACGAAGAACAGCGGCGATGGATTCCTCCGGCTGAAGGTTGAGCACGTTTTTCATGCTGCGCCCTTTCGAAGCGCGGGATCCCTCTGGAATTTCATAAACACGGTTTACGTAAACGCGACCAGTGTTTGTGAAGAACATGAGGTAATCATGCGCTTGCGCGGTGAAGAGATGCTCGACAAAATCGTTTTCATCTTCATCTCCTCCACCTCGAGTTTCCATACCGCGAACTCCTTTTCCACCACGCGCCTGAAGGCGATACTCACTAGAAGCAGTACGCTTGATGTAGCCACGATGACTCAGGGTAACGATCATTCCATCATTTGAAATGAGGTCCTCAATCGCAATTTCGCCTTCATCTGGAAGAATTGGGCAACGACGTGGGGTCGCGTGCTTTTCTTTAATCTCCAGAAGCTCTTCCTTGATGATATTGAGAACGCGCTGCTCGCTTCCGAGGATATCGAGGAAGTCTTTGATCTCTTCGAGGATAGCATCATATTCCGCCTTGATCTTATCCTGCTCCATCGCAGTGAGCTGATAAAGACGAAGCTCAAGGATAGCGTTCACTTGACGATCAGTGAAGACATACTTGTCTCCGACGATGCTTGGCTGGCTGCGGATCAAGATGCCGAGTGCCTTCGCTACTTCGAGCTCGAAGTGGTAAGCCTTGATCTTCGAACGCGCTTCATCTCGGTTTTTTGAATCACGAATCATCTTGATGAAGTCATCAAGGTGACCGAGTGCAAGGAGGTAAGCTTCGAGGTTTTCTGCACGCTCTTCTGCTTTTCTAAGGAGGTAGCGAGTGCGGCGGAT
>JBDNAW010000058.1:0-4679 GCA_039768255.1 Akkermansiaceae bacterium | reverse complement strand
TTCTCGGGGTCGCGATTGCTTGGGTGATCGTGCGCTCTACGATTCGTGGTCGTGCGATTCTAGATGCTCTTGTCATGCTTCCACTCGCGGTGCCGGGCTTGGTTCTCGCCTTCGGTTATCTCGCGCTTTCGCAAGAGGGACGTGATTTCCATTTCCTTGTGGGAGCTGCCGAAGACCCGACGCTTCTCCTAATCATCGCTTACGCCGTACGAAGACTTCCGTACGTGGTTCGAGCGGCTGTGGCGGGTCTGCAGCAGAGTAATATCGCTCTCGAGGAAGCCGCGCAATCGCTTGGAGCCACTCCGATGCGGGTTCTACGCCGAATTTCGCTTCCTCTTCTTGGCGCAAACCTGATTGCAGGTGGAATTCTGGCCTTCGCTTTTGCAATGCTGGAGGTGAGTGACAGCCTCATCCTTGCTCAACAGTCCGAGCATTTCCCAATCACGAAAGCGATTTACGCTCTCCTCGGAATGCTCGGGAACGGCTACGAACTCGCCTCCGCCCTCGGAGTCTGGGCAATGGCCTTCCTTGCCATCGCCATCATCGGCGCCGTTGTTCTAGGTGGTAAAAAGGGCGGGCTTTTCAGGATGTGACCGAAAGTCTTATTTTTTGATAAGCTGTTATGCTTCAGCATGTCCTGGCAGAACGGGCAGAACGGGCAAGCGGAGGATGTTTGATCCGCATAGAAGAGCTTATTTCAGAACCCGACGCACCACTTTCCAAATCAGGAAAAGAATCGCGATGAGTGTTAGTGGTAAAACAATCCAAGCCCACCATGGGACGAGCGGTTTGGTGCGGAATTCCATTTGAATGGGCTGGTCGATGTAATCGCGCAGCATGAAGCTCCACGCCATGCTTTTGCCATCGGCGCTGATTTCATGGGCATTACTAGATTCTACTCCAATCGGCAGGTTGATCTTGAAGCGGAACTGTGAATCCATGAGGAACCTTGGATTAATGCGTACCGTAGTTGGAAGCATTGGTCCGAGAGCCATCACGCGTGTAAAGTCGATCTGCGTCCCATCGAGTGCGAAGTCGATTCCACCTAAGAGGGTATCGAATTCACTCGCTTCGACTCCGGTTGCCGTTACGAATTTTTCCTGCTGCCGCTCAGCCACTTCAAGAAGCTCGGTGACGTCATGAAACATCGCATCAAGATGGAAAATGAGCTTTCCACGGACGAAGCCAATATCCATGTGCGTGATTTCAATGGCATCTTCCTCTTCGTCGATCCGCTGCAGTTCTCTTCGATATCGAGCCGGCGGACCCATGCGGGCAGCTACTGCTGAGGGGAATTCATATCGTGCAGCAAAGGTTCCTGAGGCATCAGGGTTCACCGTGATTTCCTCTTCACCGTCAATGCATGAGACTAGAAAGAAGAGTGGGGCTAAAAGAGTGAGGATGCGGTGCACGCTGAAACTGAGCATGAATTCCAGTAATCTTCACGAATAAAGATGCTGGGTAGGACGATCAAGCTAGGGAATGAAATCAATTTCTAACCACTGATTACGCGGATGATAGACTGATTACACATTCTGAGCGTCACTCGTTCATGATTCAGGGCGCGATAGCGGCCAAAATCAGTTTGAAATCTACGGAATCAGTGGCAAACCATCCCAGCACGGTATGGTTTCTCCTTAGCTTGGTCACCCTGTTAGGCCTGCTTTTGCAAGTCGGGCATGACTTGCTCAAAAGTCAGCTTGGTATCTCATCCTTGTTTCTGTAGAGAGAAGGATCTACGCGGGCGGCGATGGTTTCTGCAGGAGTGTCGCAGTTGAGAAAGGTAGCGAGCTCTGTGGCTAGTCTGACAGGTTGTGAGAGGCATTCCGAGAAGGGGACACGCATCAGGGGGAGATGAAGTGAATCAAGATGCTTGAGAGTTTTACGGATTTGTTGGGTGTAGGCATTCCGGAGGTTTTCCTTGTCACCGGATTTCTGGTGATTGCGGACGAGCATTTTTTCCTGAGAACGAAGGATTTCTTCCAGCGGACGTTCCATGAAGATGAAGCGGTATCGTTCATTGCGGGGAAGGTATGGGAGGAGTTGGGCGACAACTTTAACGACTTTACCGCGTGCCTGCGGGAGCCAATCTTGTTTTTTTTGAAGCTCGGTGGCGGGGGTGAACTCAAAGTAACCGCGCGGGTTGTCTTCATCCGCAGCGCGCTCACCATCGGTGAGGATGGAGAGTCCGGCGGCATCAAGCATGTTCATCATGAGTGAGGTGCCAGAGCGGGGGAGACCAGTGACGATGGTGATGGTCTGCTGCTCATCGATTTCGGGTGAGTCATCGTGGGAATCGGCCACTGGATGGGAAAGGATCGCTCGTTCAGGCGGCTGGTAATCAGAGTTAAAGCGGACGCTTCTAAGCGAGACGGGTTGTTTGCTGGGTTGGAGGCGATCTGTCTTGATGGCTTCGGTGTTTTGTTGGGCTTTATTTTCGAGTCCCTTAAAATTGAACGCGGCGACAGGGTCACGCAGGGGGCCTAAGTGGAGCTTAGCGAGGGCGGAAAGAGCTTGTGGGAAGTTCGGATTGGTGCGGACGGCTTCGATGAGAGCATCTCGGGCTGCCGGGAATTTTTTTTGCTTGGAAAGGGCCATTCCAAGGGAGTAGTGCCCCCAAGGATTTCTGAATTGCAAGGTGATGGCATGCCGGGCTGCGGCTTCTGCTTCATTGGGTTGATTAAGCCGGAGGTGGATCCGGCAAATGCCGAGGTGAGCCATGGGGGCACGGGAATCGGTTTCTAACGCTTTCTGATATTGAACGAGGGCGTCTTCTGGCCGGTCGAGGTGGTGAAGACAGCGGCCCATTTTAATGAAAACTTCAGCGTGTTCCGGATTGAACTTTAACGCTTCCTGAAAGTGTTCCAAGGCGGTTTCAAAGTCTTTTTCAGCGTATGCGACCTGACCCTCGAGCATTTTGGCGGCATAGGGATTGATGCTGGCACGGGCCTGGAGTTTTTGGAGAAGCCGGGATTCTTTTTTGTTGAGATCCTCGGTTTTTTTGCCGGCTTTTTTCCATGTCTCGGCGAGCTTTCCGAGTTCTTCGGCGGCATCTTTAGCTGCTTTATGCTTACGTTTGACGAGCAGATTGAGGGTGTCACGGGCTGCGGCGGCTTGTCCGAGGGAAAGGTGGCACTGGAGAAGCTGGATGCCGAAGCGGCTTTCTTCAGGCCAGTGGTCCCAGCATTCGCGTAAGATCGGGATGGCATCGATATGTCGATAGCCGCCCATGTAGGATCGGGCGAGGTTGTAACGTAGCTCGCGTCGGGTTTCCTCGACCGCTTTGCTGATTTCCTCGTCAGGCTCTTCAATGTAACCGAGGGCAACCATCTGCTCGAGTGCTGCGTGTGAAGCCTCGGGATCTAGAATATAGTCTTCGGTGTGAAGTCCGCACTCGCCATCCACTTCATCCCAGGATGGGATGGTCTGTATCGCATTGGGGTTTTCAAAAACCTCCTCGAGTACACGGCCATCCATATCTTCACCCACAGGGAGTCCGAAATGGTGGAGAATCGTGGGAGTGATATCAAGTAGGCTTGCTCCATTGAGTGAGGAACCACTGGCTTCCTTGGCAACACCTGGGCCAGCCATGACAAAAATTCCGTAGGGGCTATGTTCGGCAGCGGGGCCTGCCGGTTCGGATGGGATTTCCGTAGGGCGCAAGTGATCAGAGTGGAAGCCATGATCAGAGATTAGCATCACGGTTGTGTTCTCATCGACGAGAGAGAGCAGGGACTCAAGCATCATGTCATGGAAGCGGTAGGCACCAGCCATGACATCTTTGTAGAGCTCAAAGTCTTCTTCTTTGATCCCGCTACGGAGTGGCGGATGGTAGCGCATGAAGAGGTGGGAAAAGTGGTCGATGGCATCGTAGTAAACACCCATGAAATCCCAAGGCTCATTCTGGATTACGGCAGTAGCAGCGGCATTTACGCTGATGCACTCGGCGAGGGTTTTGCCAAGAAGAGATAGGCGAGGGTCTTTTTCTTGGTCGATCTCAGCAGCACGGGGGACGAAGGGAAGGATGTGCTCCGCCATAAGTTCGGTGGGATGAAAGCGAAGCTTGGCGAGATGTTTACGGAGGCGCGCGGGGTGGATCGTGCCAGGTGATATGGGCCAGGAGGCTTCTTTTTGGGTGGTGGGTGCGGTGTGGTAGTGGTTAGTGACCATAACGCCGTCGATGGGCTCCGCTGGGTGAGAGGGCCACCAGCCGATGACGTTGGACTTGAGATCGCGATGCTGCAAAATGTTCCAGAGGGCTTTGGTCTTGCGGGAAATATTACTGATGGGGCGGATTCCGGGGCCATTGGGGTTGGGCTCGCTAAAGCCGTGGATCCCGTGCTTGTAGGCGTGTTTACCAGTGGCGATGCTTGTCCAGAGCATCGGCGAGAGTGGTGGGTTCAGGGTCTCAAGGGTGCCGTGACACCCCCGCTCCATTAGGGAGGCCAAGGCGGGCATTTCCCCCTTTTCAAGGAGTGGGTTGATGACGTTCCAGTCGGCGGCGTCCCATCCGATAAGGAGGAGGCGGCGCGAGTTATTCTTGGGGGTAAAATTCGATGAGATTTCTTGGGACATGATCGTGAGTCTGGGATGAATGCGGAGGGCACTACAATGGAAGCCCGCCATGGGCGGGCTTCGAATAGAGCAAGCCGGTTTAAGCGGCAGTCAGTTTAAGCGGC
>JBDNAW010000057.1:0-4982 GCA_039768255.1 Akkermansiaceae bacterium | reverse complement strand
CGGCGGGAGGTCATGGCTTTTTTGGGAGGGTTTCGTAAGCGATCACCGTGATCATATTCCGAATGTGAAATCCGGTATTTTTAAATACGTCGTGTAGTTCGTCCATTTTTCCAAAACCGTAAGCATTTACCGATTGTTGGATGAGATGGTGGAAAAGGTGCTTTAAAAAAGCGCGGTGCGCTTCGGGGGATTCGACGGCGAGGCGGGCGAGATCGTCTGGGCCTTTGATGCGGATTGTTTCAGCATCAGGCGTCTCGTAATCGCTCTCGGTGTTGATGGGCTTGTTGTTGTCTTTCGTGCGGAAGCGGCCGACGGCGTCGTAATATTCCAATGAGAATCCGACAGGATTAATGATCGAGTGACAGGACATGCAGGAGGAATCCTTGGTGAGTTCGGTGACTTTTTCCCGCATTGTAAGTGAAGGGTCGAAGTCGGCATCCTTGAATTCGATGGCATTTGGCGGGGGCTTGAGGAAGCGGCCGAGGATATTGCGGCTGAGATAAACGCCACGGTGAATCGGTGAGGTCTGGCGATGGTAGGAAAAGGCGGAGAGAATGTAGGGGTGGGTGAACAGGCCGGCTCGCATACGGTCGGGTGGGGTGAGGGGGGTGAAACCGCCACCTTGAGGCTTCTCGGCTCCGTAGAAAGAGGCGAGACGATCGTTGAGATAAAGTTGATCGGTGGTGAAGAGCTTCCGGTAGTCGGATGGATCGGACCAGACGACGTCATTGATGAAGAGATCGAGCGAAGAGCGGAGATCAGCGATGAGAGTTTGATCGAATCCGGGAAACATCTTGGGGTCTTTCCCGAGGTCCTCCTTTTCTGAGAGTGAGAGCCAGTGGTGGAAGAAGCGGTTGATCTTCACCTTGGCGCGGGGATCTCCGAGGAGGCGCCAGAGTTCGTCTTTGATTTGCTTGTCAGTCTTGAGCTGACCTTTGCTTGCTTTTTTACGAAGAGGCATGTCGGGGATGGAATCCCAAATGGCGAGAGCCATGTGCGCGGCGTTTGTGTAAGAGTCAGGCTCACCTTTCTCGTTCAAATTGAGTGACGGGTAGAGGAAGTATGGTGAAGTAAGGGTGAGCATGAGCGACTGCTTCACCGCGGTGTCGAGATCGCCCTTAGCGGTATTAAAAAGATCATCGACATAGCGCTTGCGCTGATTTTCGGTGAGGGGACGGCAGAAGGCACGGCTTGCGAATTCTCCGCAGAATCCACGAAGGCGTTCTTCGCGGTTTTCGGCATCGGGTTTTGTTTTTGCGAGCTGGTCGATGTGCTCAAAGATGGCGGCGGTCGCTTGAATGGCCGCTCGGGAGATGGCTTCTTTCCAAGCTTTGGAAATAGAAGAGCCTCGTTCGTAGCCCATCGAGGCGTCATCGGCAGGGAAGGGGGTGTTGATCATGAGAGCAGGCTTGGATCCATCGGGGTGGAGGACTTGGTTGGGTAGCGGCTCCCAGACTCCGTGAGGAGGTTTCCAATCGATGGAGAGGGAGGATTTCTTCTCTTTGAAGGCGATAAAATCGATGACGATGGGCACGCCATGTCCGGCGAGGAGGAAGATGGAGGCTTCCTGAGAGCGCATTTTATTTCCGGAGGAAACCCAGGCGTCGATGAAGGCGTCTTTGTTTTGATTCGTTTCGTTCAGCCAAAAGCGAACGCCGTTCGGGGTATTGACGCGGAATTGGTAAACGCCGGTTTCTGGCGGGTTGAGCGAACCAGTCCAGTAGATCGAGTGGGCATTTAAATTGAGTCCTTCAATCCCGTGATTTTTTTGAGCGTCGAAATCGATGGTGGGATCGATACGCTGGGTGAGCGCATTTTTCCGATTGTTCATCTTCTCCTTATTGAAATAATGCCCACGTAATCCATGTTCAGCTCCCATCCAGGGGCGACCACCAAGGAAGGTCTGTACGATATCGGTGATGGCACGGCGATGTTGGTGCTGAGAGAGGCGAAGAAGGTCCTTGCGGACGGGTTTTTTCTTGGCCTGCGCTTCGGGCGAGTAGAAGGCCTCATGAATGTAAGCGGACACGGCGCGAGCATCTTCGCCGACGACAAGATGCTCTTCGAATTCAGGCATGCTTTCGTCGACATACTTGGTAAGCCAATCGATCGAGCGTTTTCCGACGAGAGCCTCGTCGTATTCATCGGCGACGCCTTGGCCTTCGTCGCCATGACAGGATGCGCAATGTTGCCTGTAAATGGCGGCACCATCAGGCGCTCCCAACGCAAGCGATGCGGTGAGGATAAGAATGGCCTGAATGAGGTATTTCATCTCTTTTTCAATACGGCTGTAAAGTGAGCGTTTTTCGGGAAAATGAGGTGTTTTGGAAGCTTTTGGGGTGCAGTGTGGAAATCGCTGGGGCAATATCTTGTGATGCTTCGGTCACTGTCTCTCTCTCTGCTGTTTGTTCTTCCAGTTCTTGCGGGAGAAAAACTTGCAGTTCCCTATCACTCGAATCCTGAGAAGGATGACTATATCGCAGAGAAGTGTGTTCTCGATTATCGGCTACCGGAAGGTGGGAAGGATTTCGCGACCGTGATTTGGTTTCATGGTGGAGGGCTCACCGGAGGAAAGCGGTATTTGCCGAAGGCGTTTAAAAATCAGGGCCTAGCAGTGGTGGCACCATCGTATCGACTTGCTCCTAAAGTGACCTCCAAAGAATGCCTCGAAGATGCCGCAGCAGCGGTTGCGTGGACTTTTAAAAATATCGAGAAGCTTGGAGGATCCGAAAAGAAGATCTTCATCAGCGGGCATTCGGCGGGTGGTTATCTGACAAGTATGCTCGGCCTCGATTCACGTTGGTTAGAGGTGCATGGGATTTCGACAAGTGAGATCGCGGGTTTGATTCCCTACAGTGGCCATACTATTACGCATTTTAATGTGAGAAAAGAACGCGGGCTGGAGCGAACGAAAGTTGTAGTTGATGCAATGGCTCCGCTGAATCATATCAGCAAGGACGCTCCGCCGATGTTACTGATCACGGGGGATCGCGATCAGGAATTACTCGGTCGTTATGAGGAGAATATCTACTTTTGGCGGATGATGCAGGAGGTGAAGCATCCAGATTGCGAGATTTTTGAGCTCGAAGGGTTCGATCACGCCGGAATGGCGAAGCCTGCGCATGACTTACTGATTAAGTGGGTGAAGAAGCGGACGAAATAAAGCACTAAGGTGTTCTTAGTGCTACTTTGAGGGCGTCATTCACTTGGATGCGCTTTGGCTGATCATGTCCGATCCAGAGGAGTTGGACGCAATCGTTTGCCAAAGTGGCGACCCAGTAGTCGTATTTTGAGAGGGAGTAGCCTTCGACTCTTGCAGGGAGAATTTCAGGGATGGCATGAGAGGAGAAAGCCGGGAAAAAAGCGGGAGGGCGATTAAAGAGTTCACGCTCTCCTCTGGTGACGCGGCGAACAAAGCTGGGGGCTGGTCGTTCTCCGCCTTGCAGGATTGTCGCGTATGCGGTGGCCAGTTCGAGGGGCGAGGCGGTGATTGTTCCGCGATAAAGGTCGTCTCCTTTTCCGCATTTCCCTTCGAAACCGAAGCGTCTTAGAAGACGGATTGTTTCCTGTTCTCCGAGCTGACGACCAGTTGAAACAGGTTTTCCAGAGACGGGTAAATGATGACGCTCTAAAGCAGCGGTTGCGATGAGAGGCTCGATGAGTTTATCTCCGACGCCTCGTTTCATATCGAGAGCACGATTGAATCCTGAGGGTTTAGCTTCACGGCAACCAACGATGGCGAGGATGTCTCCATTACGAGGATCGAGTGCGATCCCTGCGGCTTGGCAATCATCAGGAAGGAGGAGGTTTGCGATTTTTTGCTCGAGCGAGAGCTGGCGAGCGCCATCAAGGGAGCTTAAAATAGTAAGCCCACCTTCGGTGATTTGCGCGTGATCGAGGACGGCTTCGAGAGGGCGACGGAGGGCGCGCTCGGCATGGCTGGAGGTGCTGGGACCGTCGTTGGGATCGCGAAAAGCGAGAGGTTCTTTTTTGATTTGAGCGGATTCTTCAGCGGTGATTTTTTTTAAGCTCACCATGCGTGCGAGAACTTCATTGCGTTGCTTGTTGGCACCTTTGAGATTTCGAAAAGGACTGCAAGCATGCGGCGCGCGAATGATTCCTACGAGCATTGCCGATTGGTGACGGTTTAAGAGATGAGCGGGTTGGTCGAAGTAGGTGAGCGAGGCTTCTTCTAAGCCATAGCACCCGGCACCGAAGTAGATGCGGTTGAGGTAGTGAGTGAGGATTTCATTCTTTGAGAAACGAGACTCGATTCGGTAGGTGATGGCGATTTCGAGGAACTTGCGGTTGAGTGATTTTTTCTCGCGGAGATCGTAAGTGTTCCGAGCAAGCTGCATCGTGAGAGTCGAGGCTCCTTGGGTAAAGTCGAGGTCTTTGAGGTTTCTTAGAGTGGCGCGTGCGACACCACGGAAATCGACTCCGCCGTGGTCCCGGAAGCTCGCATCTTCTCGTGCAAAGAGGGCATCTTTGAAAAAGGAGGGGAGCTTATCAGCATTCATCAAACGTCTACTGGTGCCATGGATAGTACCGATTTCATCTCCCTCGCGATCTAGAATCACGGTGCGAGCGGGCATTTCTGCGACAAGGTCGTAGTCGTATTGTGCCGCTTGCCAAGCATACCAACCGATCAGGATGACGATGGGGATAGCGAGGGTGAGAGCACTCCGCCAGAGGAAGTCCCAGATACGCCGAAGGCGTTGTCGCCAGCTGATCTGGCGTCGGGTGCGTTCGGGGGAATTCCAGCTCATTTTAGAACACGGGGAAGGGGGCGTCGACGTTGGCTCCTTCTGGAGGGGTGATCTTAATGGTCTCTTTGTTTGGCGTCTTGTAATCGATAGCGCAAAGCGGAATCAGGGTGAGGTAGAGCGCTTTGTCACTATCATATTCAACGGAGTCCACATGAATGACCGCGGCGCAGTTTGGTGTTTTTTGTCTGCTGCGTTGCACAATCTTGAGTGTTT
>JBDNAW010000056.1:0-44502 GCA_039768255.1 Akkermansiaceae bacterium | reverse complement strand
GGAATAATTTGGGAATGCCGCACATTTCCAGAAGTGCAAGGGATGTCATGGATGAAAAATCTCCAAAACATCCTAAAAAGATTCTGGTTGGAGCTCAAGCGGGGCTTCGCTCCGTGGAGTAAGCTACTGCACATTCAATGTGAACGGTTGGGCGTCGGTTTTGATCTCACTTTGAGCCGAGGTGGCCGCTTCTTGTCACCCCATTTGTATTGTAGGGTGAGGTGGTATTTCTCGAATTTTTCTTTAGTCGTGAGAGCGTGGTAGATTGCATCGGTGATCTTAGCAGGCTTCTCTCCTTGGGCTGGTCTAATCTTGGTTGGCTTTTTTTTGAGCCTTCGGATTCTTACGTGTGGCCTTTGTATCTTTCTTGGGCTTAGGAAGCATCGGCTTGATAAGCTCATCCGGTGATTGCAGAGGGAGCTTGATACGCTTCATTTTCGGTTTTTCATCGAGGTTCGCGTTGATTTCCTCTTCGGAGACTTTGTCTGACTTGACGCCACCTTGAGGGACCTCAAGTCCAGCGGTCCAGGCGATGGTGTTGAGAATCATGGTGCGCACTCCATCGATGGCCCAGTTTCGGTGGTAGTGTCCACCGGTATAGCCTGCGCCGCGTGTGCCATCGGGTTTTTCAAAGCCCCATAGGAGGGTTTGGGGTTTGCCAAAGCCAGCTGGGCCATTCTTGTTCCAGAGGTTGATGGGTTTGAGCTTTTTCTCATCAGGGATAGCGGTAGCGAGGGGAATGGCTTTATCGGCAAAGCGCATATTATAGTAGAATTCATCCAGCACTTTGATGGGCTTTTCAACGCCACGGCTGACGGGGTGCCCTGGAGCTGCGGTGAGATCCGCCACCCAGTGTGGGTTGACGGAGAGTCCGGTTTCCATGAAGCCGCCGATGGTGGGGAGGTAGTATTTTTTACCGTCTTCGGGTTTCTTGGGATGGACGCCGTAGTGCATGAAGAGCAGTCCGGTGCCTTGGTTGGAAAGCTCCATGAGGCGGTCGTATTTTTTTCGTACGACGGAATCGGAATCACAGAAGATTACGATGGATGCGGCGCCATCGAGCACGGAATCATTCTTGGGCCAGCCGCTGATGACCTCGGCTTGAATGGGCAGGTCAGTCTGAGCGTTGAGGCGGTTCGCGAGGAGGATGGAGCCGGCGTGGAATTCGTGGTCACCGGAGGCGTGAGATTTTTTACCGGCGAGGAAGAAGATCTTTTTGGTGGGAGCTTCTTTGGTCAGGACACTTTTCAGCTGCGCGGATGGAGTGGCATCCGCTGGAAGGTCACCAAGAGCGTATTGGATGCCATCCAGATAGTGTTGAACAACTTTTGGGTTCCAGTAGGTTGTGTTATTGTGACCGAAATTTGAGTAGAAGACACGCCCTTGCCCAACTTCGTGAATCCAGGCGATAGGGTAGTCGCCTTTCGGGTCAGTGTCTTTTTTTAAACGATTACTGAAGCCCTTTCCGACGAGGTTTCGGTCTTTCGACATATCAAGGCTGAGAAGAACACGGGAACGCTCACGGGTAAAAGTCCCAGGGCGATAGTGGTAGATTTCATCGCGAATCAGATCACCTTTTCCACCCCAAGCGGTATTGAGTGGGTGAAGGGGAGATTCGACTTGGAAGGCCCAAGTGCCTCCGGCAGTCCATGGGTGAGATTGAAAAACACCGCCGATGGCTTCTGCACCGATTTCCCAATTTTTGCAGGCATCCGAGGCGGCGTGGATCCCGATAAGGCCCTTGCCAGATTTGAGGAATTCCATGAGTGCACCGCGTTGGTTCTTATTCATGAAGGTCTCCCAATCGACAGAGTTATTCAGGAGGACGGCATCGTAATTCGCAAGATTCGCAGTGGTGAATTTCGCAGGGTCGTCAGTGATGTCGACTGAGTAGGCGCTGGTCTTTGCGGCGATTTTTTGGAAGGTGGCGATGCCGGTAGCGATCGAGCTGTGTGGGTAGTTACACCGATAAAAGAGGAGGACTTTGCGCGCCTTCTTGGGCTTCATTGTTGGGTTCGCAGGGATCGCTTGATCGATAAGGGCGAGTTCTTTCTTGGTCGGGGCATAGTGATTGAGAAGAATTTCTTTTTTCTGTGGCCAATCGAACTTGGTCCAGCCTTTAGGAGCCGGACCACGAGGAGCTCCGGATTTTTCCAAATTTGCAAGAACCGGAATGGCGATGAACGCAGACACGGTAATGAGAGCGAGAAAGAGTGCGGGACGTTTCATGCTTGTGAGTGTGAAGTAATGACTACGATGATTCAATAATGGTGTTTTATTTAAAAAACATGATCTAAAATCCGGGCGCCAAAAACTGCTTCAGCAGTGATTAGGCTGACCATCACCTATTTTCGACCTCGTTTTTGAGGTGGATCATCCCGCGGCAGTTATGATGTGGTCTTTAACCTCAAGCGGCAGGAAGTCGATCGACCCAATCTTCCAACTGGCAGGATCATGGGAAGTAGGATAGCGCTTAAAATGGGAACCAATCCGTATTCTCTGCTCAGCTAGTGTGATTTTGTGAGTTGCGTGATGACCTGGAGCGCAAGTTTTCCGGAGTTGGATAGGGCGACTGGTGAGATGTTGGCGATCGTGTCATCCTGAGTGTGCCAATATGGCATGCGATTGAAATCACCGATGAGGTGAAGGGTTTTTAGGTTCGCCTTGGTGATGAGTGGAAGGTGGTCATCGATGATCGGGTATCGGGCCACCTGTGTGGTATTTCCGAGATTGAGCTTCATCGCTGCATTAATGGCGTGGCGCTTGAGGCGGTCATCAGAATCAGCTCCGATAAGAAGTGGAACGTTGGTGTCTCCGACGAGATCAAGAACCATGCCAAACTGCGGCTGAGATTTACGTTTTGTGAGCTCAGAGGCGTAGAACCGGCTGCCGTAGAGGCCGTCTTTTTTGGGGTCGATGTTGGTGAGCATTGCTTCTTCGCCATCGAAGAATACCAGTTCGACTTGTTGTGCGAGAGTGGGGTTTTTGGGAAGGACGTTGGCCATTTCGACGAGGACTCCGGTGGAAGAACCGCTGTCATTGGCCCCTAGAAAAGTGATGGAAATGTAGCGTTTGGTATCGAGGTGTGACCCCAAAACGAATGGAACGGATGTCTCCCAATCAACATTGGCACCGGAAGTGTAGCGGGCGAGAAGGTTGGTGAAATTTACCGGGCCGATGGGGGTCTCGTCTTTAAAATCCTGCCGCTTGGTTTTCCAACCGAGAGCTGAGAGTTCTTTTTCGAGATAAGTAAGGCTCTTACGGTAGCCATCGGATTCTGGCGGGCGTGGGCCGAGATCGGTGAGTGCTTGGACGTGAGCAAAGGCACGGTCGCCCGAGAATTCTTTGACGAGATCAGCTCCTTGAGCAGGCTCATCCGAAATCGGCTCTTCTTTCTTGCCACAGGAGGTGAGAAAGAGCGCGAGAAAAAAAGGCGCGCTTTTTAAGAAGGAAATCATCCTATATTAGTCAACGTTGACGCCGAGAAGTGCAAGGAGGCGGCCGAGGTCGTCATTTCCATAATACTCGAGCTCGATCTTTCCTTTCTTCTCACCGTGACGGACGTGAACGTGGGTTGCGAAATGATTCCGCAATTTGTTTTGAAGAGCGATGAGGTGTGGATCGCGGAGTTCTTCAGGGCCTTTAAGTGAAGATTTTTTGTGAGCCGAAGGCGCGTTGAAATTTTGAACGAATTTCTCCGCTTGGCGCACAGTCATATTCTTGCGGAGAATGTGATCTGCTCCGGCGATTTGTTCTTTCGGGTCCTTAAGCCCTAGGATGGCCTTGGCGTGGCCCACGGTAAGGAGGCCATCAGCGACGTGGCGTTGAATGGGAGCTTGGAGATCGAGAAGGCGCATCGCATTCGCAACTGAGGCACGTGATTTACCGACACGCTTGGCGATGTCGTCCTGTTTCATCCCGTAGTCTTTTGCGAGCCGGACATAACCAGCAGCTTCTTCCATGGCATCGAGGTCTTGGCGTTGGAGATTCTCGATGAGAGCCATTTCGAGAACTTCCTGATCAGTCGCCGGGCGCTCGATGACGGGGACCTTATCAAGCTCAAGTAGCTGGGAGGCACGCCAGCGGCGCTCACCTGCAATGAGTTCCAGCTTGCCATCGACCTTTCGGACGATGAGGGGCTGGATGATACCGAGCTCGGAAATCGACTGCTTTAGCTCGTCGAGCTGGTCATCGATGAAGCGCTTTCGTGGTTGCAGAGGAGAGGGAACGATCTCATCAAGAGCGACTTTCATCACACTCTCGCCGGGGAGTAATTCCACCTTGGTATCAGGGCTTGAGTCCGTGCTCTGATTTTTGATCAAAGCGCCAAGTCCTTTTCCTAATGCCTTTTTACCCATACGAGTTAAGGATGTAGCGAGATGGAGTCGAGAATGCAAAGCTAGATTACATCCTTAATTTTTCATAACCATCAACCTTTCTCGTGAGCTTGACGGCAGGGGGGAGAGGGGCCATATGAGAGACATGAACTCCACCCCGTTTCTCGCTTTTTTTGTCTTTGGTGTTTTTACGCTTATGGCATTCGGGCAAGATATGATGCCACGGAAGCCGGTGCCTGAAGCAGTGAAGAGTGAGGCCCAAAAAGCGGTGCAAGCCCTAGTGAATCAGGTGGTTCGGGGAAATCAAGATGCGGCCTTTAAGCACATGAATCCCGAGTGGAGGAAAAAGCTAGCCCGAAAGAATGGGGGAGAAAAAAAGCTCATGAAGCAAATGCGCGAACAGTTCGCGAGTCTCCAGGCACAGGGAATCGTCATTCGGGCGATGGAGGCTCAGCAGCCCATTATGGCTTACGAGGTGGATTTTGGCCTCGAGCAAAAAAAGGTGAACGGTGTTGTTCAAAATGTTGGGATTTATAAACAGTGGCTCGTCTTTGTCCCAACAGTGAGCCTCATTTCTGCGACAAATCGTCAAACAAAGCCACCCACCACTTATGATATCCGTGCGGATAGTTTTCAGGCTGCGATTTGTAAAAAAGGGGGAAATGAGTGGACCTTTATCGATGGCTCAGATCTGAAGGCTGCTAATCTTCGTGAGATCTTTGAATTTTTGCCAAAAGACGACAAGAAGCTTGGCTTTCCGAAGCGAGAGAAGAAAGTCATCAAAGTCCGCGGCGGCCCTCCCCAGAATAGCGGACGTTAATTGATTCACTCGTGGCTAAGAAAAAGAAGAAAAAGCAGAAGAACAAGGTGCTCACTCCTGAAGAAGAGGCTCAGAGAGTGGCCAAGCTCACGAAGCGTGGGCAAAGCGACCTTGTGGAAGTTCGTGGATCTGAAATTCATGGACGCGGTGTTTACGCGACGCAGGATATTGAGGAGGGCGTGCAAGTGATCGAATACGTTGGAAATCTCATTTCAAAGGATGAGAGCGAGAAGCGTGCGTGGGCTCAATTCGATGATGCTAAAGAGACCGGTTGTGCAGCGGTCTACATTTTCAACCTCACTAAGAAGTGGGATCTCGATGGCAATGTCGAGTGGAACCCAGCTCGCCTTATCAATCATTCTTGTGACCCGAATTGCGAAGCGACGCAAGAGAAGAAGCGGATCTACATCAGCTCCCTGCGCCCTCTGAAGAAAGACGAGGAGATCACTTTTGACTACGGTTTTGATGCTGATTCATATGCCGATCATCCCTGTCTTTGTGGCGCTGAGAACTGTCTTGGTTACATTGTGGGGAAAGACCATCTTGATGAATTTTACCGTCTCCTTGCTGAAGGTGAAGAGACGCCTGAAGAAGATTAGACAATTCAGCCTCTCCCTGCCGCTGGTTTCACACACCTCTCTTATGCGCTTTCTTATCCCGCTCATCGCTTGTTGCTTGCTGACTCTTCCCGCCTTTGCTGGAACAGCAAGCAAAGCTCGAAATATCATCCGCGCTTACGATCTCTCCTTTAAAAATTGGGTCGAACAAGTTCAGGCGGCAAAAGGAAAAGACGCTCAGATCGCGGCATGGAACGTGCAACCGAATCCTGATGATACGGGCCGAGAGCTCTGGCGTGAGATTCGTAATAACATGCATGAATCTTGGACACTCGATTATGCCGCTTGGCTTTATGAAAATGCTCCGGCAGTCCTACGTGCGTCGGTAAATCATCAAAAGCCGGCGGATTTCAGGATCCAATCAGCGGTGGAGCGTTTCCATATTCGTAGTCCACGGGTAGGATATCTAGCGGTGGCTATTCCTCGTCTCAAGGCGCCATCAGCTCTTGGCCTTTTGGAAAAAATCGAAATCCAAAATCCTGACCCACGGGTGCAGGGTGCTGCCGCCATGGGGCAAGCGATGCTCCTGCGCACCATGGGAAACGATTGGAAAGTCATCAAAAAGCGGCAAGACAAGCTCCGCAAGGCGATTATCAAAGGCAATGACCTCGCAGTGGGCAAAACGACGATTCTGCAGCTCGCTGAGGACGAGGTTTTTCGAATGAATAATCTGGAGGTCGATACCATCGCTCCGGATATCAAAGGGACTGATATTTCGCTGAAGCCATTTTCACTTTCGGACTATCAGGGCAAGGTTGTTGTGCTCGTTTTCTGGCATACTTGGATGCCTCAGGCTGATCGTTCGCTCAAGGTTCTCCGCCAGCTTCATCAGGATTTAGAGGGGAAAAATGCCGTGGTGATCGGGGTGAACCAAGACCATCCGTTGACCTTGCGTAAAATGACTGCCGATGGAGAAACTCCTTGGCGGAATTTTTCAGATTCGACACGCGGACTTGCCAAGCTGTATCGCAACAGCGAATGGCCCAAAGTCTTCGTGCTCGATGGCGAGCGCAAAATACACCATGTTGGCCCTCCGGGAGCATTTGTAAACATCACGGTGGACTCGCTACTTGCGAGGTAGATCTTGAAAGCCTTTTTTGTCTAAGGTTCTCAATTCTTAGATTTTGACACCATTGTTCATGACACGATGGTGAACTAAGAGATGAGTGAGGAATTTAGCGCGCCGTCAGGACCGGTTCTAAGCACCGAGTATTGGTGTCATGCTCACTTCATTAAGCTTACTGGCTCATCAGAAAATCGCTGAAAGATGAACGGGCCGCGAGACCCGCACCGATGACGAGCGCAGTGAGGAGAAAATAGGGGAGCCTGTTTCGCGGCGTAGTGGATATACCCTTAAGCTACTTTTGGAGCTTCACCATTTCTTGACCCATCGAGGTGCCGATGAGGTAGTAAGTTTCCCAGTTTCGGTTCCAGTGGTAGCCTTGTTTGGAGGGAGATTGCTCTTGGGTGCGGTGAAAATCGCGGGTTTCCACTCCGGCGAAGTTGCCTTTAAACTCGGGATACTTTTTGGCATCGCCGGGGGCGAGCTGGGCCTCGACGTGTTTTTCGACTTTCGCTTTGTAGCGTTTCGGGAGATCCCAGCCACCGAATCCGCTGTTCGCGCAAACGAAAGGGAGCTTGGGGGTCTTGAGGTCCTTTCGAAGGTCCTTGATGAGGTGGACGAGGTTTTTTTCGTAAGCATGAACGGCATCGTCATTGATGCGATCGTTCCATCCTTGGTGCCAACCGAAGCCGCAAAGCTCGAAGCCTTTACCATTGTAGTCCGGATAATATTTTTTGAGATCGGCAGTGATTTCTTTGAAGTGGCGCAACACCTCAGCATAATGGAATCCTTTGTCACCGTCTTTTTCCGGCTTGGGATATTCTTCGATGCTAGGCGGGAGGAAGTTGTGATAAAGCGAACGACCACCCCAAGAGGATTTGATGAGGAGCACGGGATCTTCGAACTGATCACCAATGACAAAGCCGAACCCGTATTCTGGTCCGATGTGCTTTTCACTCGCTCCGTAACCGACGCCGAGCCAACCTTGCTGGGGCTTCTGGGCGTCAGAAATATTCACGATCCAGACATCATCCCGGACGATATATTTTCCGTTTTTATCGACGAGATGGCGGTAGTCTTTCGGCTTCTCTTTGAGGCAGCTCTCCATCGTGCCGGGGCTGCCCTTGAGTTGACCGAAGCCGACCATATTCGACTGACCTGCGAGGATGAAAACTTTCAACTTTCCGTTCTCAGGAATGGGATCCGCTTGAACTAAAGAATAGAAAAAGAGAGAGGCAACGCTGGAAATCAAGATACGCATTCGCCGAAATTAGGTCAGTAGGTCATGGCCTGACCAGTGCGGAATTTCACTAGTCCTTCGCAAAGTGATCCCACCCGCCTTTGAGCGAATCTCCTTGTTCCTGCTGGAGCGTTCCGATTTGCGTGAGCGGGAGTTTTGGGAAGGCCTCGTCCCAAGCTTCTTGAAGCCGTTTCGCGGTCTTTTCCGGCACGGTGAAGAGGAGTTCAAAATCTTCTCCGTCGCCAAGTGCTTGAGTGATAGAGCAGCCTCGGGTGCGAGGAATGGATTTATGGTTGAGGTGGAATCCACACCCACTCATGTTTGCTAAGAGGGGGAGGTCTTTAGCGAGCCCGTCGGAGAGGTCCATCATGGAATGGATCTTAAAATGATGGGTGAGCCAATCTGCCTCGATGAGCCGCGGAGTGAAGGTGAGATGTTTTCCTTTGATCGAGCCTCCAAGTTTTCCGGTCACGAAGATGTTGTCTCCGGGCTTTCCTCCGGAGCGAGTCACAAGTTGTTTTCGGGTCACGGTCCCACGTCCCGCAACCGAGATCATAATAGGAGAGCCGTTTGGTAATGAGGTGGTTTCGCCTCCGACAATCACTCCGCCGTGTTCAGTCAGGCATTTTTCCATTCCTCGATAAAGGTCCCGAGCCCAGCGGACGGGAGTGTCTTTGGTGAGGGCAAGGGTGATGAGGAGTTCCTTGGGCTTGCCTCCCATGGCAGCGAAGTCACTCAAGACGCGCGCGACGGCCTTCCAACCAACTTTTCGGGCAGATTCTCCTTTTACAAAGTGAACTCCTTCCACCACTGCATCGGTTTTGAGAAGGATGAGTTTTTTCCCAGTTTCAACGACAGCGCAGTCATCACCGGGGCCAACGATGAGGTCATCTGCGCCGGTGAGTTGCGCACAGAGTTGTGCAATCAGCGGTTTCTCTCCCAGATCGCCGACCGTTTTCATGCGGAGAAGGGGAGTTTGAGGAAACGGGCGAGGAAGATCATACCAATGCTGAAGCCATTGAAGGCCATGTGACAGAGAATGCACGGCCAGATAGAACCAGTTTTTTCATACAGAAGGACCAGCGCGAGACCGATCAAGATCAGCATCGGAAGACCGAGGAGATTCATGTGCACGACCCCAAAGAGCATGGCAGAAAAAATCGTGGCGAACCATTTTTCGCTGTAGCGTTTCGCCACCGGATAGAGGTAACCGCGGAAGATGATCTCCTCCGCGATGGGAGCGACTATTACCGCTGAAAACGTGATTGCGAGAAGGAGGGGGATATCGTGGCTCGTCATGATGAGTTTGACGGATCCTTGAACTTGGGAGCCAAAATAAGAGATGATTCGGTCATGCCATCCGGTCATTTTTAGAAGTGCGGCACAAATGAAGATCGCGATTAAAAAGACTGGAATGATCATGAAGATCCAACGCCATTCTGCCCAACGGATGCCGAAAAATTCAGCAAGGTGTGTTCGACGGAAGAGGAGAAAAGGAACTGCGGCGGCGAGTATGAGGTAGAAGACCGAACTTGAGATCACACTCGCGACGCTTATTTTTTCGAGGGCGAATGGTTGTCCCTGATTCAACTTCCACTGGAGGCCGTAAAAGAGAACAAGAGCACCAACGACAAAGAGATCGTATTTTTTAAAACAGGAGGTGGAGATGCTTCCCCCAAGATTCCATCCGCTCTGAGGCCAGATGTTTCTAATTACCCAATATCCTGGGACCGCAATGACGAAGAAAGCCACAGCGGTCACCATCAGGAGAAAGCCGAGGATTCCATGTTCTGCGGGGGTCATCGTAGAAATGCTAAAGGGTCGAGAAGATTAGCGCAACTCGTCAGGCACATTGCGCATAAAGTCTGCGACTTGTGCAAAAAATGTGATCATAGCAGCACGGGCATTTTCGTCTGAAATTTCTTCTTCTACGGCTTTCCCCATCATTTCCATCCAGCGATCTCGTTCTGCCATTCCGATCCGAAAGGGCATGTGTCTTCCTCGGAGTCGTGGGTGGCCTCGCTTTTCGAGATAGGTTGGATTCGCTGCGAAACGGAAGAGGAGAAAATCACGAAGTCGTTCTTCGGAACCTTCCCAATCATTATCGGGATACATTGGGCCGATAAGGTCATCTACTTTTACCTGCCGGTAAAAATTGGCACAGAGGCGGGTAAAACCATCATCTCCGATGGCGGTATAAATTTGTTCTTCCGTCACACGGCTAGCCATGGCGGATACAAAATAAAATTCAAGAATTGCTTCCTTCCGGTATTATTAGTCATACTTCTCCAACCTACGAATTATAAGATGAATGACGATATCATCACCTTTGAGGCTCCTGAGCCCGCCGATCTCTCCGAGCTATTTCCGGGGTATGAAGTGAGCAGCCTGATTGCTCAGGGAGGAATGGGAGCAGTGTACCACGCGATTCAGATTTCCTTGGAACGCCCTGTCGCGATTAAGCTTTTGCCTAAAGAGTTTGGTGATGAGTCTTTTAAAGAGCAATTTGCCGCTGAGGCGCGCGCGATGGCTAAGCTGAATCATCCTAACCTCATTGGGATCTATGACTTTGGCGAAGTGGAAGGAATGCCTTTCATTGTGATGGAATATGTAGAGGGTAAATCTCTTTATTATTCCTGTTATCAAAAAGCGATTGAGCAGACTGAGGCTGTTCGTATTGTCTCAGAAATTTGTCAAGGTCTCGCGCACGCACATGAAAATGGAATCATTCATCGTGATATAAAGCCGGCAAATATTCTTCTAGATTCTCATGCGCATGCCAAAATTGGTGATTTTGGGCTCGCGAGTCCTTCTGATCAAGATGACGAGGGAATCGTTTACGGCACGCCGGGATATGCTGCACCGGAGATTATGACTGGTGAAGGGGCGCTTGGGACGTCATCAGATCTCTATGCTGTTGGAGTCATTCTTCACGAGCTTCTCACTGGAAAACTTCCTATTGATGATCCTCGTCCACCTTCTCGCTTAACGAAGTGTCATCCGCAGTTGGATCGAGTAGTCCGAAAGGCGACACGGGTGAAGCCTGAGGCACGCTATAGCAATGCTCTTGAAATCGTAGAAGACCTTGGGAAAATTCCGGCGCTTCGTTCTTTAAAAACCGAATCTGTGGAAGCGAAAAAAATCCTTCTACCCGAGACTCCTGAGGCTCAGAAGCCTGCCGTTGCTAGGACTTTTACTCCAGCAATACCTGATACTAAAGAGTCAGAAGGCTCTGCAGCGGCTCCGGTGGTAGTGGCAATTCAGCCCAGCACCAATTGGCCGTTGATTCGTAATCTCATGATTATTGCCCTTTTGATTCCTGCCCTGATCTTCGCATGGGGGAAGTATCAGGATAAGGAAAAGGAGCGTGAGTCTGTGATCGCAGAGCAGAAAAAAGAGGAGAATGCCTCCCAAGCACTTCAAAAAGCTAAGGCACAACAACAGCGTAAAGAACTCGAGGAGCGTAGTCGCCGAGCTGCTCTTGCGAAGCAAAAGGAGAAAGAGGATGCGGAAAAATTTGCGGCGACCGTCCACGAGCAACCTAAGAAAACACCACTGGAAGAACTTGCTGATCTTCGCGGAGAACTCCGCGGTGGGGCCCGTAGCGCGTTTCCTAAAGGGACTTTAAAACGGGGAACAGATTACTTTTTCTTGATCGAGGAGCCAATGACTTGGGGGGCAGCTTGTCAATTTGCTGAAGCTCATGGTGGTCACCTCGCTACTCCGCTGGGTGAGTCTGATATTTCTTGGATTGGTGAAAACCAAGGAGACCACCGGCGCGTCTGGATTGGAGGAGGCGCAGTGGGACAAAATGACTGGGGATGGGTCACTGGAAAAGAGTGGAAGCATAAAAAACCACTCACTAATCTGGGATCTTGTGCAGCTCTCACGAGAACGGGAGTTCTCGGCGCACGTCCTAATGGAGAGAAATTACCATTCTTTATTCAGTGGACTGCCGATGGTGTGAACTCGGGTGGGCTTGAAGCTCAACTGGAACGCCTCAAGGGGACTCTCGGAGCACCAACTCCGGCATGGCCTCCGGGCACGATTTTTCTCCAAGGACGATCTTATCTACTCATCCATCGCTCGGTCTCATGGGATGAGGCGGACCTCATTGCCGGTGCGAGCGGAGGACATCTCGCCGTGTCATCAGATGTGGTGGAAAAAGACTTTTTACGTGAGAAACTGACATCGGGTCTCGGAAAAAATGAGGCGGCTTGGCTTGGTGGTCGACGGACCAATGATGGGAATTGGTTGTGGGTTACTGGTGAGGTATGGGATCAGCCAGATTGGGCCACGAATTCTCCTGATGGTAACGCACGTGACAGTGCTTTGCGCTTTCTCTCGGATGGAGATGCTTCTGGATGGGATGATTCAAGGCCTAATGACGCGTCGTTAGCTCAGTCTTTTATGATTGAGTGGAGCTTAGACTACAAGAAGGCACCAGCGCAGGTCGATGGTGGAGGAGATGCTGGAGCTCAGGAAGATGCTATTGTGAAACTGCGTATCGTTGGTGCGCGCTACCTCGGGAAGCAAATTTCCGAAAATGGGAAGCGGACGGACAGCAATCGAAAAAGGCTGATCTGGGATATTAATTCTTGGATCAGAAACCTTCCGAAGTCTCAGCACGATCGATTTATTGCAAAGGTGAATGCTATTCGGCAGGCCCTCCCGGCAAGTGGGAAAATCCCGGCCAATCTGAATGTCGGGGGTTTGCCGTCCGAGGCAGTCACCATCTTCCAAAAGGCTTTGGAGCGACAAAATCGATTCGATCAAACTCTTGAGCAAGATATCTCGAAATTCCGGACGAATTACCTAAGCAAGCTGCTAGCTGCACGTAAGCAGGCTGAAGACGCTGGATTTAAAGAGAAACTGCCTGCTTTTGATCAGGAAATTGAGGCGCTCGGGCAGAGCGTTGCTGATTTTCGAGATCATTTTGCGATGGGTGAAGAGTAGCTAGTGAGCGAACCTGTAATCTTCGCGTCATCACAAGAGTCCTGTGAGTAGGCGGTTAAGCGGCGTGGTTGGCATGTCTGAGTCGATTTTTCGAAATTAGATCATTTTTTTCTGTAACCAACCTCATTTATGGGCGTCTTAACCACCGACCCCCACCAACATTCGATGCTTAGATTAACTTCAATTTTTTCTCTTGCTGGACTTTCAGCGACTCAAGCGGCTGTGATGACTCTACCAGTGGAATTGGATTGGGCGGCCCTTCATGAAGCTCAGACAAGTGGTTTTTTGGCGAATATCGCTGTCGAGGCTGTGATGGAATCTTATTTGAGTATTAGCGCATCACAGCTAGCGGGAACATCAGGGGTTACGGTGTGCCAATTATCTTCATCCTTATTGGATGTTACGATTTTTGATTTTCCAGAACCTGCTTCCTATCTTGAGTATGATCAGGTGCAGCTAGCAACCTCGAACGCCTTTCTCACAACCATTGAGACGGCATTTAGTGCTGGAGTGCAAACCCCAGATGATGATTCTTTTTTCGTTGAGCTCGGTTTGAATGAGAGAGTCGATCGCTCCTCCGTAATTGGACCGACAGTTCAGATTTTTGAGGGGGCCACATTTCAGCGGCTCTTTATGGTGCCTGCGGTCGAGTTTAGTCATCACCACGTCGTTTCTGAAAGGGGGCACTTTCGATAACGCCGATGACGAGTTCCTTGAGGGTGCCTTTTCCTGATTTCATCCGTCCCACAAGTAGATCAATAGTGGTAGAATCATAGTATTCCATTCCACGGCCAGTAGCGTAGATGAGGAGCTTCTCACTCAGGCAACGGTAAAAATCATCTTGGCGGTTATTAGCGAGAATCGCTTTGAGCCCCGAGACATCATTAAATTTTTCTCCGGTAATCAGCTGGCCTGCGGAATCGATGGGCTGTCCTTTTTCCTGACGGCGATACTGCCCGATGGCATTGAAGTTTTCTAAGCCGAGGCCGATGGGGTCCATCCGCTTGTGGCAGCCAGCACAGAGGGGCTTTTTCCGGTGGATTTCCATCATCGCTCGCATTGTCATGGGTTTGTCACTGCCGTGAGCAGCTTCTTCGAGCTCAGGGATATTCGGGGGCGCAGGAGGTGCCGGAGTTCCCAGAAGTTGATCGAGCACGAAGAGCCCCCTCTTCACCGGAGAGGTGCGTGTGGGATTTGAGCTGACGAGAAGGAAGGTTCCTTGTGTCAAGACGCCGCCGCGTTCTGGGTATTCGGTGAGGTCAACAAGACGGTGCTCATCTCCCTTGATGTTTTTGATTCCATAGAAATTCGCGAGGCGTTCGTTTAGAAAGGAGTAACGTGCGGAGATGAGTTCTTTTGCAGGACGATCATTCTTGAGGATGAAGTTGAAGAAGAGCTCACTTTCTTCGCGCATGTCTTGGCGGACTCGATCGTTGAAAACCTGAGCCGCCTCACGCTGGTCAGTTGCGCCAAGGACTTGTTGTGCATCGATGGGAAGCACTTCGACATCTCGCGCTTGAAGCCATTGGCCGACGAAGTTTTCCGTGAAACGCTCAGAGCGAGCATCGGCGAGCATCCGGTCCACTTGAGCGCGGAGGTTTTTACGAAGCTCTTTTTTAAAGGCGAGACTCAGTAATTCGTCATCGGGAACGGAGCTCCAAAGAAAAAAGGAAAGTCGAGAAGCGAGTGCGTATTCATCGAGGTCGACGATCTTTTTGGGATCATTTGGATCACTCTGAATTTCGGCTCGGAAAAGAAAACGGGGTGAGGCGAGTACCGCAGTCATTGCATGCTTAATTCCATCTTCAAAGCTACGGCCAGGTTGCCTATCGACTTCCATCACGATGCGGACGAGTCGGCCGATAGTGCCGCGATCGATCGGACGTCGGAAAGCGCGACTGACGAAACTGCGCATGATTTTTCGAGCGTAGAGTTCTCTTTCTCGGGTATCTTCTGGTGCGGGGCCATCGACCATGATCATGCGGTAGCCTTGCGAGTATTCTTGAAAAGAACCATCGAGTGGTCCCTGATAATTCACTCTCTGCAACAGAAGGGATAGTTCTTCTTGGTCTTTATCAGGCGCGTTGCGAGGAGTGAGGCGGACGGCGATGGTGTTTTTTCCCTTTTTAAGGGGAACCTTATTCCCGAGCTCTAAGGACTCGGCTTGATCCCAACCAATCGCACGTCCGGCGATTTTACGACCGTTTACGAGAATTTCCAAATGAGCGGTCTGCTCGGTAGCCGTCTTTGCCCCTTTGGCTGCAAAGTTCAGGGTGAGTTGGTATTTTCCAGAAGCTGGCGCCTCGGCGGTGAGCTGAACGAAGTGGGCTTTTGCAAAGGGAAGCCAGTCGGCACCTTGATGATCTCCTTCTTTTCGAAAACTCTTCCCAGAAACGGAGCGTCTCGGAATCGCGCTTGCCGCATTTTTTGGGAGCGCCATATTCACGACCTCTGAAGCGGCTTGGAGGTATTTTTCCATGAGTAGAGGGGAGATTGAGAGAACGCTGCCGATGGTGTCGAACCCGTAACCAGTGTCATCAGCGGGAAAATTTTCTTCCGTGTTAAATTCCACCCCGAGAAGGTCCCGCATGGTGTATTGGTATTCCTTCCGATTAAGACGGCGAATGGTGACACGACCAGGGTCGGGGTTTTGGGGGTCGAGTTTGAAAACGTTTTTCTCAATCCAGCCGAGGAGGAGTTTCTTTTCGTCATCAGCGAGCTGATCCTTTTTGGATGGAGGCATGATCTGAGCACGGACATTTCGCCAGACTGGGAGCCAATGTTCGACGTCGTTGAGATGCGCTTTGAGATCGTCATATTCGTCCATTACGAAGTCGCCCTTCTTTGAACCATCACCGTGGCAGTCGAAACAGAAGTCCTCCAAAATAGGGAGGATTTCCTTGTCAAAGATAATCTTGTCCTCGGCTTGGGCCGTGGTCAGAAATCCTCCGGTGAAGAGGAGGCAAGCCGCAATGAATCTCATGTAGAAAGCTTACGTTGAAAGGAGCAGAAATCTAAGGCTCTTTTTTTCTTTAAGTCTAAGAGACCAGCCAGATGTAAATGCTGATTACGCAGACGCCGATCAGGTTTAAAATTACGCCCTCTTGCATCATACGAGGCACGGTGAGGTGACCGGTTCCAAAGACCACCGCATTCGGGGCGGTAGCAACGGGGAGCATGAAGGCACAGCTCGCACTCAGAGCGGCTGGGAGCATCACAAGAAGTGGGTCGAGTTCATTAGCGAGCGCGACTGAAGCTAGAATTGGCATGAAAAGAATGGTGCTCGCGGTATTACTCGTAAGCTCAGTAAGAAAGGTCATCAGGAGGCAGACACATAGCACGAGCGCAAAGATGGGGAGCGTGCCAACGCCATTGAGTAACCCTGCGATACGTTCGCTGAGTCCTGAATCTTTGATGCCAGCGGCGAGGCAAATGCCACCGCTGAAAAGCAGGAGAACTCCCCAAGGAATGTCACGAGCGGATTCCCAATCGAGGAGGTTTTTTTCTTTTTCACCACTTGGAATGAGAAAGAGTGCAATGACTCCGATAAAGGCGACCGAGGCATCATTGGCATTGGGAAGATTGAGCCACTCGCTCCAGCCGCCGAAGGGCTCGCCTCGGGTCACCCAAGCGAGTGCGGTGAGGCCAAAGATAAAGAGTGTCCGCTTTTCGGCGGGCCGCCATGCTCCGGCTTCGGGTAGCTTGAGATTAAGAGTTCCCTTTTGATGACGACTCAGCCAGAGCCACATCAGCGGAAGCATGAGCAAGATGATTGGCACTCCGTAGCGCATCCAATCAGTGAAGGTCATTTTTTCTCCAGTGGCCTCGGTATACTGTTCGATAAAGACGAGGTTTGGTGGCGTGCCGATGGGCGAGCCAAGGCCTCCAATGTTGGCCGCGTAGGCAATGCCCATGAGTAAAGGTGGAGCGAGCGTTTTAGAATCAGTTCCGCTCAAGACTGCGAGCGCAATTGGGAGAAGCATGAGCGTTGTCGCGGTGTTGGAAATCCACATGCTCAGCATTGCAGAGGCGAGCATGAAGCCGAGCATCAGAGCGCGAGGGCTTCCGCCTTTCTTGCTACTACAGAGCCGCACCATTCCAAGCGCTAGGCGACGGTGCACGCCAGAATGTTCCATCCCCTTTGAGAGAAAAAATCCACCAAGTAAAAGTAGGATCAAGGGATGGCCGTAGCTCTGAGCGACAGTGGTTTTCGCTGGAAGAACGCCTAGGAGAGGAAGAAGAGCAATCGGAACAAGAGAGGCAATCGGAATTGGAACCGCTTCAGTCATCCACCAGAGTGCGGTGAGCACCGTGATTCCCAAGGCAACTGCGGCATCACGTTCCATCTCATTTTGACTGGCGGTGAACCACGCCAGCAATGCGAGAAGAGGGGCAATGAATCGCATCATTTTCCGAACATCAGTCATGGCCGAAGATGATAGCGATTTTAGGGGCGTAGATCACCTCGAAACTCCTGCCGATTTTTGAACCGGTTGATGGAGTTGTATTCGAATAAAAAGTTCTCTAGTTCCTGTAGCTTTCGCTGGTGTTCTTAGGATTCTATTTTGCTGCGGGATGATCCTAGATTTGTTCATCAGCTTTGCACTTCAATGGCCTTTTCGATGAAGCTGAGAATTTCTTTGTAGCCTTCCCGTTTTGCGGCTGAGCTGGTGAAGATGATGGGCTCACCATTGCTCCAGTCTTTCATCGCTTCTTTGAAAAGATTGATGTTCTTCTTAAGTTCCTTAGCCTTGGGTTTATCGGTTTTGGTGAAGACAAGGGCGAAAGGAATACTGCACTCGACGATCCATTGGACAAACTGGAGGTCAATTTTTTGCGGGGGATGACGTGAGTCAATTAAGACGAAAGTGCCACAAAGTGATTCGCGCTCGAGAAGGTATTCGGAAACGAATTCATTGAACTGATCGCGTAAGCTTTTGGAGACCTTGGCAAAGCCATAACCGGGAAGATCGACAAGGGTCCAAGCACCATTGATCTCGAAAAAATTCATCTCCCGCGTGCGCCCAGGAGTCTTGGAAACACGGGCAAGTCCCTCCTTGTTTGTTAGGAGGTTAATTAGCGAAGATTTTCCGACATTCGACCGTCCAATAAATGCAAACTCAGGAAGCTGTGTCGGCGGACATTGGCTGAGATTAATCGCGCTTTTTTTGAAATTGGCGGAGTGGATACGCATGTGATGAGAGTGCCTAGCTTTGTCGAAAAGAGAAACCTAAAGGGGTAGAGTATGCGGCATTAATTGAGACAAAGAATTCTCAGAAGTCTTCACTTTGTGAAGCGAATGGAGCGCATTTTCATCCAAACGCGTAGGGTTAAAAAAACAGCAGCAACGAAAAGACCGAGGGCTAAGCCATACCAGATTCCTACGGCTCCAAAACCACCAAAGTGGGCGAAGATATAACCACTAGGGAGGCCAACTAGAATGTAGGAAACAAAGGCGCCCCAAGCAGGAATAGTAACATCTTCCAGCCCGCGGAGGAGGCCGCCGGAGACGACTTGGATGCCATCAAAGAGTTGGAAAATGACCACGATAAAGAGAAGGTGCGCGGCGAATTGAATGACGTCCTTTTCTTCGACATACAGAGCGGCAATATCGAAACGCCAGATGCCGCAGAGCGTCGAGGTGAGGGCGATGAAGCATAAACTGAGGAGCCAGCCCGAAAAGATAATCGCTGGAAAACGCTCAGGCTGTTGAGCTCCCGCAGCATTTCCAATTCGCATCGTCAGCGCAATCGCAATGCCTAGTGGAATCATAAAGAGAGTCCCGGCCGTGGTGAGAGCGATTTGATGAGCGGCGAGTGAGATTTCTCCGAAGTGCCCTACTAAAAATCCAGCACCTGAAAAAGCGCCCACTTCTGCAATTAGATGGAAGCTAGCAGGAATTCCGAGCGCGAAGAGGCTGCTGAACGTTACTCGATCAGGCTTTGCGATCCATCGATTAGGAGTGAAGTCAGCGAGACGTTGCGATTTTTCAAACCAAAGTAGCATCGCAATGACGATCATGCAGCGTGAGATCAATGTGGCCCAAGCTGCGCCAACGAGACCGAATCCTAGCGTGAAAATGAAGAGCTGGTTCAAGGCGATATTGAGAAAAACGCCACCGAGGAAGATGAAGAATGAGGGCCAAGGGCGGTCGAGTGAATCACTGTGATTCTTTAAGGCCATTGAGCCCAAAGCTGGAACGAGCGAGATGAGAATCAGGCTGAGGTAAGGGGGGGTGAGAGCAGTGACGTCAGCGGGTTGGCCGAAGATACTTAGAAAGGGAAGAAAGGCATATCCGATGAGGGCGAGAATGAAACCGGCACCGAGAGCGAGGTAGAACCCGTTCCGGCAGACGGAGCGAGCGTTGCTGGCATTATCAGCACCTGCTGCGGTTGAAGTAAGAACCGAGATGCTGGTAATGAGCCCAATCCCAAAGACGAAAGGGACCGAGAAAAAAGCGTTGGCGAAGGTGAGTGCAGCGAGCTCTGTGACCCCCACCTTTCCGATCATCACGGTGTCTGCGATCATCATGAGCATTTGGCTCACCTGACCAATAATGAGGGGAGCGGCAAGAATGGCCGTTTTTTTACCCTCCCGTATGAGGGTGGAGACTGACAAGTGCCTACGCATTAACTTTGAGGCACCGTAGCGGAAAGCGAGTGGGTGTCCCGCTTTCCTTTTTTAGGAATGAAAATTTTCAATTAAGGTGTGACGACCAAGCGGTAGTATCGCTCAGGGATATTCTCCGCTGGAATAAGGCTGAGAAGATTTACAGAGAAAGTGCCGTCGGCATTTTGCGTGGGCTGGCCTACCGGCCTGAGGTCTCCGGCTGCATTCCAAGTTTCGAGATCAGTTGAGATTTCTACACTGTAGTTGAGCTCCTGCACCGCGAGCCGTTGCCGGTGGGTGAAGGTGATCATGCCATTGATATTCGAGATCGTGGGCTGAACCAGATCATTGAGATCACGCCCCAATGCGTAGGCGAGGATGTTACTGAGACCGGAGTCCTGATACTCGGCATCTGAATCGGTAAAGCCGTTCTCAGTCATCCAGGTTGAAAAGCCAGAGGATGTGCGAAGTAGCATCGCGTAGTCAAAGCTAGCTTCGAGAGACTGCTCAGTTTCGGTAGATGCAAAGACTCCTCCAGTGGTGAAGCTTGTTCCTTCGGGGATCGTAATTTGAGTGATCTCAGAAAATACGCCATCAGTGAAGTGGTAGAATTTCAGGAGGTTGCCATCACGTTCCATGCGCACGGTGGCGATATCTTGATTAATTTCCGGTCCAAGAACGATGGTCTCAGCGGCACCGGAAGGGCTTACTCGCATGGCGGCAAGGTGCGTCCCATCTTTGAATCCAACTCCGTAGCGGAAGAGGTTTCCAGCTTGGTTAGCTTCGACTAAGAGGCCGGCGTAGAACTGGCCGAACTGGACTTTTTCGAGTTTAACCTCGGTCTGGAGAACCCAGTCACCATCGGGCATCGCACGCTGCACCCAGGGGTGAATAGTGGTGGTGAGATCAGGTGGAGGAGTTCCAGTCGGGTTGGCTGCGATATTCATGACAGCCCCAAAGACGAGGTCGGAACTTCCGGCACTTTCATTGTGAACTTCTGCAGCTAATACATTAGTGCCCTGCACGAGGGAGCTGGAAACATCGACGACAACAATGCGCTCTTCGATGACGTTCTCGGGATCAAGCCCTTCGGCGACGGTGTCTGAATCAATCACGCCGTCTGGTAGGCGAACGTTTCCGATGACTTGGCCATTGAGGTAATATCGGACGCCGTCATCCACGAGGTGGTCAATGCTAAGCTGCGCTCCAATGGGGTCGTCTGAGAATTCGAACTCGGTCCGGAAGTAGTAGGTGATCGGAGCTCCAAAGAAGACTCGAGGGATCGCCGTTTGGTAGCCCGGGGCGGGGATGCCGCTTTCTCCAAAGCCGAGGTATCCGGGGCCGGAAGGCCACTGGGAATCATCGTAGTCTGGCTGAGCAAAGATTCCGGTTAGTTCGTCGTTGGAATTATCCCACTTCCAATTGGAATTCAGCTGCACGTAATTCTTTGCGGGTGGTAGCTCTTCGGGTGGTAGTCCAAGTGGAGTATAGCTCGGCGGGATGGAGATGGTCAGACGACCTTCGTGATCCTGTAGCGAATAGTAGGGGGTATCGGGAGAGTTGTTGTGCTTGTCTGCTTTAAATGCTGTCCATACGGGTTCGAGCGCAACATCTCCGAAGTTGGAGAAATCACCTTCTCCGGAAACCGAAACGCCGATTGTTTTTTCCCCAATTTGGGCGGCGCCATCCGTGGTTGCAGCGGTGATGAGATAAAACCCGGGGGCGCTGAAGGTGAGGGTTGCGGTGGTGCCTTCGGTGGTAATGTTTGATCCGGTGAGTGGGATCGATTGCCAGCTGAAGCTGAGCATGTCGCCTTCGGGATCAAAGCTGTCTGCCGCATCGAGGACGAGCTCTTCGCCGACGAGGAGATTGAGCGATTTAGGGGAGGCGTCGATTTTGACAATGGGCGGCGCATTGTTCGTCTTGGTGATATTGAAGGTCTCGGTTTCGACGACTTTACCATCGTGATCGACTCCCTCGATCGTGATCATGTTTGCTCCAAACTTGAGTGGAATATCGGCAAGCTCCCAGGTGGTCGTCCCCGTCCACTCGAATGATTCACCAGTGACTCCGACAGCGCGGATTCTAAAGACGGTGGGAGGCGAAGTTCCTGCGAGGGTAATGAAGTCCTCAGTCGTAGCGGAATTTCCACTCGTGATGGCGAAGTTGGTGTTCGTCGTTGCTGAGCCGACGAAGTTTCGCGCGAGGTTTTCACGGACATTGAACCAGTTGGTGTAGTGGGACATCGGCATGACAATTCCGGTGCCGGCGACTGCCTCGGTCTCAGCTTGCATCCAGGCCTGAGTGCGAGCGGATCCCTTGGTGTGCTCGTTGAGGAGCTTTGTCATGTAGTAATTCATCCGGCGCTTGACGAAAGGACGAGTGAAATAATCTCTCACACCGACGCGCTCATTTCCTACAATAGCTTGAGTCGTATTCTCGAAGACTCGGTCGCCATCCCAATGAATGAGCATCCAACCATTTCCGTCTTTTGGGCGGTAAAGGTAAGCGTTTTTCCCTCGCCGAACCGTGATGGTATCCCAGTCGGCGTCGTATCCACGAACGGTGGCATTCAGCGCGAGCATGTCTGAGTCAGCGATCCGATTCAGGATGTTTTCATCGGTGTTGTCTTCATCAATGGTGCGGGTCAGTTCGATAAATGAGCCGTAGTCGTAGTCATTTTCTCTCGTGCGCATGAGCCACTCACTGTGGTAGGCGACAGGATTATCCGTGTCCTTGTAAGACCAGTCGGCGTCTCGGCTAGCGGGTCTGGCGGTGGTTGTGGCGGTGTCGATGGTTACTCTCCATTCGTCGTCAATGCGGAGAAGCGTGCCATCTGATCCATCGTTAAAGTTTCGATTGAGGAAATCGTTCGAGATGGGTTCATGGTTTTCGCGTAATCTGAAGCTATCTCCGTTGATGACGGTATGGGTGAATTCCATTTCGTTAACCGGATGACCAAGTTGATAGAGGAAATAGCGCGCGATTCGGTCATCGTAGAAACGTGGGGTGTTACTTCCTTGAGCGGTTCCTGAGGCATCGATGACATTACGACGACGGTTCCGGAAAAGGCGGTCACCGGGGAGCTTCCATTTACCGTGGTCAATCGCGGAATTATTGGCGCGGGTGAAAGGACTACCACTTTTTCGAATCTCAGCATTGTAGTAGATTTCGCTCTCGTTCGCGATGAAAGTGGCGTTGTAAAAGTGGTTGGAAGTTTTCGGGAAGTTGTAATTGAATTCCGCCGATCCGCCGATCGAGGTCGTAAGTGCTCGGCGGTCGTTCTCGGAGATGATGAATCTCTCACGGAGGAGAATGCTTGGCATCGTGCGGCTGTCGACGATCCACATCGCGGGGCGTCCTGCGCCAAAACGAGGCTGAGTGGTGGTTACGGAATCGGAGGCTGCTTCGACGTAGAATTCGATGATGTTTTTGTCGGAAACAAAATCATTGACGGTCGCGGTGTAGAGCCCGTCGCCAGAGTCCGTCATCGTTTCGCGAAGCCATGAGCCATTACCGGATGCTGTATCGAGGCGGTAGACAAGATCGACAGCAGTGAGCCCAACAGCGGAATCCACCTGTGCCGTAACGGTCACTGGGTTTCCCGGTTTTGGGACGGCGGGGCTGTGAATGATCCCTGAGATGGTCGGCGCGGCGCTTGCCTGGATTTGGGAGTTGAGTGTGCCGGGAGTGCCAAGGTTTGCCGGCACAGGGAGAAGAAAGCTAGTGCCGAAGCCGTGGTCGAGCGTCTGGAAAATGAGGCGGGATTTACCACTGATCCAGCGGGCATCAAAGGTGAGGGTGTAACTTTCGTCGACGGTGAAGGCGGAGGTATCTACCTCAGCACCGTTGCCCTTATTGTCTCCGTGCCCATCCGAGATAAGGTTGAGCTCGTCATTTTCGAAGAAACTCGCCCAGTGGGTGCCCTGGCAGACCCAGCCTCCGCTGCTTCGATCATTAGGAGACATGGTGCTGTGATTCTGAACGAGGTTGGAGCCGCTGTTGTCCTTTTTGACTTCGACATTTTTAATAATGACATGGGCATCTCCAACGAGGTGGGCGTGAAGTTCTTGAGCCTGATTGTTGAGTGAATTCCACGGCTGTCGGCGGAAGTTTTCAGTGAAGGTGAAAGTCTGGAAGGTGGATTTTTGACTCTCATCACTATCAGCCCATGCAGTGGAAACATTGTTATCCATGTCCGGGTGGCGGAGCTCCATGCTGGAGCCATCACCGTCGGCGAGGTTTGGCCAATCGCCTTCGGGGAGATAGTCGACTTCATCGGCGAGGTTGCTGTTGGCATCGAGGAGACGGATGAGCTCACCACGATCACGGAGTCCGCCTTTCCAATCCCCAATGACGTTGATGTCCGGATTCCCCTCAAGGAGGTAAGCCGCATCAGCAGCGATGACGAGGTAGCCATTTCCAGCAATGGAGGTTCCCTCTGGAAAATCGAAATTGATTCCGCTGTTAAACTTCCACCCGCTGAGGTCGATGGCTTCATTGCTGCGGTTGTAGAGTTCGATGAATTCGCCTGTGCCTTGGTCGGAAGGAGCATCATACATGATCTCATTGATCACAATATTGGTCTGGCGAGAAACGGGATTATTTGGCGCATCTTGAGTGTGGCCAGTGCTTCCGTAGAATTCTCCATCGACAAGCTGGAAGGATTCCTCTTCGTGATCACGATCGAGACGGACTGCATTCAGAATGGTAGGCCCTCCGGAGAGGAAGAGGTTGAGGTCACCATTTTCCTCAGGCGTGAAGACGGCGGGGAAGCTCTGGTAACCACCTGCTGGAATACTGCCTGAAAGATCAACGGCGTCAGAGAGGTCAGGAGTCGAGGAGAGCTTGAAGGGTGTGGCTGAGACATTTGAGTTATTGGGCGCATGAAGCTCAATCCAGTCGGTATTTCCATCGGGTCCAAAGTGAACCTCCGTGATAACAAGGAGTGAAGAAGTAGAGATGATATTATCTTCACCCGGAGTGCCGCCGACCGTGGTGCTAGCAGCCCAGTTCCGCCATCCGCGGTTACTAAGGTTGGGATTAATACGGGACAGGGTGTGTCCGGTACCATCGGCGCTGGCTGGCCATTTTCCTCCGTCGTTATATTCGATTGTAGTGAGGATAATACCATTTTTATCGCTTAGTGAGAGGGTTTCGCCGGCGTTGCTTAGGGCGCCGGTGTAGGGGCCGAATACGCGGACTCCGGTAGGAATACCTGGATAAGCCGCGCGGAGATCACTTTCGGCGACCGGGGAGACGAGGATGGTCTCGAAGGGCTGGAAAATATGCGCGTCGGTATCGGAGGGATTGAAATCCGGAAAGGTGTAATCGATGCCATCGGAGAAGAACCAAGTTCCCATGTCTAGCGGTGTGCCAGTGATGTTTTTGATCTCGATAAATTCTGGCTGCCCTGCTTGCGCATTATATTGGATTTCGGTGAAAATCACCTGCTCGGCTGAGGCTACCGTGGCAAAGGAAAAGGTGAGTAGGCCAAGGAGCTGTGCCCGCAATTTTTCCGGTAAAAGAGAGAGTTGAGAGGTCATCGTGTGCGTGATGTTGAAAGGAAATGGAGCGAATTGCTCTATCTTGAGAATTTAGCATTAAAAAATCGCGGTCCGAAACAGTAAATTTGAGTCGCCTAAACTAGGAGGGAATATTCGTTCCGGAGTAAATGGGCACGGGTCCGCACCCAAAAGCTTCGCTTTTAGTGAGTTGAGCTCAGCTAGATATCTAAAAGCAAAGCTTTCGGTCACGATCCAGGCTGAACGGCTAGCTCCTCAATCTTCCGTAGGACGTCATTCGCCTGACGTGCTGGATTCACCGCATTGTCATGGTGGACGAGTCTTCCGTTGCGAAAGAGAAAGGTCTCGCGCTTCGGCTTGTTCTCCGGGTGCTTTACTCCGAAGGTATCGCACACCGCGCCAGAAGTATCGGCGAGAAGCGGGAAGGGGAGAGAGAATTGATCCGAGAAGGCTTTTTGTTCCGCCACCGTATCCATGGAAACGCCGGTGACTTTAATCTGGTGATCAGCGAGTGTCGCAAATGCAGACCGCAGCGACTTTACTTGCTTCACTCACCCTGGGGTGTCCGCCTTCGGGTAAAAGAAGACAATCGCCCATGGCCCCGCAGTTCGGCTTTCTAGCGAGATCGAATTCCCAAGTTGATCAGGAGCAGAAACCGCAGGCACCTGCCAGCCAGTTTCATGAAGTGAGACCACCGGAGCGGGAGCGCATGAACTCAGAGAAAAAAGGCCTACAATAGCAGAAAAAGTGAAAGCGAGAATCAGCTTCATGGAGGAGATAGTAGGAGAGGCATCGAGGGAATTTTTCATGAGGGCTGAGAAAGATCGCTCAAGGAATTCGGGTTCCCAATCTTAAATCGCATAAAGTGGTATTCTTGAATGGATGGACTCTTGGATTGTTAGGGGCCGATTCCAAACGGAGAGTTTTGGGGTGAAAAGACTATCGATCTATTAATCCCCACTCTTCAGCACCTTGATAAAGGCATCCTGTGGGATGTTCACTTTACCGAAGGCCTTCATCTTAGCTTTTCCCTTTTTCTGCTTCTCGAGGAGTTTGCGCTTTCGGGAAATGTCACCGCCGTAGCATTTTGCGGTGACGTTTTTCCGCATCGCGGAGATGGTTTCGCGGGCGATGATGTTTCCACCGATGGCGGCTTGGATCGCGACGACGAACATTTGGGTCGGGATAACTTCCTTGAGCTTCGCTGCGAGCTCGCGGCCCCGGCCGACGGCTTTGTCACGATGGACGATGGTGGAGAAGGCTTCGACGGGTTCGGCGGCGATGAGCATGTCCATTTTGACCATGTTCGCGGCGCGGTAGCCGGCGTGCTCGTAGTCCATGGAGCCGTAGCCTTTGGTCATGGATTTGAGGCGGTCGTTGAAGTCGACGAGGATGTCGGCAAGAGGGACGGTGGCGGTGAGCATGACGCGGAATTCGTCGATGGTCTCGGTGTTTTCGAGTTCGCCTCGTTTTTCCATGATGAGCTGCATGACGTCTCCGATGTAGTCGCCGGGGACCATGATGAAGATGCGGACCATGGGCTCGCGGATTTCTTCGATGGTCTGCTGGTCGGGCAGGTAGCTCGGGTTATCGATGATGAGTTCCTCACCGTCGGTCTTGGTGACTTCATAAATCACGGACGGGTAGGTGGAGATAACATCCATATCGAACTCGCGTCGGAGTCGCTCCTGGATGATCTCCATGTGAAGGAGGCCGAGGAAGCCACAGCGGAAGCCGAAGCCGAGTGCGGTGGAGCTTTCGGTTTGGAAGGTGAAGGCGGCGTCGTTGATCTGGAGTTTCCCCATCGCAGTTTTGAGCGCCTCGTAGTCGGAGGTATCGATGGGATAGATTCCGGAGAAGACCATGGGACGGATTTCTTTGAATCCGGCGAGAGGCTCGGGGCAGGGTTTATCCTTGTGCGTGATGGTATCGCCAATTTTGACCTCGGCGGAGGATTTCATGTTGGCGATGATGTAGCCCACGTCTCCGGTTTGGAGCTTGTCGGTCTTGGTCATCTTCGGGGTGAAGATGCCGGTTTCCTTGATCTCGTAGTTCGTCGGAGTGTGGAAAAGTTTGATTTTATCGCCCTTCTTCATCTCGCCAGAGACGACACGGACGTAAGAAATGACGCCGCGGTAGGCATCGTAGAGTGAATCGAAAACGGAAGCTCGGAGCAGGTTATCTTCGTTCTCGGTCGGAGGTGGGACGAGTTCGACGACGGCCTCGAGGATGTCCTCGATCCCGATGCCCATTTTCGCGGAAGCGGGGATGCCGTGCTCGCCGGGGATGGCGAGAATCTCTTCGAGCTGCGCGCGGCAGCGGTCGACATCAGCAGCGGGGAGGTCGATCTTATTTAAGACGGGGACGATCGCGAGGTCTTGTTCCATCGCGAGATTCACGTTTGCCATCGTCTGGGCTTCCACGCCCTGCGCGGCATCGATGATAAGGATTGCGCCTTCACACGCAGCGAGCGAACGAGAGACCTCGTAGGAGAAGTCGACGTGCCCCGGAGTGTCGAGGAGGTTGAGCTTGTAAGTGTTTCCGTCCTTCGACTTAAAAGCGAGGGTGACCGGGTGAGATTTAATGGTGATCCCTTTTTCCCGCTCCAGATCCATCGAGTCGAGGTGCTGGGCCTGCGCTTCGCGCTGGGAAACCGTCTGGGTGTATTCCATGAGACGATCGGACAGAGTCGTTTTGCCATGATCGATGTGAGCGATGATGGAGAAATTGCGAGTGAGTTCGACGGACATGGTGCTTGGCTGACAGGAGATTAACCGCAATGACGCGATGATGCGAAGGGTTTTGAGGCCCCTTGCGCGCGCGAGATAAAGGGGTTTTAGGAAAATTGGAAGAGTGGAGTGGACGGATTCTGAAAGCGGAATAAGATTGTCGGATGATCGATGAGGAGCTTGCAAAGACCGTTGCGACCTTATCTGAAGAGGAGCGAAGGGCTTTGATCGATCAATCTTTAGGTTGGAAGCACCCGGGGAGGATTGCGCAGCGATGGATTGCGGGGATTCTTTTTGCGCTTGGGAGCTGCTGGGCGGTGATCCTTGTGATCTCGCTTTTCTTGATCGTAGGAATCGTGCCCAACATGATTTTCATCTTCGGCTGGTTGATCTACGGAGGATGGTTTTTTGTGATGATCGGAAAACGAATGTCAATTTCGTTAAGGTTTTTCTGGATGGCTTCGATCGTGGTTCACGCCAGCTATGGATTCATCTTTACGGGGATAGCGGTCTCGGAGTCATCAGGAAAGTATCTCGAAAACGGCTGGGCGTGGTGGATTCCGATGGCCTTATCAATCGTGGCCTTAGGGTGTGAAATTTCGGCTCTCAGGCAAATGAGAGATGACGGGATGGTTTGCCTAGAGGAAGAGGATGGAGTGGAGGCTTTGTGATTGGTTAGAGAAAAAGGTCATGCGCGACTAGATATAGCCTCAACGAGGCGATACTCATTAGCCTGGGTCGGAGCGAGGAACGAGCGTAGGCCTAGGTTTGGGTGGTAAGATTATAGAGCCCTGAAAGGGCGAGACATTTTGGGGTCAATCCCAGGCGTATCGTTCGTCAATCTTGATTCCAAAGCGCTCGCAAAGGGTGCGGAATTCGTCTTGGAAGCTGAGTTCGTGATGATGCTTTTTTTGATTTTTCACGTAAGCGATGACTTGGTCACGTTGGGATTCGGAGACGGAAAATATTCCGTAGCCGGATTGCCATGAAAAATTGGAGACTCCACCGGTGGATTTCATCCATTTGGAGGAGGCAGTTTTACATTCCTCGACGACTTTTGCGATGGTGATGGTTCGTCCGAGAGCAAAAAAGAGGTGAACGTGATCATTGACTCCGCCGACTTGGAGTGAGGGGCAGGAAATTTGGTCGAGAGTTCCGGCGAGGTAAGCGTGGAGTTTCGGTTCGGTTTCTTCGGCGATCAGTGGTTTTCGATTTTTCGTGCTGAAAACGAGGTGGACGAGAACCTTGGCGAGTGACTGAGGCATGATGAGTAGTTTACCGATTGATGCGCGGGAGTTGGAGGATTGTTTCGCCCTTTCAGGGCTGGTGACTCTTCGGGGCGTTATCCCAGGCCTACGCTCGTGCCTCGCTTCGACCTAGGCTGAGGAGTTTTGGCCTTTCAGGCCTCTTGGTTGAGGGGAGCGCTTGGTTGAGGGGAGCGCTTGGTTGAGGGGAGCGCTTGGCTGAGGGGAGCGCTTGGTTGAGGGGAGCGCTTGGCTGAGGGGAGTATGCAGCGACTTTCACTTTTCGTGACGATACCGGGTAACTCGTTTTAAATCATTTAAATCACCTCTCCTTGCGGCGGGTGATTTGCTTTTGTTGTTCTTCGCTGAGGCCGCTAGTTTGGAGCCAGGCTTTGGCGGCTTCGGGGTCTTTGCGGAAGAAGGTGCGACCGGTATCGACGAGGGCGCGGTTACGAGAGTGATCATCCTGGATGCTGGCAGCCCATTCGACTCCGGTGGTGGGGTCATCCCAGACGACGCGGGTAGCATAACCATAGGTGGCCGCATCTCTGACACCTTGATCGCTGAGAGTGGCAATCTTTGCCGCTGCCGCTTTTGGGTCTTCTCCAGCCCAGCGATTGTAGCTGGTTCCGACGGCATGATTCCGGCCCTCTCCTTGCGGGAGTCCAGTAGCCCAATCGGCGGCGCCGACGGGGTCGTTCTCGGCGAGCTTCCAGGCGAGGTGACGGTAGGCAGATCCTTCGATCTTGGTTCCTTCGATGGCACGGGCGATGGCTTCGGCATTGCCGAGTTCACCGCTTTCGATGACTTTATCGAGGGTGATGTTCATCATGTGCCGCGCATCGCGGTCTCCGGCTTCGGCGCGTTCTTTGACGAATTCGACTGCGCGGGTGGGATCGTTATCGGCAAGGCCATAGACCGCTCCCCATTTCATTCCTCCACGGCCATTCATTTGTTCCTCATTGAGGGTTTTGAAATACGCCATCGCAGCATCGGGGTCTTGGCACATCCAGCCGGCGAGGGTGGCAGCCATATCTCGCTTACGTGTGTCGGCTCCGTGTGCAACGGCGGTCTCTCCACCGATCATTCCCCAGGCGTAGTGGAATTCGCGAAATTCCTGCGAGTCTTGATCAAGGTGTGCGATTTGCTCACGAAGTTGAGTCGCATTTTCGGGTGTGAGTGCTTCGAGGATTTTGGTGAAGGCGGCTCGACGTTCGAGGAGGTTTTTGGCGGTCTTAAAATCTTCGCCGAGATTGATGATGTCGCTTTTAGAAAGAATACGCGTTTCGGTGGTGATTCGATTGGCAGAATTCTCGGACTGAGAGTTTCTAGGGCTTCCTCGATCTGACACACGTGTGGTGACTGTTGATTTCGATGAGTCGGAATCTGCAGATAAATCAGGAGATGAGTCTGACGAGCGAGAGCCGAAGGTGTAGGCCGCGATCGCGACGATCACCCAAATGCCGTGAATGAGGTAAGATTGTTTCATCGTGAAGATATGATCTCACGGAAACGTGCTTCGAGGTGAGATTCTTTCGTTGGTTTCTTTGGGTGGAAAGATGGTGTTCGCTTTTTCGCTGGAAGATTGATCAGAATGGAACTCGCAGATGACGACGCAGAGGTATCATTTCTTAGACGGGCTTCGTGGGGTCGCGATGTTGCTGGGAATTGTGCTGCATGCGTCCATGACCTTTCGAGGTTGGGATGTCTGGGGGGTGGAGGAGGTGAGTGTGGCGCCAGAATTTTTTGGATGGGTCTTTGATTTCATCCATGGATTTCGGATGCAGTTGTTTTTTGTGGTGAGTGGATTTTTCACGATGATGCTCGCGAAAAGACGGGGGCTGGTGTCGCTCTTGAAACAACGGCTTTTACGGATTGTGGTGCCTCTGGTGGTGGGAACGCTGATTTTATCGCCGATGATTTATGTGCTCTCTGCTTGGGGTGAAGAGCGTGGCAGAGTTCATGCGGCACCTGAAGAGGCGGATGAAAATTTACTCGAAGCCGCTGCGATTGGAGATGCGGATCGAGTTGCGGAATGGATTGAGCAAGGAGCTGATTTGGAGGTGCGAGGGGATAATGAGGAGACCCCCTTAATCTCGGCCGCATTTTTTGGACGAGTTGATTGTGTCGAGCTACTGCTGGAGGCGGGAGCTGATGTGGAGGCAAAGGATCGGTGGGGGACGAACTCGATGAAAGCGGCGACGATGGATTTTAAAATCGTGAAAGGGATTGCCGATTCATTCGGACTGGAGGCGGATCGTGAAGGGCGAGAAATTTGTGCGCGCTTGCTCAAAGAGGCGGGAGCGTCTGGTGAGACGAGTGAGCTGAAGAAAGGGAAGTGGGCGGAATTTGCTGAGGAGCCATGGATTTATGTGCCGGTCTTTCATCATCTTTGGTTTCTTTACTACCTTTGTTGGTTGTTGTTGGCGTTTTTTATTCTGGTGAAGCTTCCGTGGCGCTTACTCCGTTGGCCGGATCGGCTGGTGGATTCGCCCTGGGCCATGATTTGGATTCTCCCGCTGACATGGTATTTTCAGATTCTCATGCCATGGCAGGTCGGGCCGGGAACGGCGACCGGAATTGTGCCTCATTGGCCGAAGATGGGGTATTATGCCGTTTTCTTTTTCTTCGGTGTTCTGTGCTACGGCAGGAGCTTTGTTGAGGAACGATTGGGGAGACGTTGGCCACTCTGGTTGTCTCTGTCGGTGCCTTGCTTATGGCTTGCAAGAGAGTGGCAATGGTGGGCGGAGATGCAGATTTGGGCACAGCTCGCGGCGGTATGCTACGCATGGCTGATGATTGCGGTGAGCTTTGGAATTTTTCGTAGGTTTTGTAACGGAGGGAATTGGGCCTTTCGTTATCTATCAGATGCATCTTACTGGCTCTATCTTGCGCATCTTCCAATGATCATGGTGCTCGCGATTTTGACCGGAGATTGGGAAATATCGGGTTGGTTTAAATTTCCGTTTGTGATTCTGGCGACGACGATGCCCTTGCTCGTGATTTACGAATATGTGGTGCGCTACACTTGGATCGGAGCGCTTTTGCATGGTAGGAAATCACGGGTGAAGCCACCTACGCTGCCTGAGGTGGCGAGCTCCAAAAGGAACGAGGGTTTATAACGCTAGGCGAAACCCGCCGACTGGTTGATTGAAGACGATCAAACTCCGGTAGGAGTGGTGGTTGGTTGCTCTAGCTCAGAGAGGCTAAGAAGGAGGGCGAGGATGAGTAAGCCCCTTTTTCATTTTTAGAGTTCGGTGATCTCGATATTCCGAAAGGAGATTTCCATGACATTACCGGGATGAAGCTGGAGGCCGAGGGGGCCTTTTTTAATGGCGGTGTCGGAAGTGTAAGTGATGCCGCTGACTCCGTTGAGCCAGGTTTTGTAGGTGTTCCCTTTAACTTCGATTTTGAGGGTGTTCCAGTCCTTGGGCTTGACGGCGGCGATGGCTTCCTTGCTCTCGGTAGGGTAGCCCTTTTTAGGAATATAGGGAGCGGCGGTCATGTCGCGCTTGAGGGAGCCGGACATTCCGATCTGGATTTGATCGTGCTCGCGCTTGAGCATGACGCCGGAGTCGATTCTCCCTTCTCCGTTTTTGTATTCGAGAGTGAGGGTGAAATCGGTGAAGTGCTTCTTGGTCCAGAGGATGGACCCCTGTCGGTTGGGGCCGTTTTTGGTGTAGATAGCACCTTCTTTCACCGACCAATGAGAGATGCCAGATTTGGACTCGATGAGCCAGCCTTTGAGGTCTGTTCCATTGAAGAGAGTTTCGGCGTTGAGGAAGGAGGTGAGCGAGATGAGAAGGAGTGAGGTTTTCATGGTGTTTATTACGCCAGCTGGAAAGGGAATGTTACTTTTCGGGCATGAAGGAAACCTCGCGATCGTTGATGACGGGTTCACCTGGCGTGCTTCGGCCATTTTCGACTTGGTCTTTGAGAAGGGCGAGGAGTGTCTCTGCTTTCGCGGGGTTCTTGCTGATGAGGTTTATTTTTTCAGCGGGGTCATTCTTTAAGTTGAAGAGCTGCATCTCGGGGAGGCCTTTCTTTTTCGCGACGCTCTCACGGGGTGCGCTCCAGCCGCCGCTTCCGCTGGCGAGGCAGAGTTTCCAATCGCCTTCGCGGATGGCGAAGTGTCCGCTGATGGAATGGTGGATAATGTCCTTACGCTTCACTGTTCCTTCGCCAGAAAGAAGAGGCCAGAGTGAGAAACCGTCTTCACCACCGAGGGGCTTGCGCTCTTGGTCGGTAATGTCTTCGAGGGTGGTGTAGAGATCGGTGAGGCCTGCGAGGGCATTGACGGTGCGGTCGCCCTTGATCTTGGCGGGCCAGCGGAAGATGAGAGGAACGCGGTGGCCGCCTTCGTAGATGTCAGCTTTGTGACCGCGGAATTTCCCGCTGGGGTGGTGGTCGAATTCTTTGAGGACCTTAAAGTTGGCTTCAGGAGAGCAGCCGTTGTCGCTGGTGAAGATGACGAGGGTGTTGTCATCGACGCCGCTTTTCTTAAGCGCCGCGAAGAGCTCGCCCATGTGGTAATCCATCTGCATCACGAAATCGGCGTAAGGGTTGATCTTGCTCGCGTCCTTGAAAGGAGGAACGGGGACGATGGGGGTGTGAGGTGCTGGAAGAGGGAGGTAGATGAAAAAGGGATTGTCTTCTTTGGCGCGTTCTTGGATTCGGGAGATCGTTTTTTGGAAGAGGTGTGGGAGGACTTGCTCGATATTAAAGTCTGGCGCGATAGGGCCTTTCCGATACCAGCCATAAGGGTTTTCTTGTCTGGTGACACCTTCTTCGCGGGTGGGGATCGCGGTGGGCTTACCTGTATCGACCCAGACGTAAGGTGCCATGTCGAGGGAGCCGCAGTGGCCGTAGTATTGATCGAAGCCGTTGATGTCGGGGCCATTGAGAACAGGCTTGGAGAAGTCGATTTTATCGCCCTCTATGTGCCAGTCCCAACCAAGGTGCCATTTTCCAATCATGGATGTGTGGTAGCCCGCCCTCTTAAGCATGTGGGCAATGGTTGGGCGATGAGCTGGAATGAGGTGTTTACTGGTTCCTCTGAGCACACCTTTTGCGAGGCTGGAACGCCAGTTGTATCGGCCGGTGAGGAGTCCGTAGCGAGTGGGTGTGCAGACGGAGCTTGGTGTGTGCGCATCCAGGAAGGTGATCCCTTCATCGGCCATCTTTTGAAGATGGGGTGTCTTAATTTTGCACTCGGGGCTGGTAGGAGAGATATCTCCAATGCCGAGATCATCCGCCATTACGATGATGACATTTGGTTTGGCGGTGAGGAAGCTGAGGGAGGCAATAACTAGGGAGAAAAAACGAGTGAGCATCATATTTAGGGGTGTTTCAGTTGCGCGGATGACATGCGAGTCCAAGTGATGATCGCGATCAAGTTGAGGAAGGCGGCCACGTAGAAGAAGCTCGAGACCTCGAACGATTCTTTGAGAAAGGGGTAGGCCATTGCGGTGCAAAAGGCACCGATGTTTCCGGCCATATTCATGGTTCCGGAAAAGGCTCCGGCATTCTTTCCTCCAATATCAACGCAGTAACTCCAGGAGGGGCTGAGGGTCATGTCTGCACCAAAGACCGCGATCGTTAGGAAGGCGAGGGCGGGGCCGACGGTGTCCATTTGGCTGGCAACGATGAGCCCGAAGGTAGCGAGTGCGAAGCCGATTATAGCGGGGACTTTTCGTGAGAGTTCGGGGCGCTTGCTGACGTAGAGTTTATCGACCAGCCAGCCGGAGAACCAGTTGCCCAAGGCTCCTCCAATGAGAGGGACGGCGGTGACGAGGCCAGCGGTTTCGAGGGTGAGATCGAAGCGGCCCTTGAAGTAGGAAAACATCCAAGTGAGGCAGAAGAAGAAGGTGAAGTTACTACAGAAATATTGCACCATCGCGAGCCAGAGAGACTTGGAAGTTATGAGCTCACCGAAAGGAATTTTGTCGGGCTTAGGGCCTTCGTTTTTCTGGCGGTTGGCCTCAATATAATCGCGTTCTTTATCGGAAACCATGCGGTGCTCGGACGGCTCGTCGCGGAACCAGAACCACCAAAGGACCGCGATTCCGATTCCGATCCCGCCGAGGATGTAGAACGAATTTCGCCAACCTGCGGAGGCGATGAGCATAACCATGAGCGGGTAGGCGATGGCGCCGCCGAGGCGGGAAGCAGAGAAGTTAATGCCAGTGACCAGACCGCGTTCTTTCACGGGATACCAAGAGAAGGTCGATCGGGCGAGGGCGGGGAAGGCCCCGGCTTCACTGGCTCCGAAAACGAAGCGGGTGATGAGCATGGAAACGTATCCTACGGTGGCACCGGTGATTGCAGTGAGGAGAGACCAGAGGGCAACGATGCCAGCGAGTAGTTTACGAGGCCCAAAGCGATCCGCCATCGCGCCGGTAGGAGTCTGCGCAAGGGCATATCCCAAGGTGAAGATGGCCATGATGAATCCGAATTGACGATCAGTTAGGTCAAAATCTTTGGTGATGCCATCTTTGGCAACCGCGATCGCGGTGCGGTCGATGTAGAGGAGGAGCGAGAGAAGGAAGGTGAAGCAGACTAACAGAAATCGGACTGGCATGATCAGGTAAAACCTACTGCAGCGAAGTGCCACTCGACGAGCATCATTTTCCAATCACTTTCGTGATGAGGGCCATGCCAAAGAGAGAGACGAGAAGGCCGGTAATCATCTGACCAGTGACGATCTCATCGAGGAAAAGCCACCCCCAGAAGATTCCGAAGAAGGGGATGAGAAAGGTGACGGAGCTGGCGACGGTGGCTCCAACACGTTGAATGAGTTTGAAAAAGAAGACAAAAGCAAGTGCGGTGCAAACCAGCGCGAGGGCGCTTGCGCTGAGCCAACTGAGCAAGGATGGCATTTTAGCAGGGAGCCGCATGGCGGCAAAGGGGATGAGCACGATGCCAGCTCCGAGTAAGCTGCCGGAAGATGCGATGAGGGGTTGGATATTTTGGAGCTTACTCTTCATCCAGCAGGCACCGAAGCCGTAGCAGAAGCAGGCGGTGATACAGGCGAGAACGGGCCAGCCGATTCCGCTTTGAGAGAAGTCCATTTTACCCCAGACGAGAATTCCCACACCGGCGATGCCTAGTGCGATCCCGACGAGTTGGAGTCGCGCAAGGCGTTCCTTGAGCCAGATTGCGGCAATGGTCGCGCTGAAGATGGGGACGCTAGAATTCAAGAGAGAGGCGAAACCTGCGCTTAAAGTCAGAGTGGCGTAGGAAAGGAGAATGAAGGAAAGAGCGGAGCCGATCACGCCACTGATGAGGAGCTGCCGCCAATGATTGCGGTAAGCGATGCGTGCTTCTTGTTTGAGAAAAATAGGAGCAAGCGCGAGTCCGGCGAGGGTCATGCGGAAGGCAATGAGCGGGACCGGGCCGAAGTCGGCCACGGAGACGCGCATGAAGAGAAAGGACGCGCCCCAAATCGCCGCGAGGAAGAAAAGGTTGAGAAAATCGGCGATGCGCACAGTTCCTGAAGTCGTGCTTTGGGTGGAGATTGTCAAGAGGTGGCTCTTGAGAGGGGGGCATGCTGGTGCAAGAGACGATGAAATATTTGCTGCGATTTGCGAACGTTCACATTATACTACGGGCTTGTCATCGTTCAAAGGTGATGATTTTCTGCGCCGGTTGAGTGTGATTAAGCTTTGAAATCCTTTTAAAATTAACGCGTTTTAATAATTCAGCTGATGGCATATTCTCCCCTGTTACTTACTGTTGCTAGTCTCACGACTGTAGCTCATGCCTCTTCTGGCGATTTTCTAAATTCTCTCAGTGTGACTGATGCTGCAAATTCTCCTTGGGAGATTACAGGTGCAGCAAGCTTCGGTATGACTGATGGGAATTCTGATTCATTGACGCTCGCTCTTCAGCTTCTTGCGCAGTATTCAGAAGGTAATAGTGAAGCTTCGGTTGGTGCCGATTGGCTTTATTCAGGGAATGGTGGAGACGCACAGACTGATTCATTCCGGCTTCACGGAAACTATAATCGTATCGTGACGGATCGTTTCTACTATGGAGTGAAAGCCTCATATTTGACTGATCAAATTGCAGAGATCGACTACCGAATCGATCTCGGATCTTCTCTCGGCTACCACCTTATTAAGACTGATACCACGACCTTTTCTCTTGAAGTAGCTCCTGGTATTGCTTGGAACAACCAGGGTGGCTTGAGTCGCGCAGATATTACGATCTGCTTTGGCCAAAGCTTTGAGCACAAGATGAATGATCGCACTCGCCTTTGGCAGAATCTTCTCTTCACTCCAGAAGCAGATGACTTTAATCATTATATCCTGACCGCAGAAGCGGGTATCGACACCGTTCTTGCTGATCACTGGGCACTGCGCACTTCCCTTCGTTATCGCTACGATAGCACTCCGGCAGCAGGGCGTCAGCCTGATGATACCGCACTTCTTCTTGGTTTCTCTTACTCTCTGGGTGGCTTTGAAAATGACGGGACACGTAACGCTGGAAGCATCGGGAGTGGCTGGGATCACTCTGCCGCAATTGGTTTCTCATACCTCAGTGGAAACTCTGATAGTTCTTCAATCAACCTTTCAGCTGACAGCGCTTTACGTACGGATCAGGAAGAAATTTTCCTAGATGCAAGCTACCAGTTCGGTGAAAATGGCGGGGTGATTAGTGCGGATGGGCTTCGTGCGAATGCTCAGTATAACCGCCTTCTCAATGATCACATTTACTACGGTGCGAGTGCTGGTTTCTTGCGTGATGATCTTGCGGGTGTGAACTACCGTATCACTCCAGCGGCAACCGTTGGTCACTATATCATCAAGAAAGATGACATGACTTTAAGTATTGAAGGTGGAGTTGGATTCACTTTCGAAGACGTGGGTGTCGTTTGTGATGATTATTTTTCAATCGTTACAGCTCAGAAGTTCACTTGGGCTGTGAATGAACGCACGACCTTCAAACAGTCTTTGAGTGGAGTTTGTGACTCGTCTAACAGTGATAACTACACCCTTGTGGCAGACGCTGCGCTTGAGGTGAAGCTTACTGAAAAAACCGCATGGCGCTTGGCCGCATCTTGGGCTTACGACAATGTCCCAGCGGTAGGTCGTGAGAAGGATGATACCACGCTTACTTCTGGTCTTTCGATTCAGTTTTAAAGTCTGACCTCTCTAAATAGACACCTTCCTCAGTTATTGGCGCGGGTGTTTTTTTGTGCCCTTAAAAAGATGCTTCTTACAGAACTCGAGTTGCGCATCGCGCCAAGCAGTTCCTTTGGGAAGTTTTGGGAGCTTGTTACGGGCGCTACCATACAAGGCCGCTGGGATGCCGAGTGATTTTGCTTTATCGTAGATGAGCTGCGCTTGTGCAGGTGGGTGGAGGCGGTCATTGGGCGAGGCGCTGGAGTAGATGAAAATGGGGGCTTCACCTTTGTCCATGAACCGGATCGCAAATTCCTGTGTGCCGATAGGCTGCATCATGCTGAGGACGACTTGGGCGCGGGAGCTATGACGGGCGACTTTGTCTTTTGCTTTGGGGTTGGCGAAGTCATCATGATAGCCGAGGAATTCACTGATCAGTGCTCCGGCAGAAACGCCGCCACAGCAAACTTTGGTGGGGTCGATTTTCCACTCGGTGGATTTTGAGCGGACAAATTGCACAGCGCGAGCGCAGTGGCGTGCAATTTCCTCGTAGTTGATCTTTTCGCCGAGTAGTGGGTAGTTACAGGTCACGACAGCAAATCCAGCTTCGCGATACATCTCCAGGGTGTCTCCGCGATAGCGTTCGAGCTGGCTTTTATCCCCTTGGCGGAAGCCTCCTCCGTGAAACCAGAGATAGACGGGAGCGGGTTGTTCTCCTGCCTTCAGAGCTGGGAAAAAATCGAGAACGTTGCGTGTGTGCTTTGTATCGTATCTGACATTGCGCTGAACTTCTAAGGCAGAGGCAAAGCTGGTGATGATAAGCAGAAGAAGCACACATTTCATACACTACATCATCGTTGAAATGGGGCCTAGATCAAGGTCTCTTTCTAGGTGTTACGGTCTTCTGCAAAAAAGTGTAGCAACCTGACCTTTACAGAAAGGCCTCGTTAAGGGGGGATGGCCCTGCCGTCCAAGTCAGGCTGCCACAGAGTAATAACTGACTTGGACAATAGGGATGAGCCTGCAGCTCGCCATTAGAATGGAGAGGGCAGTTTGTAGTGGCATGATGAAGTGCAGAACTCCATCATTAGAGGCTTTTTGCGTGACTTATTGCGAGAGCGCATCGAGATCAGCTTGGATCGTGATCTTAGGATTTGGAGTGGCATTTTCCACAAGGTGAGTGCCCTGACCCAGAAGTTGGAGAGCGGAGACTTCGTCTGTAATTTGAGCATCGCCGGAGCGAACGTTTTCATAAGCGCGGGTGATGAGGTCTTTGGAAAAGGTTTGGGGAGTTTCCATGACCCAGAGGTCATCACGGGCGATAGATTCAGTGGCGATGCCATCGGGGGTGGCACGTTTTAAAGTCTCGGTGACTCTTCGTGCGAGCGCCGCGGCTCCAGTTGATGAGGCTTTTGCGAAAGTGGAAAGAATGGCTTCAGGAGAAACCAATGGGCGTGCGCCATCGTGGATCGCGACGTGGGTGATCTCACTTAAAAGAGCGGCGAGTCCGTTTGCGACGGAATCAGGTCGTTCCGCGCCGCCATCGACGCGGGTGATTTTTTCGCCAAGGTCAGAAAGCGAAGCAAATCGTTCCTCAGTGGTGACGACGACGATTTGCTGAATTTCTGAGAGTGATGAAAAGGCCCGCACACTGTGCCAAAGAATCGTCTTCCCGTTCCACTCCGCGGAGAGCTTATCAAAACCCATGCGCTGTGAGGAACCGGAGGCGACGATAATAGCGGCGTAGTTCATTCCTAAATTAGGAAAGGTGTTTCATGACCTCTTGGGAGAGGGTCTTGCCATCGGCGCGGCCGGCGACTTTTTCTTGAACGATCTTCATGACCTTACCCATGTCAGCGCGGGAGGTGGCGCCAGTTTCGGCGACGGCGTCGGAGACAATTTGAGAGACTTCCTCAGCACTGAGAGCAGCGGGGAGGTATTTTTCGAGAATGGCAACCTCGGCCTGTTCATTCTCAGCAAGCTCGGGGCGGCCAGCGCCTTCGAATTGCTCGATGGAATCTTGTCGTTGCTTGATCTGCTTCCGCACAATGGCGAGCGCGGCAGCTTTTTCGACAACGTTGTCCTTATTGCCAGATTCGATCGCGGCATTGGTAAGCGCAGTCTTGAGGGCGCGGAGAGTGGTGAGGGCGACGGTATCCTTGGCGCGCATGGCGTCCTTGAGATCAGACATGACTTGTTCAGCAAAAGTGCTCATGAAAGGGAGAGTCAGGGGTGAGAGGTCAGAGGTCAATGGGATTTGCGAGATGGTCAGCTTGTGCTAATGACGGGTATGGAAAAAAAGGCGAACAGCGGAGGAGCATCAATTTATCTGATGTTTATTGGATTGGCGGTGGCTGCGATGGGGGCGTTCTTTGTGGTGATTATGTGGAATTCTTTTCAAGCGGCGAAGGAGACGCGCGCGTGGCCGGAGGTGGGAGCTTCGGTAATTGATTCATCGGTGGCGGAGCGACGCTTCAGCAAGGAGACGGCGAAGGAGTATTCGCTGAAGCTTCACTTTGATTATTCATACGAGGGGAAGCGTTATGATGGTTACAACTTGAAGAAGCGGGAAAATCCGTGGTATCGGAATCGGGAAAAGATCGAGGCACTCGTGGAAAAGTATCCGAGCGGCATGGAGACGAAGGCTTTTGTGAATCCCGCGAAACCGGAAATGGCGGTGTTGGCGCATGATACGAAGGCAGCGGGGTATTCGATTTGGTTCCCTGGGCTTTTTGTGGTGGGGGGAATCGGTTGTATGCTACGCGGGACTCGTAATCTGCTGAAAGGGTGATGGCACAATTACTCTTCGCAATGAATTGAGTGGTGACTCGCTTCTATCGCGTTGTGCCGATCACGCTTTGATGGAAAATCCACGCACATCTTGAAGTGGTGGGATTTCGGCGACGGAGTGTTCTTTTACAAAGCCGGCTAGGTCGGATTCTTCGACGATCTCGATGATGAATTCATCGACTTCATCGGGTTCGCCTTGGAGTTGCATTTCCACGGTGCCATCATTGCAATTACGCACCCAGCCGATGACCTCAAACCCAAGAGCGAGTTGCTTGGTAGAGTAGCGGAAGCCAACGCCTTGGACGCGGCCAGTGAAGATCACTTTTTTGGCAATCACGGGGTAACAGTTAGGGTGACGGTTGTGCCTTGCAGGGTAGCTTGGCGTTTTTCTTTTCCGCTAGCACCCTCGATTTGTAAAAGGGTATCGCGAAGTTGTAAAGCTGCCTCAGGTGTGGACATTTCGATGGTCCAAATCAGGCTTTTTTCACTCAGAACGTAGTAGTCTCCTTTAAATAATAAAGTGAGTTCGTTAGATGTTTCGTTGCCGAGATAAGGATCAAGAAGGAGGCTGAAAGCAAGGGCTCCGACTTCATTGGTTGGGGTGAGGGCGGATTGTAAGATTCCGGTATCGGATGCTTCGGGATAAAGGAGCCGTGCGGTGGTATGAGCTGGCTGCTCAAAAATGGCGCGGTAATCATCACGGCTTTTGAGGTAGGCTACTTTCGCGTAATCGTGACCTTCGAGAAATGGGAAGTTGGCGAGGCCTTGAATCGTTGGTGAAAGGCTGTTCAGGAGGGCTTCGCGGGTTTCGCCGCCGGGATTCCATTCCACTTCTTCAGTGGCGGCGCGACGACGGAGGTAGCGGCTTTGCACTGAGGCGGCAGCTCCACGGTGGGTGCCTTGCCAGGCGCGAAAGGCTTCGGAGTTTGGCCAGGACTTTTGAGGGTAGTTTTGAAAAATAAGCTGTCGCGTGAGGAGGTGAACGAGCATTCCAGAATCAGAAATGCTCATGGGATCGAAGTTTTCCGCGAGGAGGATTTTTTCCGCGGAGAGATCGAAGAGTCCTTTGGCATCCATGGTCTCGATCGCGATCCACTGAGCGCGAAGCCTCTGGTCAGGAGGAGTGAGGCCGATGAGTTCCCAAGCGCGTTGTTCTTTCTCAAGCCCGTCTTTACCATAGACGAGTTCGATATTTCGCTCAGCGGCGTTGCGCATCTCGGCAGGAGAAGTGAGCTGTGCGAGGGGGGGCAATTGGAATTGGAGACCGTTGTCTTTTTCGACGAATTCAATGAGGTCTTCAGGGATGGGGTAGGGGCCGCTTTTTAAGAGAGAGCGAAGCTGGGCGACTTCATCGCGGAGGGAATCGAGCTCAAGAGTGAGCTCGGTGTTTTCAGCGCGCAGGTTGGCTTCTACTTCTTGGTTCGCTTCAGTAGGAGCCGTGCGCTTATAGTAGTCACCATAAAACCACCCGCCTAGAAGAAGGCCGCCAGTAAGGAGGAGCTGGAAAACCCGTTCGGGAGACATCGAGAGATGTTACTGGTTCTTCTTATTGTTATCCTTGAAAGGATCTTGTGGGCGGAAAGACTTATTAGGATCGAATTTTTCCTCATTGTAGAGGTCTTCTTCTTTAAATCTTTTTTTCTTAAAGACCTCTTCAGCAGCTTTTCCTTTTTTGGGAACGAGTGCGATGGCCTTACTCTCGTTACCTTCATCATCATACCAGTAATAGATTCGGCGAACGGGGAGTTCTTTCATTTCGCCGTTCACGGGACGTTGGAATTTAGCGCGAGCGTCGAACATATCTTCAGCACGGAGGTAGCCGGTCGTTTTATCGTAGCCGTAGCGGACTCGGTAGAGAAGCACGCCTTGGCCGTCGTAGATTTCACCTGCGGTGAGAAAACCCTTGGGATTACGAAAGTAGCGAGCGGTCATCATGATGTTTCCATCCTTATCCTTAGTCTTTTTTAAGAGCTGACGGGAATCCGGGGTGCGGCTGAACTCAATCAGGGAGCCATCGAAATTATTACGCATGATTCGTACGTGAGGGCCTTTGTTCTCTAATAGCTCAAGTTCGGCAGTGCTGATCGAAACCAGCATGATGGACGCGAGAAGCGAGGTAATGAGTTTTTTCATTGTGATGACGGAGGTGTAGACGAGACTCTGAACAATCAAGTGAGCAAGCGCAATACCGGAACTCAGGCCCCTCTCCATCGCGAAGAGCGATGGCAAGCGGGGCGATTTTCTTGGGATCTCGAAAAAGAAGGCCTCATCATGGGAATTCTTAATGTGACTCCAGATTCATTTTCTGACGGCGGTGAGTTTATCAATCCCGAAAAAGCACTCGAGCACGCGCAGCAGATGATTGCCGAAGGGGCGCACATTATTGATGTCGGGGGTGAGTCGACGAGACCAGGAGCAGCAGCTGTTTCTGTGCATGATGAGTTGGCGCGCGTTCTTCCCGTCATCGAATCGCTCAGAAATAAAACAGAGGTGGCGATTTCGATTGATACCTCGAAAGCGGAAGTCGCCCGAGCGGCGCTTATTGCCGGAGCTGATATCGTGAATGATGTCACGGGATTTCGAGCTCAAGAGATGATTGCGGTCTGTCAGGGTTCAGATTGCGGAATGGTGGTAATGCACATGCAGGGAACTCCTCGCACGATGCAGAAATCGCCTGAGTATCGTGATGTCGTTGCAGAAGTTCACTGCTTCTTCGAAGAAAAGCATCGCGAGCTGATGACTCACGGTATCGCTACGGAGCGTGTCGTCTTTGATCCTGGGATTGGCTTTGGGAAAACTCTTGAGCACAATCTTACTCTTCTAAACGCACTCGGCGATCTAGTTGTAGAAGGACGTCCCCTTTTAATGGGGCTCTCTAGAAAATCCTTTATCGCAAAATTAACCGGAGAAGACGAATTAGCTTCGCGGGCTTGGCCGACTGTCGCTCTCACCGCATTCACACGTCAAAACGGTGCCGCGATTCATCGAGTGCACGATATTGCGGAGAACCTGCACGCAATACGCATGGCCGAAAGTGTGAGTTCTGAATAAGTACGAACTTAGTCGTACTTATTACTAATAAAGAGGAATCCTGCAAGGGAGTGACCCAGATAGAATACCGCCCCCTCTCGGAGCCGAGTGAATAGTCTCTAAAACGAGTCCCAAGGGGGGATCAGAATGGGAATAAGTGGCTCATGAACTCCAAAAAAAACATTCATGCACCCCTTTCTCTAACTTATCTTAATAAAAAAAGGCCCTTGGTAAGAAATGGTTGTTTGTTGATTAAGATCCCTACCCCTTTAAAATTAGAGGTTTAGGAAGATTCTTGATTTTTTTTCAGAAAGTTATCATCTTAAATCATTGACGAGTGGAGTGAATTCACTAGAGTGGCCCTGCGGCAGCGAGTGCCGCCAGTGAGAGACCACCACAGTCGATCGCATTTCGGGG
>JBDNAW010000055.1:0-63099 GCA_039768255.1 Akkermansiaceae bacterium | reverse complement strand
GCATCACCGGTCTCGTATTCGATACCAGAACCCTCGAGAGAAAACTCAAGATGGAAAGTTTCACGCTCAGAGCCCTCTTTATTTAAGTTGAAGGACTTGAGAACGGGCGCAGGAAATGGACGAGCCTTCCCGAACGGAAGGTCTTCAATCTTTTCCTCAACGGTCGCAACTGCGGCAGAACCTCCGAGAGCATCCATAACCCCGGCGCTCCATTCTTTAAATTCTTCATCGTAATCAACATCGCAATCGATACGCTTAAAGATTCGCTTCGCACCAAATTTCTCGAGCTGTTGATCGAACTCAATTCCGCATTGGCAGTAATCAGGGTACTCAGAATCACCAAGCGCTAAGACAGAGAAATTCACGCCAGACAAACTCGGAACGGAATCGCCCATGATATATTCGTGCAGGTCAGCCGCATTATCAGGCGGCTCACCATCGCCATAGGTGGAAGTGATGATTAGAAGGTTCTGCTCTTTCTCAAGCTGCGCTTTGTCATACTGAGCCATGTCCACGACCTGAGGGTCATAATTTCCGGACTTCATCACCTTCGCCAACTTCTTGGCAACACCCTCGGAATTCCCAGTCTGGGAGCCCCAGAGAATGGTAGCTGGAATGGCGGGACCAGAGGCTGCTGCAGGCGCAGCACCGCTGAGGTTTTTTGCAAAAAAATCATTAAGCCATGCACGTTGTTCTGAGTTGAACGGAGCATCTTCGGGCACGAGAATAGGAGCACTCATGGATAAAATTTTCGCCCATATTAGGGCGGACGCAGGAATGTAGGGAGCTTTAGCGAGGTTTCAAGTGTGTTTCGTGAGATTGAAGCACTGAAAATCATGATTGCTATGAATCAAAAGGCTTCGTCGACTCACCCTTGAAGATTGCGATGACTCCCCTTCGATCGGGTCATGCTCTTCACCACCCAAATGAGGGTGCCGATCGGCCCCTCATCGCAGGAATGATGACGAGTTTGGATCTCTAGCGTTCCGAAAAAAATTCCCTCTTCACTCCCTGTTTCTTTCGACCCTCCCTGATCAGCTTTCGGTAAATCCATCTTGATTCGAGAAAACTCGGGATCGCTCCATCAGGTTGCTGCGCACCACTAAAAAGCGTCTTACGAGATCAGCATCCCATACCAACCGCTAGACGGTGAAGCGGGTCCCCCGTCCTTTTCCCTCTACGAGGTCAAGGAGCTGTTCGGGGTTTCTCCCGTTAGCAATGGTCACGGAAATCCCCGCGATAGTGGCCGCGGCGACAGCTTGAAGCTTTGAGGCCATCCCTCCAATTGAGAATTTTCCAGACTCGTCCCGAGCAAAATCGAGGACATCATTCACGTCTGAAACCTCTTCGATGATTTCATTTCCGTCAGGAGGCATGAGACCATCAACTCCAGTGAGAAGAATGAGCTGGCTTGCGCCGATCAGAGCGGCTACGCGCGCGGAGAGCATATCGTTATCCCCCACTTTAAGCTCTTCGACAGCGACGGAATCATTCTCATTAATGATCGGGATGATTTTGCGCTCCTCTAAAAGACGGGTCAAAGTCGCGAGAACACGATCACGGTTTTCGGCAAGATCACTTCCGGTAAGGAGGAGCTGCGCGACGTGGAGGTCAAAATTTTGGAAAAGAGTCTCATATGTCTGCATGAGCCTCGCTTGCCCCACGGCAGCTGCCGCTTGCTTCGTATCGAGGTCTTCTGGATAGGCATTGAGCCCGAGAGCAGAAACACCAGCACCAACCGCGCCGGATGACACCATGATACAGGAGTGACCTGCGGCTTGCAGCGCGGCAACTCCAGTGACGAGTTTTACAAGCGAAGTTCCATCAAGGGTACCGTCATCCTGAGTCAATACGCCGGTGCCGATTTTAATAACGATGGGAGTGCTCATAGGAGATAGCATTTACATCCGCTCGGGAACGTCAATGCCAAGGAGACCAAGACCATCCTTAATGACGCGTGAAGTGAGATCACAGAGAAGCAAGCGAGACTCGCGGGTTTGGCCTTCAGATTTTAACACCGGGCAAGCCTCGAAGTATGAGTGGAAGGAACGAGCGAGCTCGAGAAGATAAGTCGCGAGAAGATTCGGACGGAAATCATCGAGCACCGTACGGACGTTATCGCCATACCGTGTCAGCATACGCACGAGGTGGATTTCGGCAGGCTCAGTGACGTTGAGATTTTCGATCTGCAATTGCTCGGATGCCCCTTCTTCAAGCTTCCGGAAGATCGAACGAGCGCGGACGTATGAATAGAAAAGATACGGCGCGGTATCACCTTCGAGCGCGACCATTTTTTCGAGATCGAAAGTGTAGTCTGAAAGACGGTGATGTGAGAGCTCGGTGAATTTCACAGAATTGACTCCGATGAGTTCGGCGAGCTCGTCCTTCTCTTCTTCAGTATCAAGATGGCTTTTTGCTCCGACGACTGCGCGAGCGGCTTTGACCGCATCATCGAGAACATCAGCGAGCTGCGGAAGATCACCAGCACGGGTTTTAAGTGGCTTACCATCTTTTCCAAGAATGGTTCCGAAGGCGATGTGAGTCATCTCCAGCCGATCGTACCCGAGGCGATTCGCGACTTCGAAGAGCTGATTAAAGTGACCGCTCTGGCGGATATCAACGATGATCCAGACCTTGTCTGCATGGAACTCGTTGGCACGATGCTCAAAGGTCGCGATATCCGTGGTAGCGTAGTTAAACCCGCCATCCTTCTTACGAATGATCATTGGGAAGTCCTGCCATTCACCATCGCGATTAATCTTAAAGGGATCAGCTTTCGGCTTCACCTTTTCATCCGAGAAAATACAAAGCGCACCATCGGACTGACGCGCGAGGTTTTCTTTTTCTAGGCGCTCCACTAACGGACCGAGCACGTCATTATAAGCAGATTCGCCAAGCCAGTGATCGAATGAAACATCAAGGCGGTCGTAAATTTCATTGAGACCTTTTTTAGAAAGCGCGAGGCAGCGATTCCAAATCTCGGTATTTTCCGCATCGCCCTGTTGGAGCTTCACTAACTCGTGACGGCATAAATCTTTAATCGCTTCATCCTTTTTCGAGGCTTCACTAGCGTGGCGATAAAGACGGAGTAGCTCCTGAAGTGGAGCTTCATCCAGAGCCGCTTCATCAACGCCTTGCTTCCATGCCCAAGTGACCATCCCGAATTGGGTCCCCCAGTCCCCGATGTGGTTATCTTTGATCACTTTATGACCGAGGCGGGAAGTAATGCGACCAAGACACTCACCAATAATGGTGGAACGGATGTGTCCGATATGCATCGGCTTCGCGACGTTTGGTGCGGAAAAATCGATCACAATTGTCTCAGGGTCTTCAACGGTGGGAACACCGAGCTTTGGGTCACTGAGCTGCGTGCGGGCCTGAGCCGACCATGTCTTTGGCGTGAGGGTAAAGTTTAGGAACCCAGGACCAGCGATACTAATCTCAGCAAGGTCGCCGATTTCAATCGCCTCCATGATTTCGGCGGCTAGCTCACGAGGATTTCTCCCCGCCGGCTTAGCCATCATCATGGCAACCGTGCTTTGATAATCCCCGAAACGCAGATCATCCGCTGGCTTAATCTGAATGCGTTTAGAATCAGAAACCTCGAGGCCGACTTTTTTGAGGGCGACATGAAGTTTTTCGGTCAGCTGAGCAGGAATGGTCATGACGATAAAATTTAAGCAAGTTGAGTAGCGCCAGCCGAGAAAATGGCGGAGATTTCCGAGGCTGTTTGAGCCGCCATGAGCTCCTCGCGGCATTCACACTGTGAAAAGACTTTAGCCAGCTCAGAAAGAATTTGAAGATGCTGCGCGGTCTGTCCTTGAGGCGCGAGTAGAAGAACGATGCAATGGGACAGAGCATTATCGGGTGATTCAAAATCCACACCTTCGGTTGATCGACCAAAGACGGCTGTCATTTCCTCAATGCCCTCTACCCGAGCGTGTGGAATAGCCACTCCAGATCCAATTCCGGTACCGACTTGGAGCTCACGCTCGATCACCGCTTGGATATATGATGCGCGCTGATCTTCTGTGATACGACCGATTTGGATCAGGTGATCGATCATTTCCACGATCACGTCTTCATCTTCACTCTTCGAAAGTTCAAGAATAACGCACTCGGGAGGAATCAAATATCGGAGATTCATAGGTGTCTTCTCTAGCGGAGAGCCGCTGCAGAAGGGACGTGCTAATTCGCTTATCTGAAATATTCAAGGCGAAATGCGATGGTCGGCCCCACAGATTCTCGAAGCTTGACCCCGCACATCAAACCCAGAAACATATCACTCTATGCGGATGTTTTCTCTCTTGAGCCTTTTTGCCCTCTTTTTCTCATCCTGTTCCAGTGGCCCCATCGGTGGAAAGCCAGGAAACCTAGGCTCTTCCCCTGCCCCTGAAGTCCGCAGAGCCCAGATCGCCGCGGAGCCTCGTGGAAACTTCTACTACGGGCGACGCTATTTTGTAAATAAGACCCGCTTTTGGGGCTACCTCCGTGAACCTGGTAAATCCGCCCAGACTGCAAAACTTGTCATCTTTAACGAATCGAAGAAGAAAAACCCCGATCGCTTTCCCGAAACAGGGCACGGTAACCAGAAATACGGCTTTGATCAAAACTACGAATACCGAATTTACGGCCGCTACACTGGCCGCACACTTTATGAACCCAACAGTAATCAGTTCCTCCCTGAATTCGAGCTACACCGCTACGAGCTGCTAGATACAAGTCCTGGCTGGCTCTTTTCCCCTTCAGATGTCTACTCATCGACTCATGTGACGCTGCAACCGTTTTAAAAGCACCCTAGACTTTGTGAAAAATTTCACAAACTCCTTGCGACTCCCGTAATATCGGAGTTTGATCACCACGCACAATGAGCGAAACGACCACTTACGAGGCTCCTGATGCGGCTGCAACCGCGGCCAAAGCTGTTGATGATTACCGTTCCGAGACCGATGATGTCTTGGGCGAAAAAATGGTGCTCAATATGGGCCCTTCCCACCCCGCGACCCACGGGGTTCTCCGCCTCGTGCTTGAGCTCGATGGTGAAATCATTGAAAAAGCTGAACCCCACATCGGCTACCTGCATCGTGGTGATGAAAAGATCGCCGAGAACATGCACTACAACCAGTTCGTGCCTTACACCGATCGATTGGACTACCTCGCCCCTCTCGCGAACAATGTGGCTTACGCTTGTGCTGTGGAAAAGCTGATGGGCTGGGAACTTCCCCCACGCGGTCAGGCACTTCGCGTGCTGTGCTGTGAGCTTGCCCGTCTTTCTTCCCACCTTCTCGGTGTCGGTGTTTGCGCCATGGACGTGGGCGCGATGACCGTTTTTCTCTACACCTTCACCGAGCGGGAAAAAATTTACAATTTCTGTGAGCAGCTCACCGGCGCGCGCTTCACCACTTCCTATACTCGTGTGGGTGGTCAGATTCGTGATATCCCAGAGGGGCTTGAGGATGAAATTCGGAAGTTCCTCGTCGAGTGTTCGGCCGCGATTGAGGAAATCTCGGCCCTTCTCGATAAGAACAAAATTTACCTCGAGCGCATGTGCAACGTCGGGACGATTAATGCCGATGACGCCATCAGCCACGGCATGACTGGGCCAAACCTTCGTGCTTCTGGAATCGATCGTGACCTTCGCCGTGACAACCCATATCTCGGCTATGAGAAGTATGAGTTCGATGTTCCCATCGGTGAAAATGGCGATTGTTATGATCGTTATCTCGTCCGCATGGAAGAAATGCGACAGTCTATCCGCATCATCGAGCAAGTCCTCGACACCATGCCAGAAGGCGACATCAACCTCGTGAACGCCAAATCCGTCCTTCCCGACAAAGAGCGCGTCCTCATGAGCATGGAGGAACTGATCCACCACTTCATCGTCTCTACTCAGGGCATCGAGGCCCCAGAGGGCGAAGTCTATTTTGCCGCTGAGAACCCCAAAGGCGAACTCGGTTTTTACATTCATTCAAAAGGAGGTGGCGTGCCTAACCGCCTCAAGATCCGCGCACCGTCTTTCGTGAACCTTGGCATCTGTGCCGAACTCCTTAAAGGCCACATGGTTTCTGACATTCCCGCTATTCTTGGCTCGCTCGACTTCGTCATGGGCGAGTGTGACCGCTAAGCTTTCCTTTCCACCCCTTTCCCTTTTCTCCCGGTGAATCCTCCATCCGACGCCCCTAACCCTACCGATGCCACCGCGCAAAACCGCCCGGAACTCTCGGTTCTCGATCAAAACGTCCACTCCCCAGTCACTCCAGGGCAGGTCAACTTCCCCCCTTTCGAAGTTGCTCCTGAACTCGAGGCAGAAGCAGCCAAGCGCATCGCGATGTATCCCGCAGAGGAACGCCGCTCCGCCGTCCTGCCCTTACTCCACGCCGTTCAGCACAAGTTCGGCTTCATCAGCCCAGAATCCATTGAATGGGTCGCCGCGCAACTCGAAATCGCGCCAATGAAAGTCGTCGAGGTCGTTACTTTTTACCCCGGCTTCCGTCAGAAAGCTCCGGGGAAACTCCACGTTCGGGTCTGCCGCACTCTTTCCTGCGCAATGGGCGGCTCGTATGAGCTGATGGAAAAACTTTGCGAGATAACAAATATCGACCGCTCGCAGGAAGACGGCCACAAGGACACTATCTCGGTCTCTCCATGCGGAAACTTCTCGGTCGAATATGCCGAGTGTCTCGCCTCTTGCGGAACCGCACCAGTTTGCCTCGTCAATGATGACTTTCACGAAGGCGTGACTGCAGACAAAGCACAAGAGCTCCTCAACAGCTACCAAAACGCTTAACCTTTTTTTTTCATGAGTGAAATCACCTATCTTCCCGGCAAAGAACCCCACCCGCGCGAACATCGACTCATCTTTAAAAATGTTGACCGTCAGGGCTGGGATGCCTCGATCGATACCTACCTCAATGAAGGTGGCTACGAGATGCTCAAGAAAGGTCTCGGCATGGATCCAAAGGCCGTGATCGACGAAGTGAAAACCTCCGGCCTGCGTGGTCGTGGTGGTGCTGGTTTCCCCACAGGCGTCAAGTGGGGGTTCATTCCGCCCAATAATACCAAGCCCGTTTATCTGATCTGCAACTGTGATGAATCGGAGCCAGGCACCTTCAAGGACCGCTACATCGTGCACCAAGATCCTCATCAGCTGATCGAGGGCATGATCATCTCAGCTTTCGCCGTCGGTGCTCACACCGCATATATTTATATCCGGGAGGAATTCCCCGAAGCCGCAATCACCCTTGAGACCGCTATCGCGGAAGCTCATGAAAAAGGCTTCCTTGGTCAAAACATTCTTGATTCAGGTTTTGATCTAGAAATCTACGTCCACCGTGGTGCCGCAGCATACATCTGCGGTGAAGAAACTGGTCTGATCGAGTCACTCGAAGGCAAGCGCCCATACCCACGCATTAAACCACCCTATTTCCCCGCTGCGATGGGCCTCTACATGTGCCCGACCATCGTAAACAACGTCGAGTCACTCTGTCATGTTGTCCACATCCTCAAAATGGGTGGTGAACAATACGTCAAGCTCGGCACTCCTCGGAACTCCGGCACGCGTATTCTCTGCGTTTCCGGTGATGTTAAAAAGCCCGGCTACTACGAAATCGAGGTTGGAAAGATGACCTTCCAGGAACTTCTCTACGACGTCTGCGGTGGTCCCAAAGACGGCCGTAAATTCAAAGCGGTCATCCCCGGAGGCTCCTCTTCTAAAATTTTGCGCTGTAACGAGACCTTCAAGATTGGTCGTGACGATGACGCCAAGGAGCTTTCCTTCTTCGATCTTCCGCTCGATTTCGACACTCTAGCAGCAGCTGGCTCCATGGCCGGTTCTGGCGGAGTCATCGTGATGGATGATTCACGTAAAATGTCTTGGGTTCTTAATAACATCACCCATTTTTATGCTCACGAGTCCTGCGGTCAGTGCACCCCATGTCGTGAGGGATCCACATGGATGATGAAAATCTCCGATCGTATCGCAAACGGCACCGCTACTCCCGAGGACGTCAAAACTCTCGAAGAAGTTGCCTACCAGATCGACGGCAAAACAATCTGCGCCTTTGGAGAAGCATCAGCTTGGCCGGTAGAGGCCATGATCGATAAGTATCGTGACGAACTGACCGCTGAAACCTCTGAAGACAACGACTTCAAATCTGCTGAGCGTGCAGAGCAGGAGAAATTTTTATCTCCCGCATCATAAAAGACTTGAGACTGCACCTCCCTAAACAACGGCTTCTTGAAAGCGCACAAGTCTTTCCATCGCCTCTCCCTCATCAATGAGGGTGGAGGCTTTTTTGATCGCTGATCCGAGATTATCTTCGAGCCCTGCACAAGCAATTGCCGCTGCGGCATTGAGGATCACAATCTCACGTTTGGGCCCCCGCTCTTTGCCGTTTAGAATACTTTTTAGAATTTCAGCATTCTCGACGGCGTCACCGCCCTGAAGATCAGAGACTTGAGCAATATCCAGCCCGAAGTCAGCCGGATGAATCTCCTCATCAACCAGCTTTTGGTAGCGTCCCGATTTACAAATTCTTGAAGCCCCCATCAGACTCACTTCATCTACAGTTCTCCCATCTTCAGTCGTCCCATTAACGACCCATGCGCTATCACGGCCTAAACGTTGCAAAATATCCGCAAAAATCGGGCAGAGCCCGGAATCCATAACGCCAACCAACTGGCATTCTGGCTGCGCTGGATTCAGAAGCGGACCGATGAGATTAAAAATTGTTCGGACCCCCTCTTTAGCAAGCTGAGCCCGAACTGGGACCACTGCCTTAAAGGCCGGATGATACATTGGTGCAAAAAGAAAGCCGACTCCTGCCTTTTCAAGGCATTCCCCAATCTTCTCTGAGGGCAGGCCCAGTGGAATCCCCAGCTCCCCAAGCACATCAGAACTTCCGCTTTTAGAAGTCACTCCGCGATTCCCATGCTTAATGACCGTCGCTCCAGCCGCCGCAACTACAAACATGCTGGTCGTTGAAACATTGAAGAGGTCGAGTTTATCACCACCAGTGCCACAAACATCAATTGTCGGGCCTTTGAAATCTTTCCCATGAAAGGAAGGCTTTACCGCACGATCCAAAAACACGCTCACAAATTCTGCAATCTCTGCTGCGGTCTCTCTCTTTGCCGCAAGAGCCTTTAATAATCGAGCCTTCTTACCTGCGTCAGCAGCCTCATCGAGTAAAAAATCTGCCGCTACCGTGATCTCACGAGGCTCTAAATCCTGCCGATGCTCAAGGTGCTTAATCAGTGCGTCCATAGCTCGAATCTATCACTACACATCAGCGAGAGGCGAGATTTTTAGAGGTCTGAATCCCGAAATTATAAATCGCTTTTGTGAATAACTTACGATACCCGTACGAGGTATACTTTATGAAATGTTTCACCCTGCTTCTCGGGATGATCGGGAGCGTTCTTGCACACCCCATCGAGTTCCACAAAGACCCGTTCCGCCAACTTGAAGAAGTCTGGCCCACTCCCACGGAAGTTCGCCTCGCCTCTGGAGCTCCCGGACCGAAGTATTGGCAACAAAGTGCAGACTACGATATCAAGATTGAATTCAATGAGAAGAAACGTCACCTGACTGGAAGCGCACGTATCACTTACCACAACAAATCCCCACACGCTCTCAGCTATCTATGGGTTCAGCTCGACCGGAATCGCTACACCTCGAACTCTCATGGTAATCTTTCTGAAGCCGCACCCTCCCTCGAGGGCATTGGGACATCCAGCTTCGCACAAATTCTGAATTCCGAAAAATTCGATGGCGGGTTCCACATCGATCATGTCGTCACGGATAAGGGCGGCGAGCTGAAGCACACCATTGTCGATACCATGATGCGAATCGACCTTCCGCAGACGCTTAAACCAAAGCAATCATTCTCATTCCGCATCGCTTGGAACTACCGCCTCAATGATAGCCGTAATTCCCGGGGACGCTCAAACTCTGAGCTCTTTAAAGATGGCAACCGTGTTCATGAAATCGCCCAATGGTTCCCTCGTATGGCCGTCTACAACGATGTTCGGGGCTGGCAAAACAAAGCCTTCCTCGGCCGTGGAGAATTCGCTCTCGAATTCGGAGATTACAAGGTCGCAATCACCGTTCCCTCCGATCACGTCGTCGCCGCTACTGGCGAGCTTAAGAACCCCAAGCAATGCCTTAAGCCCGAATGGCAAAAACGCCTCAAGCAGGCTGAAAAAGCCAAAAACCCTGTGATGATCATCACGCAAGAAGAAGCCGAAAAGAATTCTAAAAGCCGAGCAAAAGGGTCTAGGACTTGGATTTTTGAAGCAAACAATGTTCGTGATTTCGCTTGGGCGACTTCACGCAAATTCGTCTGGGATGCCGTCCTCCACCAACTCCCTGAAACCCAGAAAAAAGTCTGGGCGATGTCACTCTATCCCAGTGAATTTACTCCACTTTGGAAAAAATATTCCACCCATGCAGTGATTCACGCGCTCAACGTCTTCTCTAAACACACTTTTGATTACCCTTACCCTGTCTGTATTTCAGTCGGTGGTCCCGTTTGGGGAATGGAATATCCTATGATCTGCTTCAATGGTCCACGACCTGAAGACGACGGCACCTACTCAGAGCGTTCCAAAAATAGCCTCATCTCCATTGTCATTCACGAAGTTGGCCACAACTGGTTCCCGATGATCGTGAACTCTGACGAACGTCAGTGGACTTGGATGGATGAAGGCCTCACTTCCTTTATGCAGACTGTCGCCGAGCAATTATGGCAAGACCATTACCCTTCTCGCGGCCTCCCGAATAAGATCAGAGATTACATGACGAGCCCGAACCAAGTGCCCATCATGACCAACTCTGAGTCCATTCAGCAATTCGGGCCAAACGCCTACACCAAGCCTGCCGTCGGACTTGGAATTCTCCGTGAAACCATCATGGGCCGCGAACTCTTCGACTACGCCTTCAAGGAATACTCCCGCCGCTGGATGTTTAAACATCCAGAGCCCTCTGACTTCTTCCGCACCATGGAAGACGCTGCAGGTATGGACCTCGATTGGTTCTGGCACAGCTGGTTCTACACCACCAAACACGTTGATCTCGCCGTGACAGATATTAAGCGTTACCAACTCGATGACGGAAACCCCGAGGACAAAACCAAGCGCGATCAGAAAGCGGATCAGGAAGAAAAGAAGAAAAACATCTCCACTGTTCACAATAAGAAGATCCCAAAATACACCCAAGGCCGTAGAGACCTTCGTGACTTCTACGATCAGCTCGACCGCTTCGAAGTGACCGAGGAAGACAAGAAATCCTTTACCGAGTCGATGGCTAAGCTTGAGCCTCATGAGCGAAAGCTCTTTAAGTCCAAGAAAGAATTCCATGTGATCACCTTCCAGAATAAGGGCGGAGCCATCATGCCCCTCCTCGTCGAGCTCCACTTTGAGAAACGCAAAAAGAAGACCATCTACCTCCCTGCTGAGATGTGGAAAAAGAATGCACGCGAGGTGAAGAAGCTCTTCATCACTAAGGAGCCCATCATCAAAGTCATCCTCGACCCAAGCGAAAGACTTGCAGATACAAACCTTCTCAACAACGTCTGGCCTCCTGAAATCGGGCAAAGCCGCTTCACCCCAAAACCACGCGAGATCAAGAAAAACGAAATGCAAAAGGCTCTCGAAAAAGCCGAAAAGGCATCCAAGGCCATGGAAGCCACCAAATCTGAAAAAAAGAAAAAGTAAGCTTAATGCTAAGAAGCAGGTCCTTCCTGTCTCTCGGGCTTGCATTCCCTCTTCAGGGGTTCCAAAGTATCGCTAATATGAATGAAGCATTTGCCGATACCGATCCTACCGCCCCATCTTCTGCAGTTCCGGCTGCCAAATCAGCAGCAAACGACCTCCGCGCTGCCGCCAGCGGCACTGAGACCAAGGCGCTCTCTTCCACTGAGGAAAAGGCACGTATGTTGAAGGATGCTGCCGTTGAAAAAGCAACCGCACTACGTGATTTTGCAGGAGAAAAAGCCTCCCAACTTAAAGATATTGCCGGTGAACGAGCCGGCTCTCTTAAAGTGAATGCGGAAGAAGCTGCGCTCCAATTCAAAGGAGTTGCTGGTGAACAATGGCAGGACACCCGCATCAAAGCTAAGGAGCTCCAAGCATCCTTGGAAGATTCCGTCCGCGCAAACCCAACCCAAGCCGTGCTCATCGCAGCAGGCATCGGCTTCCTTGCTGGATTGATTATCCGTCGCTAATCGATTCATGTCTTTTCCATGGTCTCAGTCTTCATCCAGTTCTAAAGAATCTGGATTGAAGAGCGAATTCTCAGCGTTTACACGGAGTGCCGGAAGCTACCTTCAGGCACGTGCAGAGCTTCTTGCAATCGAGGGGGCTGAAGCGGCCGAAGTCGTTCGAAAACGTCTGATCAAAGGAATCATCGCCGCTTTTTTCCTCGGGATCTCATACCTCGTAATTCTCATTGCGGGAATTGCACTCGGAGGCATCTACCTCTCAGAAAAGACCGAAGGTCCTCTCGCAAGTTGGATTGGCATCGCACTTGCAGCTGGTGTTCTTCATCTCTTGATCGGCTTAATTTTACTTGGAAAGACCCGAAAGAAAAACACCACTCCCTTTTTCGAATACACCCGCTCTGAGTGGGAGAAAGATCAGCAATGGATTCAACAAAAAAACAAGAGCGGAAAGTAGAGCTCACCTCGCAGCTCGCGGCGCAGCGACAGGCTCTTCTGACTTCGCGCGATGGCCTCAGGACGGAAATGAGTGTCTCTACACTTTTAAAAAATTCCGTTCGTAATCATCCCATACCGTGGTTTGCCGGATCACTCGGCTCAACAGCCCTCCTCTCACTTTTAAGCCGCCGCCCATCTGCTTCAGAAAAACGACGCGGTCCTATTGGTATGCTTCTCGGCCTCGGTTTTTCGCTCGCTAAACCCGCTCTCATCAAATGGGGCGTAGCCCGCTTGAAAAGTGAATTTGAAAACTATCTAGCGCGCCAAAACGAAGAAGGACGTCAAAGCGCGAATTCCAAGCTTGGCGAAGGGTTTTAAATATCCTTTCATCATCTCCCACCTCTCCCGCGAAAGCCCCCCTCACCTCAATCGCATCCCTATCCATGTCTGAGCACACTGTCCTCGCACACGTCGATGAATATCTAAAAATCGGAATCGAATACGAATGTTCCGATATTCATCTCCCCACCGGTTATCCCCCAGCTTGGCGACGCTTCGGCACCCTCTCGCCTATTTGGGATAATCACGCCCCTCTCACTGCTGAAGACACCGAGCGCCTCGCTCGATCTTTCCTCACTGACAAACACTGGGATCACCTGCAAGAGATTGGCGATGTTGATTTCGCTTATGCGAGTGATGCTGGTCGTTTCCGTGCATCCGTCATCAAACAGCGCCTTGGCTACGAAATCGTTTTTCGAATCATCTCTACCGAAATTCGGACCATGGAAGAGCTGGGACTTCCCATCGACCACCTCCTTCCTCTCACCCGTTATCAGAATGGCCTCCTCCTTGTCACCGGATCCGTTGGTGCGGGTAAGTCCACCACGATGGCTGCACTCGTTGATTTTATTAATAAAGATCGAGAAGATCACATTCTCACTCTTGAAGATCCAATTGAGTATGTCTTCGTCTCTGAGGGCTGCCACGTCAACCAACGCGAAGTTCGCTCTCACACTGAATCTTTTCCGAAAGCTCTTCGTGGAGCCCTCCGGGAGGACCCTGATGTCATCGTCGTTGGTGAAATGCGTGACCTTGAGACCATCTCACTTGCACTCACTGCCGCGGAGACCGGCCACCTCGTTCTCGCTACCCTTCACACCGGAAACGCCCCTCGAACTCTTGACCGTATCCTCGATGTCTTTCCCGTCGATCAGCGTGATCAAATCCGTATCATGGTCTCGGAATCCCTACGTGGTGTCATTTCCCAGCAGCTCGTGCCAAAGGCCGACGGATCTGGCCGAGCACTCGCGCTTGAACTTCTCGTCAACACCGCAGCCGTTGCTGCCACCGTGCGTGATGGCAAAACCTTCATGCTCCCCGGCATCATGCAGACGGGTAAAAATGTCGGCATGATCACCATGGATGAATCCCTCCGTGAACTTTACGTCAAAGGAGAAATCAGCCAAGAAGATGCTCTCTACCGTTGCGAAGACAAGGCCCAAATGAAGTCCTACTTCCAATCTTAATCCCTTACACACACCTCACTTTTCCCCACTTACAGCCATGGCTGAAATCGATCGTCTCTTCCAATACCTCGTGTCCTCTGGTGGCTCTGACCTCCACCTTTCCGAGGGCTCTGTGCCCAAAGTCCGCGTTCACGGTGCAGTCACCGCTATTCCTGATGAGCCCGTGCTCGAAGGTGAGACCTTCAAGAACATGCTCTCGGAAATCTGTGAGCCTAAGTTCTTTGAGAAATATCTCGAATCCGGTGATCTCGACTTCGCTTACGAGATGGACGAGCAGTCTCGTTTCCGTTGCAACTACCTCAAACAGCAATTCGGACTTGGTGCCGTATTCCGATTGATCCCAACTGAGATCGCTTCTATCGAAGACCTAAATCTCCCTCCCGTCATCAAGGAATTCGGTCATATGCGCTCGGGCCTTGTCCTCGTCACTGGCCCCACAGGCTCTGGAAAGTCTACCTCCCTTGCAGCGCTACTCGACTACATCAACCGAAACTTCAATCGCCACATCATTACCATTGAGGAACCAATTGAGTTCGTTCACAGCAGCAAAAACTCCATCATTTCCCAACGTGAAGTTCCAATCCAGACCCCAACCTTCGCCGACGGTCTCCGTGCCTGTCTCCGCGAAGACGCTGATATCGTTCTCGTTGGTGAGATGCGTGACCTTGAGACCATCTCCCTCGCACTCACTGCTGCGGAAACTGGACTACTAGTTTTCGGAACACTCCACACCAACAACGCCCGCAAAACCGTCGACCGTATTATTGACGTCTTCCCCGCTGATCAACAATCCCAGGTCCGCACCATGCTTGCAGCATCACTGAAAGGAGTGGTCGCTCAGCTTCTCTGTAAGCGCTCTGATAAGCCTGGCCGAACCGCGGTGAACGAAATCCTCTTCGCCACTCCTGCCGTTTCCGCAATTATTCGTGAAGGTGCTACCCAGAAGCTTTTCGATGTCATTATCGGAGGTAAGGCCGAAGGAATGCAGTTTATGGATGAAGCAATCTGGGAAAAACTCCAGCAAGGTATGATTTCTCCTCAAGAAGCTTACATGAAAGCGATCGACAAAACGCGCTTCAAAGCCTACCTCCCCGAAGAAGATAAAGCGCTCGGGGTTGCTTCAGGGGAGAATCCGATGGAGCACTAAAACTAAAAGCTCATTTACCCCCCCCCAATTATTCAGCTCTGCCGATTGACTTCTGCAGGGCTTTTTCTTATCTTGATTAAAACCCCCTCTTATAGACACATGTCTAAAAACATAATAGAATTTTCCTGTCCCTCATGTCAGACGGAGCTTCGAGTAGCGACTGAGTTAGCTGGAGTAAAAGGCCCCTGCCCTAGCTGTTCAAATACCATCACGGCCCCTCATTCACCGCAGCAAAGACCTCAAGAACAGCAGCAAACTAGCACCCCAAGCGGCTTTGGACAAGCGATGGCTAGTGCTCCGATCAGAGCAACAGGAGGACCAATCCCCTCTTCAAGACAACAAGGATCCCACCCCCACCGGCACATTCCCAACCCCTCCGCAAACCCAAGGCCCGTTACATCCGGCAAAACGCAATCTCAGGAGAGCCCCTCCGTAAAGGCTGCAGTATTAGCTCCTATTAAACGGAGAATCTGGCCAGTCATCGTCTTCCCTTTGCTATTCATCATCCTTTTAGGAATAGTAATTTATCTCGTTATGGATCTTCTCAAACTTCCGATCAAAGAACCGATAGACAACACCCCATTGGCGCCCAATGAGAACCTAATCACCTCCCCAACTTCTCCCAGTGCGTCAGAACCTTCTCCTCAAGAGGAACCAAACAGAGCCTTAGATCACGATAAACTAGGTGAAGTCCCTGCGGGCCTTCCAGAGGTCGCTCAAAAAAATGCCAAAGAAATCAAGCGGGAAGAAATTCTTAATAAGCATCGCACCTTCATCTCTCAATCCAGCGCCATTCTCGATCGCTTCCTAAAAGCAAAAAGCTACGAAGAAAGACGCCCGTATCTGACCTCATCTTACCGCACCGAAGAACAGCTCCTTGCTAGCGGCCTCAATAAACCGATGCCGCGTAAACTTTTCGCTGAGCTGAGGCAGATGCGAGCAGACCCTGAGGTTCTCACTCTGGAAACATATTTTCAAGTCACCTTAGCCGCACCAGAAGGGGCCCCTCTCCATGAGCACCGCTCTATTTTTGTCCGAATGGTTTCATTCTCTGAAGACGAGCCACCTCGAGTGCACACCGATCCTTTTATCGATATTTACGATAATCTTCCCACAGTATTTGCCCAAAACCCAGAGGCGTCACCTCTCACCCTTCGAACTGTAGTCGAGGTATCCACTCTTTGCTTCGATGACAGTGTGCCTAACCAACACAAAAAAGGCGTCATCACCTTCTTACCAAACGTCCAGCGAGTGAAAAACACTCTATTAAAGGCATATCTTGGCAAGGAAACGGAGTTGTTTCAGAGGCTCAAAAAGCAGCTCGAGCCAGGAACCCAACGGCCAGTCACATTAACAATCCAATGGAATAAGACCGAAGACCCCAAGAAACCTTTCATTGAAGTTGCTCACCTCGATGGAATTGGCTGGACCTTCTAATTCCGTGTCATTTCTTCAGCGGCTAGCGCCCTCCAGCCACCATGAAGAACATGAACTTTAAAGCCAAAATCAGCTGCTACTTCTTCTCGGAGCTTGTTGGCAAGAGACCGACTCGTTTCACAGCCTGAAGCATTACAATAGATCACAACGTTCGGATAAATCTCTCCCTCATTGAAAAGAGAATCCATAAATTGATTTTCTAGTTCAAAGTAATCCTCATTACTATCATCGGTCAACAAGACCGAGCCTAGGACACCATTTCTGTTCCAGAGTTCACGCGTCCTCGCATCCACCCAGAGGTATTCTCCCTCACCCCACGCCTTCACGGTCTTAAGGCAAACGTACCCTAATTCTAGCGTCTCTTCATCGCAAGGAACGGAACGATCTGGTGGTCCCGTTAGCCACCAACTTAGACTTGCTGCGCAAAGTGAGAGTGCCCCAATCAGAACGGCTCCTGCGAATGTTTTCAAAAGCTTCATTTTTTTAGATCAGCTGTTAGCACCGTGAAAATTTGAGGCTTTGAGTGCCGCTTGATCGAGCAATCCGTATTCAACGGTAAAATCTTAGCCTGAAGACATGAGCGCAAAGACTTGTGTGAACTCATTTCGGCACCATCAGCGCCCTTCACTTGAACTGGGAACTCTACGGTTAGCGCATTGGCACTTGGGGCAACCGTAAGCTCGACACGCTTAGTTTTAAAAACCACCTCTGCCGAAACAGAAAGTAACCCGAGAAAAAATAAGCAGGCTCTCGATTTCATAAACTCCAATTCGACTTCTCGACTCTCAGTATTTTGAGAAACTTTATTCGCCACGCTTTGCTCTCACCACAGTGAAAACTTGGTGACGTTTATGGCGTTGAATCGGACAATCGGTAAAGAAGGCCAAGCGTCCCATCCCTGGTGTTACGGTCGACTTGGGGGTCACCGTGACTTCGTATTCCCAACCATCTTTGATGGTCTTCAATTCATAGGGGAAATCTTCCATTTGCCCCATATGCTTCAAAATATGAATGGGTTCAGCATGATTCACCTTAATCTTAAAAACCTTCGGTGTCGCGGGACCATTGAGCTCCCATTTGTGGGTCGAAGGCTCTATTTGGAAAAGAACCGGAATGTGCACTCGAACCACCAGCTGCACCTTTTCCTCTTGGCCCTTTATGTTGATCAAAATTGCCTTATCAACAGTTCCCTTAAAATTTCCCATTTCAAAGCGACCGATAATTTTTCCAGCCTCACCTTCGGACCATTTGAGCTTTGTAGAGCGGTCTGACTTTAACGGGAACACCTTAGCCGTAAGACACGAACAAGGAGCATCATATGAGAGAATTTGCGCTCCTTCCGCGCCCTTCACTTCAAAAGGAAATTCCGCGGTCACCACCTTAGCATCAGGATCTGCGGTGATCTCAATGAGCTTCGTCTTAAAGATCATTTCCGCTGAAGCGGCCAATAGTCCGGCAAAGAATACAAAGAGAATCGATTTCATTATTCAGTCAGTTCGAGAAGCTTCAGCTTGAGAATCACTTTTCCCCCACGCCAGTCTGGACCCAGGAGATAGAGTGGTTTTCCTTTTACTAATACGGGGTTAGTGCGAAATAACTTCCGCTTGGCCTGCCAATATTCAAGCACCATTTGGAGCTCATTCGGCCCTTCTCGATTCAATGGCTCGAAGCTAATCAACATCTCTTTAGATGGTCGCATTGGCGTTGCCCAACTCTCGTAACTTCTGAGAATTTTCGAAACTTCGACTCCCATGCTACGGTAGTTTTTGAAGGTCAGCTTTTTAATTTCACGAATCGCTTTCTCATCTTTCTTAAGGAGAGGATTTCCATGGTTAGCGATTTTCTCAAGACCTCCATCGGTGGCGTAAATCATCTCCACACTCAATGAGCCGATCTGCTCTTTCCCTGGATCTTCAGCATGAAGAACTAGGGAGCACAAAAAGAGAAAAATGACGGCGAGTGATTTCATTGATTCAAAAGATTAGTGAAAGTGAGCCGCTTCATAAAGCTGATAACTCACAGGAAGCTCTTCGATTTGAGAAGAAGGTTCGACCTCTGCCCTCGTGGCAAAAGAGCCGCGATCATCGAGTTCAGAAAGGCCACTGACCAAGATCGCTGAGACATCTCCATCTGCATCAGAAATCACTTCTGCGGCTAGGTTTTCCTCAGAGAAATAGACCGAAGGCAGCGAGGTATTTACAAAATCAGGCGCCATCACAGGATCAGACATTCGTTTACCTGCTAGGAAAGCCAACACCAGCGAAAGCGCAGCACTTGGAGCCCAAGCCCAGCGTAAATCATGCCAACAGCGCTTCACTTTTTCTTTCGGCTTTTGCGCAGCGATATCGAGATCGATCTTGCGCATCAATTGGCTATTGAAAAAATCAGGGTAAGGTGGATCCACCGAAGCTGGAATTTCAGATTGAATCGAGACCTTCAGCCTTACCATTTCATCGAGCTGGGAGCGCAAAGATTCATCCTGCTCTATCGCTTGATCGAGCTCTTTCGTTTCCTCATCATTCAGGCGGTGATCAACCCACTTTACGATCAGTTCTTCAATTTTCTCCGTTTTCATGAGTCAGCAGGGTTTGGAGTTTTTTACGGGCGTAGTAGAGACGGCTCATCACCGTTCCTAGGGAACAGTCCATGGCCTTCGCGATTTCTTTATAATCAAAGCCCTGCACTTCACGGAGCAGGATCGTTTCACGATGTTCAGGAGACAGTGTGGCAAGAGCCGCTTTAATACGGTCTCCGAGTTCAGAATTTTCCAGCGCCTCGTCAGGGCGCGGCGCTTGATTCGGCGTCGTAGTCGACCCCGTAGCAACGTCAGATTGACTCAGAAGAGAATCGTCTAACTCTCCCGCCGAATCGATCTTGCGCTTCCGGAGCCAGTCATAAACGACGTTGTGCGTGATGCGGTATAGCCAAGTGGAAAACTTCGCCCGCGCTTCGAATCGCGGCAGTGCCTTCCACACCTTAATGAAGACCTCTTGAGAGAGGTCCCACGCATCGGCGTCGTTTTTAATCATCTGTTGAACCATGGCATAAACCTTTCCACGATGACGCGTCACGAGGACTTCAAACGCCGAAGCATCTCCAGATTGGCATGCCTTGATCAATTCTTGATCAGACGGACCATCCGCAGCCTCTCCAGCTTCTGAAGCCACCTCAACGGGTGCCATCAGCAGATAAGACGGACGCCATGACCAAATATTCATTAAATTCAGAAAAATTTAACGAAATCAATCCGAGGTGACGACCTTAAAAGAAACAACCTCAAACCCGCTGACCTTTGAGGGAAATTCGCAAACTCCAGATTCCTGAGATTTCTCTCACTGTCACAAGTCCTAACCCTGCTAACTTACGAATCTCAGGCTCTCGCTCCTTAAAGTCTTGGAGAACTTCCCATGAATCCCGCGCCGCAAGATTTTCACGAACTTTCTCCAACCTCTTACACTCTTCAGATGACGGACTCATCAAATGAGAAACCTCATCAAGCACCGCTAATACCATCCGCGGTGCCGCCGTAAAGATTAGCACAAGCGCAGACTCCCCGGCACCACTTGATACCGCTCCCCTACTAGCCATTAGCCGAGCAATACCCAGCCCCGACATCGATTGATAGCTTGGAAGCGCATCCCGCCAAGAACGCTTCGGGAGATTCATTTTGTAAAGACTTCTCGCGAGCAAATAAGTGGGAATGCCTGCACACACAAAAAGCACACGTGGCGTTAATTCACCCCATCCCAAAAAGACCGAAAACAATGCCCAGAAAAATAAGCCTTGGATAAACCAAACCATAAAAGCGCCAAGGAGATTGAGCATCGCCCGCCCCGCGGCACGGAGATCATGCCAGAAAATCAGACGAGGAGTCACAGACATCGTTATTAAGAAGAACGAATAAAAACCGAACAATCTTATGGGTATTTCAATTTCGGCAGAACGGATTCACCGCTTTCAAGAGCTCTAACCAACGATTATTTTTGATGACCTCCGGAGCAAAAACGTTGAGCACTTTTCCCGAAGAACAGAAATCAGCCGTGGTAGCACGCCCCCATAATTCACCATCCAATTCAATCGGAAAAGATTGCTCACAAGTGACGATAAGCCCCGCTGCTTGAATGTATTCCACAGATTCTCCAGGTGAATGAGGATCGATCCCCCCTTTCGCCAAGCCTCTCAATGAATCGCGCACGAATTGATAACCTGATTCTTTGAAAAGCACCGCATCAAGAAGCTGATCAGAATTATCAGCATCACGAAACAAAGGAAACTGACCACCGTAAAGAGAACCGTTCCCAACTAAAAGACACACTCCATCAAACGTTCGTCCATCAGCGCAAGTGACTGTGATCTTTGGTGGTCGATCACCCAGAACTTTCGTAGCAGCGAGGAGATACGCGAGCGGACCTAACCTCTTTTTACGTTCCCAAGTGGTCTCTTCAATTACTTGAGCATCGAAGCCGACTCCCGCCATTTGAACAAAAGGGAGACCATTCATTTCGAAAAGATCGACCGTTTTCCGGTGACCAGCTTCAATGACCTGCAGTGCATTCTCCAAACGATCCCGCGCAATTCCCATCTCTCGGGCAAAAACATTCATTGTCCCAGTGGGAAATACCCCAAGCGTAGTCTTTGAGCCAGCAAGCCCCTCAATGACAGCGTTTAACGTTCCGTCTCCTCCAGCCGCAATGACAACCGGCTCACCTTCTGCCGCAAAGCGTCTCGCCAAGGCAATAGCATCTTCACGACTGCGCGTGGCATAAATCACAAACTTCGTCGCGTGATCCATCACAAACCGAAGCGCCCGCTTCCCCTTCTCGCTCTTAGCCTTAGGGTTTAAAATTAACGGGTAACGTGGCGGCTCCTTCATTTTGCTTCAGGGACAGGAAAGCCCATTTGCACTAAACTTGCGAGGACCTTTGCTACCGGAAGACCCACGATATTTTGATAATCCCCTTTAATCTCTTCCACGATCCAATCTCCATGAGATTGAATAGCATAGCCTCCAGCCTTATCCAGAACTGAAACCTTCGCTAAATATTTACGAATCACCTCTTCGCTTAAGTCACGAAACTTCACCTCTGACATCTCAACGAATCTCAAAGAATCTTGGCCATGAAAAATCACAACCCCTGTCATCACCTGATGAACACGCCCACTAAAATGCCGTAAATTCCCCGCAGCTTCTTCTAACGATTCAGGCTTTCCATAAACACTCCCATCGAGCGCAACCACGGTATCAGAAGCGATCACAAATTCATCTGGATGAACCTTTAAAATCTCACCAGCTTTTAACTCTGCATTTCTTAAACACAGCTCATGTGGTGGGAAATCTCCTGCCCCAAACTCAACCACTGCAGGTGGAATAATCTCCGGATCAAGCCCCGCCTCTCTTAAAAGATCACGCCGCCTTGGAGATCCTGAAGCTAATATCAACGTAGGCATGCTCATCTCTTTCCCGTAAAAATTCATCACCGCTTCTACTCACTGAGAAGCTGCTCACCCACCGAGTTTTTGCCATTTGGTGGAAACTGAGGATCATACATATGACAGGCTGCAGCACCGATGAACCCAGTAGTCACAATGATGCTAAGACTCCTCAACGCCCAATAACTCTTCTTCTTAACCTTTGCTTCCAGCAGCTCGACAGCTTCAATTTTCTGCATGAACCGCTTATTCGACGTTGTGGAGATTGACTTCAAACTGCATCAAAAGTAACAAGATCAAGTTACAAGTAAAACCTTTAGGACTGACCCATTATCATGGGTGACACACTCTAAAAAGCCGTCTCGAGAGGCCTTTACCAGAGCCCACGTCATCCTTTATTCTTCACCTTTGATGCTCGAACGATAATCTCCCGAATCCACAAAGTCCTCTTGCCATGCGCCGCATCTTTCGCAGATTTTTTCTGCCGCTCTCACTCATACTCCTAACTTACGTGATCTGGAGTCTGTGGGACATTGCGCGGGTCGGAAATGTAGACCGGAATCGCACGGCCGACTGCGCCATCGTTTTTGGGGCAGCTGCTTGGCATAATAAGCCATCACCTGTCTTCAAGGAACGGCTTAATCACGCCATCGAACTTTATCGTGATCAACGAGTCAGCGCACTCATCCTGACTGGTGGCTACGGTGAAGGTGCTCCATTTTCTGAATCTGAAGTCGCCTATGACTACTGCCTCAAAAAAGGCGTCCCACGCCATGCGATTCGAATCGAAACCGACTCACAAACAACACTTGAAAACGTGGTTAAAGCTAAGGAAATACTCCAAGCCGAAGGCTGGAAAACAGCACTGCTCGTAAGTGACCCGTGGCACCTCAAGCGCTGCCGTAAAATGGCTCAAAATCTTGGCCTCACAGTCTTCACCTCAGCCACAAAGTCCACGCGCTACCGCTCTTTTGGAGTTCGATCCAAGTTCCTCTTGCGAGAATTCATTATGTATCACGGCTACCTCTTCTCGGGAAACTAACACCCAACCTTCCATTGTGGATTTATTCGGACTGCTACATTTTGGAACCCTCGCCTCGATCACGCTCTCGGGAGGACTCCTCATCACAGCACAAAAACAAGGACATCGCTGGCCTCTCGCTCTCCTCGCCTTCTTAAACCTTGCAGCTTACAGCTACAATCAAGCGGTTTACAACACCCTCAATTACAAAATCTCACTCGACAACATCCTCCCGTTTCACCTCTGTGACATCGCTGCCTTTCTAGCAGGAATCGCCCTGATCACACGACACGCCCTCGCTTGCGAACTCACATACTGCTGGGGACTTGCGGGGACCCTGCAAGCCCTCATCACGCCAAACCTCTCTGCCGCATTTCCAGAGCCCCTCTTTTTTTCCTTCTTCATTCATCATGGCGTCATCGTCATCACCGCCCTTTTCCTCCCTCTCGCATTAAACTGGCGGCCGCGCGCCGGAACTTGGCCGCGCGTGCTCCTGTGGAATCAGGCCTACTTCATCTTCGCCCTCTTGGTGAACTTTCTGACAGGCACCAACTTCGGTTTCCTTCTCGAAAAACCCCATGAAGCATCCGCTCTCGATCATCTCGGGCCGTGGCCACTTTACCTTCTGTGGCTTCAACTCATCGCCGCGCTACTGATGGGACTCCTACTTTTGCCCTTTTCTAGATCAATAAACGTTTGGCGCTTTGGCGGAAGCAAAGTATGAGGTTTAAAGATGAGCGACACTCCTGCCCAAAAACCAATAAAGTCAGCGAAGCGTAAACGCGTGAACGTCCGCCGCCCTGACGTCATGGCCCTCGTGCAAGCAGAAGTGGAGAAACACTACTACTCTCCCATTGTTGAAAAACTCCGAGACCGTGGCGGCTCCCTCACCATCGGAAAAACCACAATCCGATTAGCCGAACAATTTGGATTCTGCTACGGTGTCGAACGCGCAATTGACCTCGCATATGCCTCTCGCCGCGTCTTTCCAGACCAGCGTATTTTCCTCATCGGCGAAATCATTCACAACCCTGAGGTCAATCGTCAGCTCACGGAAATGAATATCGTATCACTTCCGTGGAAAGAGCTGACCGATGACTATGACCAGCTTACGCCTGATGATGTCGTCATCGTTCCCGCATTTGGAGCACCGACAAACTTCACCGATAAAATCGAGCAACAAGGAGCTCACATCATTGATACCACCTGCGGTGATGTCATGAAGGTATGGCGGCGTGTCCGCACTTATGCTAAAAACGGAGTCACTTCGATTATTCATGGCAAACGTGGCCACGAGGAAACCCGAGCGACGGCCTCCCGCGCCATCGGAGATGATAAAACAGGCCACTACCTCATCGTTCTCACGCTCGAAGAAACAGATTATGTCACCAACTATATCCGCAATGGTGGTGATAAAGCCGAATTTCTTGCTCAATTTGAAAAAGCTCACTCGGATGGATTTGATCCTGATGTCCACCTGAAGGAAGTCGGAGTCGCTAACCAGACTACGATGCTCAAAAGCGAAACTGAGGAGATCCAAAACCGTGTCCGCAAGGCGATTCTGGATCGTGATGGTGACGCCACCCTTTTCCAAGTATTCGACACCATCTGTGGAGCCACTCAAGAGCGCCAAGACGCCCTCTTCGACATGCTCAAGAAACCAATGGATATGCTCCTCGTTGTTGGCGGCTATAACAGCTCAAACACCACCCACCTCGTTGAAATTGGAAACGAAAACCTCCCGACTTATTTCATCCGTGAGTCCTCTTGCTTAGAGTCGCTTGAAACCATCGTTCACTTTGACCTCAAAGCTCATGCCGAAATTTCCACGCCGAATATTCTCGCTGGATTTAATGAAGCAGAAGCGACCATCGGGATCACCGCAGGTGCCTCTTGTCCTGCAAATCTCATCGAGGAAACAATCGTGCGCGTGCTTGCACTTCGCGGCATCGAGAAAGCTGCAATTGAAGCACTTTAAACTGAAATCATTACTTTTTCACTAACTCAATCCGTTCGGCAATTTTCTCGGCAGCGTCATTCTCTCCCATCTTCAAAAGGGCGGAACGATATCCACGGAGTGAACCTAGGTGATTGGGCATCCTCTCCAGACCTTGACGGTAAGCCATCGCTGCTTTCTCGGGCTTATCGGTCGCCAAGTAGAATTCGCCAATCCGATTTTCCATTGGATATGGAATCGCCATCGGGAGCAAATTTAGCGGACGCGACTGGAGATCTGAGGCAGAACTAAACCAGTTAAATGCTCCGAGTTTCATGGCACCCTTCTTACGTAAGTCGATCAAACCACGCAACTCGATCGCAAAGACGCGCGCCGTGCTTCTTGCCCTTAGATACTCGGAGTAAGAGCTCGTTTTTCTCGCCAGTGGAGCTTCAAGGTCGATCTGTTTTACTCGTTCGCTCAGATTCGCATACAAACCCCGAATCGCTGACTCATCATTTTTGAGAAGCGCCTTGCGCACCCCGATACAATAAGCGAGAGCATTCCGATAAGAAATCGCGAGTGACTTTTTCTTTTCAACTTCTTTGCTGTCGAACCACTCTTCATCGGGGAAAAATTTAAGGAGATCCAAACCACGTTCGAGGTCTTCCATGGTCCCTCTCATTAGCGCTAGACGCGGCCCCAACGAACGACCTTCCCAGAGCATCAGGGACGCTCCTTTTGAGAAAACTCGATTACCATCAATAGGTGCCTGAGCGAGTGCATCTGCAATTTCATACGCCTCCTCGAAGTGATCCTTCCCAGCTAAAAGAGTTGCCAAGAAAACACGAGATTGGATAAGCCCTGGACAATCATAGATCGAAACCTTCTGCTGCTCGCAATAAGCTTCGAAAAGATCAATGGCGCGTCGCGCATGATTAATCGCTAGACTCGCATTTCCACAACGTGATTCGACATGTGTCGCGATCAACTGAAACGGAGCATAATCCGGATGAAGACGGACCAACTTGCGCACAAAAGGCAATACCTCTTCCCGCATTTCTGATGACTTCAGAGGCGCGTCTCCATGCGCCATCACCCAAGTCGAGATCACTGCGATATTTTCAGGATTCGCCTTCACCAACTTCTCGAGGCCTGCCATCGCCTTTCTCTGCCCAACATTAGGCTGACCAGACGAGCTATAGCCGTCTCTAATCAGAACGAAGGAAAATAACTGTGCTTGTAAGTTATTCGGAAATTTCTCGGCAACATTCTTATAGACTAATGCCGAAGCTTCCGCCCCGTTGGCATAAAGGCGCCCGGCTGCTTGCCCAAAGCCTTTCTCCCAATCCACCCCAACCCCCTGCTCAAGGAGATCCAACATTCGGTCAACGGCAGCCTTACGCGGCTCATAAAACTCATGATTCAATCCTCCTAGAGACATCGCTACCCCCCAATACGCCATGAGGCAATCTGGGTCTGCCTCTACAGCGGCACAAAAGTGCCGATAAGCTTCAAAGTCCCAAGCAGAATTTAGATAAGTAATCCCAGCTAATACATGATTCGAGGCCACTTCCGATTGAGTCGAAATCGCCAAAGGCATCGGCACAAAATCCGGTGCAAACCTCGGCTTTTCTAATTTTTGAACGACCGAATGGATCACCGACTGGACTTTGAACTCCCCACTCTCTTGAGCTTGGACAAAAAAGGGAAAAGCTAGAAACAGCATCAAAAAGCGCATTCCTCATCAATCCGCCAAAACTCCGCTCTTGGCAATGCCTTTAACTCGACACTTACGCCTCTCTCCGGTTCAATGACGGCATGACAGTTGGCATCATTGGTTGCGGGAAAATGGGGCAAGCCCTCACGGAAGGCGCTATTCGCGCTGGTATTCTAAGTCCTCAAGCCCTCTTCCTCTATGACCCTATCGCGGAAGCCGTAAGCTCGCTCTCGGAAAAATCTGGCGGCACAGCCTGCTCCAGCCTCTCAGAATTATGCTCGCAATGCGACACCCTTCTTATTTGCGTAAAACCAGCACAAGTCACCGAAGTCCTTTCATGCCTGAGCTCGCCTGCCCTCGTTCTTTCGATTGCAGCCGGAATCACCATCAAACAAATGGAATCAGCCTCGCCTGCTGCCCGAATCATTCGCGTCATGCCAAACACCCCTGCCCTCGTTGGAACGGGAGCAGCCGCCTATGCTCTAGGCTCTGGAGTAACCTCCGAAGATGAAACCTTCACCAAAAACCTTCTCGAATCTGTAGGCATTGCCGAAAGAGTTTGCGAATCCCTCATGGACGCCATCACCGGCCTCTCTGGAAGCGGGCCGGCCTATGTTTACACCATGATCGAGGCTCTTGCCGACGGAGGCCTTCTCGAAGGACTTCCTCGTGAACAAGCTCTCCGCCTCGCGACACAAACCGTCCTAGGCGGTGCTCAAATGGTCGCCGAAACAGGCCTCCTCCCAGCCGAGCTTCGCGATCGCGTCACTTCACCCGGAGGCACTACCATTGCTGGGCTTGCGGCCCTTGAAGAAGGCAATTTCCGATCCACCGTGATCAAGGCCATCAGCCGTGCCACTTCCCGCTCGAAAGAACTTGGTCAACAATAAATCTTTTCCAACATCCCGTTTTCTCCTTTCTTTTTAGAAGCCTTTCACGCTCTCTCGAGCACCCCCCTAGACGCCCTTTTCACGCATGAAAATCATCGCAATCGCCAACCAAAAAGGTGGAGTCGGCAAGACCACCACCTCCATCAATCTTTCGGCTGGCCTTGCCGCACGAGGAAAAAAAACCCTCCTTCTTGATCTCGACCCGCAAGCAAATGCCACCTCCGGTCTGGGTGCCGAAGCGAGCTCAGAGAACTGCATGTATCACCCACTGCTAGGACAAGCACGCATCCAAGATAAAATTATCCCCTCCCGTCTAGAGAACCTCTCTATCGTTCCTGGAGATATGGATCTAGCCGGAGTTGAAATTGAACTTGCACAGATGGACGACTATCTTACTCGACTGCGCACGATCCTCGAAAGCCTCAGAGAATCACATGATTTTGACTTTGTCATTCTCGACACCCCTCCCTCCCTTGGAGTTCTCATGACCTCAGCCCTCGCCGCTGCTGATGAAATTATCATCCCACTCCAGTGTGAGTGGTTCGGCCTCGAAGGACTGGCCAAAATTATCCACGTCATCGAGCGCATCAAAGAAGCTCAGGTCAACCCCAACGTTCAACTCGAAGGCATCCTCATGACGATGTATGATGCTCGCACAAACCTCTCAAAGTCAGTGGTCGAGGAAGTTTCTAAATATTTTCCAGAGCAACTCTATCGCACCTTTATTCCCCGCTCAATCCGCATTGGTGAAGCTCCAAGTTATGGCCGCACTATTTTCGAACATGACCCTCAAGGTGCTGGCTCCCTTTCATATGCTGGCTTTGCTGATGAATTCATCAATCGGCGTGCAGGACGACCTTAAAAGCACCAGCTCCAGAGAACCACCTCACGCATGGTAATCTGATTCTAAGAAACTGTGTGGAACACCGGATTTTTTAAGCGGGGAACACCGGAAGCTGCTTGACCTAGAGGGCCTTGCCTTCGATAGTCCGCATGCGGTGGATAGATTGTCTAAATTTTCCTGACTTCTTTATTCTCTTCAAGAATCCTAGAACCGCTTCTCGTTTTCTTAAAACCTCTTTCAATCAATAATTTAACTTAGTTTTACTCATGTTTGCAAAACTCTTTGGCATGATGTCTAACGACATCGGCATCGACCTTGGCACCGCGAATACTCTCGTTTACGTCAAGGATCACGGCATCGTCCTCCGCGAGCCGTCTGTGGTCGCGGTGAAAGCCCACACCAATGAAGTGCTCGCTGTCGGTGATGACGCGAAGCGCATGCTCGGTCGCACGCCCGGGAACATCGTCGCCATTCGCCCTCTACGAGATGGCGTGATCGCTGATTTCGAGGTGACCGAAGCAATGCTTCGTCACTTCATTCGTAAGGTGAATAACAAGCGCCGTGCCCACCCACGCGTGGTGATCGCGATTCCCTCAGGAATTACAGAAGTTGAACGTCGCGCTGTAAAAGAATCTGCAGAACAAGCCGGTGCTCGTGAAGTTTACCTCATCGAAGAGCCTATGGCCGCAGCGATCGGCGTGGGCCTTCCCGTTCAAGAAGCCTCTGGTAACATGATCGTTGATATCGGGGGTGGCACCACAGAGGTTGCCCTCATCTCCCTTTCCGGAATCGTCTACGCCCGCAGTGTCCGCACCGCTGGTGATGATCTCGATGAAGCGATCATCCACTACATGAAGCGCGCCTACAACCTCATGATCGGTGAGCGCACTGCTGAGGATATCAAAATCCGTGTCGGCTCCGCAGCCCCACTCCCTAAGGAGACCGGTATGGAAGTCAAAGGACGCGATCTCGTCTCAGGTCTTCCAAAGACCGTCACCATCACCTCTCAAGAAGTGCGTGATGCGATGGCTGACCCTCTCAACAGCATTGTCGATGCTGTCCGCACTACCCTCGAGCGCTGCCCGCCCGAGCTCGCGGCAGACCTTGTCGACCGTGGTCTCGTTCTCGCAGGCGGCGGAGCTCTTCTCCGTGGTCTTGATAAGCGACTCCGTGAAGAAACAGGCCTTCCAGTCCACGTGGCAGAAGACCCCCTCAGCGCTGTCGGAGAAGGCACCGGAAAAGTCCTTTCCGAGATCTCCTTCCTCAAGCGCGTCACCAATTCAGATCATTAAGATCATTTAAAATGGGTCAGAAATGAGGCCGCTGAATTTTATCGCTCTTCTGCTTTTCTTAGCAGGCACGGTGTGGGTTTTCACTCTCAGCGAAGACGCAGTGCGTAAAGTTCAAAAGACCTACTATTCAGCCATCTCCCCCATCATCTCCAAGGGCGGTAAAACCGAAGCTTGGGCAAAAGACTTCGTCAATGAAGTCGAACACTCAGAAGACCTCAAACGCCAGCTTGATCAAGCCATCAGCGAACGAGATCGTTTTAAAATCATCGCCTCTCGAGTCGGTGAACTAGAAACAGAAAACAACGAGCTCCTGCAAGCGCTCAAATTTCAGCGAGAGACTGAATTTAACGTGATTGCCGCGCGGGTCGTGCGCAATCAACCCCTCAACTGGGGCTCCACGATCGAAATCGACCGGGGAGCCACCAATGACTACGTTGGGCTTTCCCAATGTGTTCTCGCCTCAAATGGCGGATTGGTCGGACAAGTGAACCAACCCGGTGACGATGTCTCTTCCGTTCTGCTCATTACCGATGAGGCATCGCAAGTTTCAGCCCGAATTGAGGGCACCTCGGAAGTCGGCATTCTGGTCGGGCAACGCACCAACTACGGTGAAACGCCTCGGCTCAGACTACGCTACCTTTCTAAGGGTGCTATCCTCCAAAAAGGGATGAAGGTTTACACCGACGGGCGAGGGAAAAAATTCCCCGCAGATATTCCAATCGGAACCATCGAAGACTTTGATCAAGGTCCAATTTACGGCGAAGCGGAAGTGATTCCTGCCGTGGACTTTAACAACCTCAAAACTGTCTTCGTGATTACTGGTCCTCCTGGCGACTAACTCACGAATCCATGCTTCTCTACCATATCAGCCTGATTGGACTACTGCTTTTGAGCTGCATCGTTCAGCAGTTCCTCCCGCCTCTCGGTGCGTATGATGCGCGCTTCTTGCTGATTCCACTCGTTGTCGCCTGTGGTGCGGTGACCGCCCCCACTGGAAGCATGCTCCTTCTAGCCTTCCTAGGTGGCTTTCTCTGGGATGCCCAACAAATCATCCACCCACCCCTGCCCACTGAAAAAAATCTCCACGTTTTCAATACCATCTATCATACGCCTACCGAGACGATGAAATTTGGTTATACCATCATTCTCTATGCCCTCATGGGCTTTCTCATGCAGGGTATCCAGCCCATTTTCAAACAAGGGAAATGGTATCTCTCCGGTATCCTCACTGGCGTTGCAATCTTTCTCTACCTCCTCATCGAATTCCTCCTCTTTAGCTTCATCCGCGGTGGATTTGAATTCTCCATGCCAGTCATGAAGCAGATCAGTTTGACCGCTCTTTTGAGCATGCTCATCTCTCCAATCATCTTCTGGACCCTCTTTCAAATCGCCGATCTTTGTAAACACGAAATCAGCTACGACTCGCTTCGGAGACGCAGCTACTAACCCCCACTCATCATGGAACCCAAATATCGATTTCGACTCTACCTACTCACCGCAATGGTGCTCGTAGGATGCGGCACTCTGCTCTCCCGCCTTCACGAATTCCAAATCGAGAAGCGCTCATCCTTTGTCGCCAATATCCCCACCACACACACGGTCTCCGTACGGGAGCCTAGCGTGCGGGGAGAAATCACCGACCGCCATGGCCTTGTCCTCGCTCGAAATCGACGCAGCTACGAAGTCGTCTTCAACCTCGAAGACATTTATAGAAACTGGAAACAACAAAATCCCGACTCCCTCAAAAACCAAGTCGAAGAAACCGTCAACCGGGGTGACGGCCTTCTCGCCAAGCGGAAGAAAATAGACATCGTCGAAATCGTAAACACTTGGGTCATTCCTCGGATTGAATCTTTCGGCCTTGGCGGAAAGCGATTTAGTAAGGCTCTCGACACCCACTTCAAAACACACGCAGGGCTCGTGCCCTTCACCTATCGCACTGATCTCACTCGTGACGAATTCGCTCAGTTCGCTGAGCGCAGCCTTGATCTGCCAGGAGTCCACGTCACCGTGCGCCCTCGCCGTATTTACCCATATGGAACCATGGCCTGTCACGTCCTCGGACGCGTCAACCAATGGGACGGCATTATTCCCGATGAATACCAAAAGCGGAACATGCACTTCATCGGAGATGACTTCGGCATGCGCGGCATCGAAGCCACCATGAACGATTACCTCACCGGAGAAGGCGGCATGAAGGTTTACGTTCGAAACGAAAAAAACAAAGTCATTGCCATTCAAGATTACACCCCACCCAATGAGGGTGCGAAAGTGGAACTTACCATCGATGCCCACATTCAATACCTCGTCGAAAACGTGATGCGGAAAGTGGGCCGTGGCGCAGCCGTTGTCATGGATCCAAATACCGGAGAAATCCTCGCCATGGTATCCGTTCCAAATTTTGACCCCAACGAATTTGTCCCCAGTATCGATAATAAAATCTGGGTAGAATACGTCCATGATGAGCGCACCCCCATGCTCAACCGTGCTATCTCAGAATATATTCCCGGTTCCACTTACAAGCTCCCCACGGCCATCGCCGCCGCTCGCGCCGGAAAAATCGGATACGGCCATGCCTGCAAGGGCTACACCATGTTCGGCTCCCTCAAGATCAAATGCTGGAAAACCGCCGGTCACGGCCCCCTTGGCATGAGCGATTCCATCCAGCGCTCTTGCAACCCTTACTTCATGACACTTGCCGGAAACCTCCGCAGCAAGTCTATGGTCGAGAGTTTCCAACTCCTTGGTCTCGGTCGCCGTTCTGGAATCAAACTCCCGAATGAAGCCCCCGGAATGGTTCCCGGAAGTAATACGTGGAAACGTGAAAACCCAGGTGCCGTCATGACCTCTGCCGACCTCGCCCAACTCTCCATTGGCCAAAGCCAAAGCGGAGCCTCCCCACTTCAAATTTGCTCCATCGCTGCAACCATTGCAAATGGTGGACGCTACTACCAGCCTCGGATCGTCCGTCGCGTTTCAGAATCCCTTTCCAATGGCGAAGAAAAGGTTCACCTCGAGAACACCCCAGTCATCAAAACCGACCTCAGGAACGAAGGGATAAGCGAACACCGCATCGAGGTCATTCGTAAAGGAATGTGGAAAGCCGTGAACGAACAAGGCGGAACCGCCCGCCGTGTCGCTCACGGTTTGGATAACGTTTTCATCGCTGCTAAAACAGGAACCGCCCAGCTCGGCCGTAAGATCGGACACCCTCGATACGACAGTCACAACGCTTGGACCACCTCCTTTGCCCCATACGATAACCCGCGCTACGCCGTCTGCGTCATGGTCCAAAATGGTGGCAGCGGTGGTGCCGTCGCGGGCGTCCTTTCAAACTACATTTATCGAGGCCTTTTCAACCTAGAAGCCGGAAGCCCCAAGCGCCTCACCAAAATGGGCAAATACAAAGGACACAAAGAATACATCAAAGAACTCGAGCTTCCCGTGGGTGACGAACTCCTCATCCTCACCATCGATGAACAAGGTGAAACTGGAAACGAAGTTGACGCCGAACTCCTCAACACCGGCAAGCCTGTCAAAGTCACCCCTAACACCATCCCTCTTCCCACCATCGCACCTGAAGCTGATTCAGACGCCCCACCACGCGCCACCATTGTCGAAGATGATGGCGAATAATTTTTTCTACAAATCCACCAACAACATTTTTACCTCAAATGATTAAAAAAATCAAAAACGCCCTCGGACTCGGTAATCCCGATCCTAACTCAGGACGCACCATTGTCATCAACTCCGAAAAACTGGAGCGCCGAGTCGCGCTTCTAGAAGACGGAATCCTCGAAGAATACCACGTCGAACGTGAAGGCGATGAAAACATCGTCGGCGGCATTTTTAAGGGCCGTGTCAAAAACATCGAGCCCGGCCTCAAGGCCATGTTTGTCGATATCGGCCTCGATAAAAATGCCTTCCTTCACTTCTGGGATGCCATTCCTGCTGCCCTCGATGGCGGCCTTGAAGAAATCCGCCGCGACGGACGCCCTAAGAAGAAACAGAAAAAAATCACCTCGAAAGATATCCCAAGCATCTACCCCATTGGCTCGGAAATCATGATCCAAGTCTCCAAAGGCCCGATCGGAAATAAAGGCCCCCGCGTCACCACCAACATCTCACTGGCAGGTCGTTACCTCGTCCTCATGCCCTACTCGGACCAGTTCGGCATCTCACGAAAGATTGATGATCCAAAAGAACGCCAACGCCTCCGTAAGATCATGCAGAAGCTCAGCGTCCCCGAGGGCATGGGCATCATCATGCGCACCGTCGCTACCAGCACACGTGCCCGTCACTTCGTGCGTGATCTCGCCATGCTCCTTGAGCAGTGGTATGCCGTTGAGGAAAAACGGGATTCCAAAAACGCTCCCGTCGCCTGTTTCCGTGAGCCCGGCCTCATCGAAGGCACTGCCCGAAATTTCCTAACCGATGAAGTCGATAAGATCATCTGCGATAGCGAGCAAACCACCGAATACGTTCAAGAAATCGCCGCTAAAATCTCCCGCCGAGCCAAACGCCGTATTCACAACCTCCCCGGTAAGCAAACCATCTTTGAGCGCTATGGTATTCAGAAGCAGATCGACGAAGCCTTCATGCGCCAAGTCTGGCTCCCCTGTGGCGGCTACATCGTGATCGATGAGACCGAGGCCCTCATCTCCATCGACGTCAACACCGGCCGAAATCGCGGTTCCAAGGACGTCGATAAGATGCTCCTCCAGACCAACATCGAGGCCGCTGTTGAAGTCGCCCGCCAGCTTCGTCTCCGCAATATCGGTGGACTCGTCGTCGTCGACTTTATCGACATGCGTCACCGCCGTGATCAGCAAGCGGTCTATCGCGCCATGAAGGATCGCCTCCGTCGCGACAAGGCGAAGACACAAGTCCTCCAAATCTCCTCCGTCGGACTCATGGAAATGACCAGACAGCGTCTCCACGAGAGCCTTCTCGACTCCACCCTAGAGCCTTGCCCTTACTGCCAAGGCCGAGGACGCGTAAAGAACACCATGAGCATGTCGATCGAAATCCAGCGTCGCCTCAACACCGTCATCCAACGTCAGAGTGAGAATAACGACTCTGGTGACCTCGTCGTCGTCGTGAACTCTGATGTTCTTAACCGCTTCAAGAGCGAGGACTCCAAACTCCTCATGGAACTTGAACGTTCCCACTCAGGACGCCTCATTTTCCGGAGCGACTCGAATATGCACCGTGAGCGCTTTGCCATCATCGATGCCAAAAGCGAAAAAACACTCGTGCAAGGATGATTTCAGGGTCTAGACAAATTCTTCAACATATGATAACTCATCTTTAATGTCTAAGCTCATCCCCCTCATTACTTTTTTCGGAACCGTCGCGTGCGCCCTAGCTGGACCTAAAATCGCCAGCGTTGATTTCGCAAAAGTAATGGAGGCCTACCATATTGCGCAAAAAGACAAAGACGATCTGACTGAAAAGAGAGACGCTCTCGCCAAGAATGAGCGGGCCATCATGCTTAAAAAACGACAGTCTACGCTCGAAGAACTTTTCAAAAAATTCCAAAGCCAAACGCTCACCGACGAGCAACGTAAAACCGCCACCACCGAAGTTCAGGCTGCACGTCTCGCCTATGATGAAATCAAAGCTGAATGGGACAATTGGTATCCTCTAGAGCTCCAAAAGCTCAACAAAGAATTCGTCACCCGTTCTCGAGCTACCCTGAATCAAATCATCGAGATCTCCCAAAAAGTGGGCGAATCTCAGGGTTACGATTGGGTCATTGATCTCAAGGGCCACACGAGCTCCCAGATGCCTGTCGTGGTCTATGCTCGTGACACGACCGACATTACCGAAGAGGTCATCAAAATCATCAACAAAGATGCCCCTCCACAAGAGGAAGGCGTGGATGAAGAAAAAGAAAGCAATGCCGAAAACCCTCAGTAAGTTTCCCTAGATGGACATCATTCTCGATCTCTTAAAAAACCAGTTTGTGCTGGGCCTCCTTCTCGGACTTCTCGTCACCTTCTTTACTTGGAAATCTGGTTTCACCGCTCGCCGTGTTCTCAAAAAAGAAGTCGTTCGTATTGAAACCGAAAGCCGAGAACTCCAGCAGCACCTCAACACCCACCTCAAGGTTCAAGCTGAAGGAGCTGAGACCATCAACGGACAACTCGAAAAACTCAAAGAGCAGAACGAGAATCTTCGCGTTAACATCGCCGCCCTTCAGCAAAAACCTGGAAAGGCCGAACTTCGTCACCTTCATATTCTTGAAAACGCCGTCGGCCTCATGCGTGAACAAGCCCCCGGCTTCGCTCAAGCCTGGGAGAAGGCTCTCCGCCAAGCTGACCTCAACTACACCGAGTCCGAAGGAGGCTTTAAAAAACTCGTCCGTAAGGTCCTCCCCGCCATCGGCACCACCACGATCATCAAGGAGGCTGAAAAAGAAGCCCCAGAATCATAATCCTCCCCCATTTTCCTAATTCGCTATTCGCAATGTCCACCGCTCCTGCTCTCGACCTGAAAGAAGACATTCTACGTCTTAAAAAAGAAAAAAACGCCGTCATCCTCGCGCATAACTACCAAATCGGCGCCATCCAAGACATCGCTGACTACGTCGGTGACTCCCTTGGCCTCGCCTACCATGCCCAAGAAACAGATGCCGACGTCATCGCGTTCTGCGGTGTCCACTTCATGGCTGAGACCGCTAAGATTCTTAATCCAAATAAGACCGTGGTCCTCCCCGACAAAGACGCCGGCTGCTCCCTGGAACAAGCCTGCCCCGCAGACCAGCTCGCCTCTTACCTTGAGGAACACAAAGATAAAAACTACTACGTCATCGCCTACATCAACTGCTCAGCTGGCGTGAAGGCGCTCTGCGACGTGATTTGCACATCAGGTAATGCTCCTCGCATCGTCGAGCAAGCACCTCAAGACCGCCCCATCCTCTTCGTCCCAGATGAAAACCTAGGGCAATGGGTTATTGAGCAGACCGGTCGTAAAATGGACCTTTGGAAAGGAAACTGCTACGTCCACGTCGAGTTCACCCGCGAGTCGATTCAGAAAATCAAAGCCGAGTATCCCGATGCTCAAGTCGTTGCACACCCCGAGTGCACTCAAGCCGTCCGCCTCCTTGCCGATGAAGTCTGCTCCACCGAAAAAATGGTCCACTTCTGCCGCGAGACCTCGGCAAAAAACGTCATCGTCGTCACCGAGTCCGGCATGCTTCACCGCATTCAAAAAGAGGTCCCTGAAAAAAACCTCATCGCCGGACCAACCGATCACTGCGCCTGCGCCGACTGCCGCTACATGAAGATGAATACCCTCGAAAAACTCCACGCCTGCCTTGATACTCTCGAGCCCCGCGTCGAACTTCCTGAAGACGTTCGTCAAAAAGCGGAAGTCTCCCTCGTCCGCATGCTCGAACAATCGAAATAATCCCCACTCACGACTAAACACAAAAGACGGCGTCATCTGACTCCGTCTTTTTTCGTGCCAAACTTAAAACTGATCTCGCACCATACGCCGAACTAAATCCAACGCACGCTGACTAACCTGCTGTTTGAAGTCCGACCGACTCCGTGGATGACATTCTCTATAAGTCTCAACCCCATTCGAAGTCGCAATTCCAAAACAAACGGTTCCCACGGGCTTCTCATCCGTTCCTCCATCAGGCCCAGCAATCCCAGTCACACTTACCGCGATATCACCTCCGCTAGCTTTCAAACCACCAGCCGCCATCTCTGCGGCAACCTCCTCGCTAACAGCGCCGTGCGCCTCAAGAGTCGCAGCCAAAACACCGACCATCTCTTGCTTCGCCTCATTCGCATAAGTCACAAAGCCATGCCTAAAGGCAGCGCTCGACCCCGGAACATCAGTCAAGCGACAAGCGATCAACCCACCAGTGCAACTCTCAACTGTCGCGAGAGTCAGGTTCTTAGCCGTCAATTCACGAACCACCACGGCCTCGAGAGACTGGCCGTCATCACACACTAAAAAATCTCCAAACGCCTCCTCCGCAATCACGCGGCCATGCCCAATGACCTCCGGCGATCCAATCAAACGAAGGTCCACCTCGCCCAGACGCGCGCAATAACCCACCTCCAAACCATCAATTTCAGCTAGAGCCTCATCAACTCCTTGGTGAAAATCACTCTCCCCAATCCCCACAAACTTCATCTCCTTCACCTCCGACATTTCCTCAACCCCTGAGAGAGCCTTGAGACGTGGTGCAACTTCCGCATGAAACATCGGATAGAGTTCCCGTGGAGGCCCCGGAAGTAAAAAGAGCGCGCATTGATGATCCCCACTCAACCTCGGGGGAACATAAATCCCTGGCGCAGTGCCATTTGGATTCGGCAAAATATCCGCACCCACCAAATTTTGCGCCTGCTTGAGATTCGCATCCACCATCGGCTTTCCTCGTTTCTCAAAAAATTCATAAAGCGATCTCAACGCCGCTTCATCCTCGATCATTTCCACCCCCAGAACCTTCGCCACCGCTTCACGCGTAATATCATCACTCGTCGGCCCTAAGCCCCCTGTGATTAATAAGGCATCACAGCGCGGCACTGATTCCTGAATTGCAAACTCGATCGCTTCACCATCTGGCACCGTCGTTTGCCGCTGCACTCGCAGGCCAATCTTGACCAACTCCTGCCCTATCCAAGTTCCGTGCGTATTTGCAGTCGTCCCGAGGAGCAGCTCACTGCCCGTATTTAAAATCTCAATCTTCATGACTGTCATTCCCATTCCAAGAGACTTCCTTCGCATCGCCCCAGAGATCTTCAAGGGCATAAAGCTCACGGAATTCTTCCAAAAGAACGTGGACCATAACATCGACAAAATCGAGCACCACCCAGCGGGTCGCAGCTTTTCCCTCTGTCCGAAGCGGAAGCTCTCCGCTCAGCTCATTTACCTTCCCCTCAATATCGCGGCTAATCGCCTTAAGATGAGGCATTGAGCCACCTGAACACACCACCATGAAATCGGTCAGCGTTGAGATTCCACGAAGATCAAAGATGCGTATATCATCAGCTTTCGTCTCATCAGCGGCACGAGCGCAAGCGAGGGCAAGTTGTTCTCCTGAGTCGCTCATAAAAATCGAGTGTTCCGCTAAATTCAAGGTGGAAAGAACTGGTTTCTGGTCAATTTCTCAAAAATACAAAGGAGAAACTGGTGGAGCGTAGCGGATTCGAACCGCTGACCCCCTGCATGCCATGCAGGTGCTCTACCAACTGAGCTAACGCCCCTAAACCATGTTCAGGACGGCGGATTCGTAGGGTCGCACGCCACCTCATGCAAGGAGAAAAAGAAGAAAGAGAACGACCAACGATCTTCTTGGATTACGTTCCTAGAGCGATCTTGGAAAAATCACTCAATGGCAATGCGTAGCAAACGACGAAATGCTGCGTCCATCAAAGGCACCCGGACCATAAGCGGACCTTCCAGAGCTCATCCCTCACACCTCAACCATACGACCAGCCCAACTTTTCTACTGGTTTCTCGATCCATAAGTTGAATCGATCAACAACCCGGAAGAGGTCCTCCTCAGTCATCCCCCTCCATTAGAAACGATCTCGATCAACTCTTCCCGCTCATTCTCAGAATATCCTCTCCACCCTGTTGACCTCGAAGAACGATCGCATTTTTTTATGAAACCGTCCTCTTGTGCTCGGAAAAAGCACCTCCAAACTCGGCAGAGGCTACCGGATCGTCCACATCTGTATCCGTCCTTAGCCGCCCCCCCGCATTCGAACCCATTGAAGACCTCCGCTGCGCTTCGGTGGCTTCTCGCCCCAGTCTGGCTTTTTGATGTTTCAGAACCAAAAGGAAACCCGTGACACCTTTCAGTATTCACGGGTTATAAAAAAGTACGCAGACTGGGACTCGAACCCAGGACCAATTGGTTAAAAGCCAACTGCTCTACCAACTGAGCTATCTGCGCATTTGTTGGATTTGTTGCCGTTCTTTCGTCGGGCGGCGGAGAGTTACGGGACCGCTCGGGTTTTAGCAAGAAATTGTTTTCGTTTTTTTGAGTAATTTCTCAGCTACTTGAGTTTCTTGGCGATCTCAGGGGTGATCGTGAAGGTTTTCACACCAGCGGCTTCAGGCTGCTTTCCGTTCTCGACTTGGTATTCGAAGACTTTAACTGGCTGCCTCCCCTGAACTTGCGACATGAGGTAAACACGAATGGTCATCGCAGCTTTGGGATCTCCCCCTTCAAGGGGCGTGATTTCAAACTGCACTTCGTTTTTCCCGTCACATGCTCCACCGATGATGACTTGAGCATTCTTGTCATGTTGGAACTTGTGCTTAGAAACCCCATTGATCGTGAGGTCAACTTGACGACCGGGGCAGAACACATAAGCCTTCGCGATGTATTTAACAGGAGCGACAAGCTGAATTAGCGGACGTGGTGGAGTGAGTCCACTCGGTTTAAAATCGTTCTGATCGACGTATTGGTAGTCCCCTGACTCGATTTGTTTTTTAACATCAGGAAGAGCCGAGATGTTGATGAACTCTGAACCGTCGTATTTCCAACCGTTACGCTCTTTGAGGTAAGAAATCGTCCAGATATTATTGGTTGGCTGGCCGCCAATACCGAAGTCGACCTTACCATAGTAAACGGCTTTGACGGTAGGTCCGTTGATGCGGACTCGGAGTGCTTTGAGGCCCACCAAAGATGGTGGGGTTGCAGGAAGTGCATTGAGAAATCCTTGAGGAAAAGGCTTCCGCTCACTCATGAGGCGATTTTTGATATCGATTTGACGATGCTGCGCGGTGTAGCGCAGCCATGTTTTAGCGTCTTTCTTAATAACGGAGGCGCGCCAACCTTCGTAGAGGGAGCGTAATTGCTTCACCAATTCGGGGCCTTCATTCTGACCGGAGGACCATTGCGCGAGGGTGAAAAAGATGAAAATGATGCGCTGCATGCGGAAACTATGGACAAGATGGCCCCGCTTTGGAAAAACATTTCTCAGCAACAGCAGTAACAGAAACGGCTGTCGCTTTCGACACCTCATATGAATCCACTTGCTAAGTCTCTGATGATCGGAGAGGCGCGTGACCAGGAACTCCTGGGTTCCGCGACGACATACGTTTATAAAAAGTTGCCGGAGGGTGACTTGAACGCGCATTTCTTTTTCCCTCCGGGATTTGATCACACCATCGAGAGGCGTTCGGTGATCGTTTTTCTTCACGGTGGGATGTGGGATATTTCTGCTCCCACTCAGTTTATCCCGCACTGTCACCACTTCGCCTCACGCGGTATGATTGCGGTCACTGCAGAATATCGCACGGAAGCGAAACTCAATGGAGGCCCAATCGAAGCCGCTGAAGATGCTAAGACTGCAATTTCATTTCTCCGTTATCATGCTTCACAAATGGGAGTTGATCCTGAACGCATTATTATTTGTGGAGCGGCGGCCGGAGCACATGCTGCGTTATGCGCAGCGCTGCATCCGCACACAAATACCGAAGTCCCCTCTCCAGTTCCTCAAGGGATGGTTCTTTTCGGGCCTGTCTCAGACACTTCTCCTCGTGGCGGAATTAAGAGTGAACTTTTCGCCACACCTAAAGAGGCGAAAACGCATAGCCCATTGAATCATCTTCCTCAGAAGGGATTACCTCCTTGTTTAATCTTCCACGGTGAGGCTGACCGCATGGTGCCGCTTGATCAGTCCATCAAGTTCGTGAAAAAGTATTCTAAAAAGAAGAATAAGTGTGACCTCGTCGACTTCCGTGGAGCGGGACATACTTTTTTCAACTTCAATTCCGATGAGCGGAATTATGCGCTCACGCTACGTTCGATGGACTATTTCCTTGTCGATCTTGGCATCTTAGAGCCCGATCCACTCGCGGGTGAATTTGATTAACGCGCTCCCGCTTGCGTGATCCCATTCCTGCTGTCATCTTCCACCCGTCATGAGTGCCTTGGAATTTTCTCCGATCGACGAAATCGTCGCTGATATCGCCGCTGGAAAACTGGTAATCGTCGCTGATGATCCCGGTCGTGAAAATGAAGCTGACCTCATCGGGGCTGCCTCACTCGTGACGCCAGAAATGATCGCCTTCATGGCAAGTCACGGTCGCGGATTGATTTGTGCTCCCATCTTAGCAGACCGAGCAGAGGCTCTCGACCTTCCACCGATGGCTTCAAAAAATCGCGAAGCTCAAAAAACAGCCTTCACTATTTCTATCGATGCCACCCATGGCATCACTACTGGCATTTCTGCTGCTGATCGCGCACTTACGGTGAAGATGCTCGCGGATGAGAAAGTCAGTGCTCGGGATTTTGTTCAACCAGGTCACATCTTCCCCCTTCAAGCCATGGAAGGCGGAGTCCTTCGTCGTGCCGGTCATACCGAAGCTGCCATCGATCTCATCCGGCTCGCGGAACTCCCCGAAGCTGGCCTCATTTGCGAAATCATGTATGAGGATGGCACGATGGGGCGTGTGGGCGACCTTGGGGATTACCAAAAAGAGCATAATCTCAAAGCCTGCACGATTGCACAACTCATCGAGTATCGTCGGAAATCTGAACGACTCGTTACGTGCGAGGAAGTGATCGAAATGCCGACCGACTTTGGCGATTTTAAATGCCACCTTTATCGTGTCAGCACTGATCACTCAGAACACCTCGCGCTCGTTCGTGGTGAGATCAACCCTGAGAAGCCAGTCACGGTGCGGGTGCACTCTGAGTGCCTTACCGGTGATGTTTTCGGCTCGCGTCGCTGCGATTGCGGCGGCCAGCTCCACAATGCGCTTCGCCAGATTTCCGAAGAAGGTGGTGTTTTGCTCTACCTTCGACAAGAGGGCCGTGGCATCGGTCTTGCAGCTAAGATTCAGGCTTACAAACTTCAGGAAGAAGGACTCGATACCATCGAAGCTAATGAGAAACTCGGCTTCCCTTCTGATCTCCGTGATTATGGGATGGGCGCACAGATGCTTTATGATCTCGGCATTCGCAAAATCCGCCTTCTGACCAATAACCCTAAGAAAGTCATTGGTCTAGACGGCTACGGCCTTGAGATCGTAGAACAAATCTCTATCAAAATCCCTTCTAATCCACACAACGAGAAATACCTCGAAACAAAGCGTGACCGGATGGATCACCGACTTTGATCTTCTTTCCTCATTCATTGACAAAAGGGCTCTCATTCGCTCAATTCCTTCCCCCACTCTCATGTCCGCTATCATCCCGCCACAGCCGCGCGTTCTCTCAACATCGAAGATGCGCATTTCAATTGTCGCTTCTAAATTCAACGAAGAATTCACTGATGCTTTAGTTGAGAATACCGTCGATGAAATCGGAGCTCTCATTGATAAGCCGAAAGTCGACCTTGTTCGGGTGCCCGGAGCTTTTGAAATTCCCGTCGTTGCAAAGGCCATTATTGAAGAAGAAAAACCAGACTGCATCATTGCCCTCGGCTGCATCATACGTGGTGGCACAAGTCACGCAGACCTTGTTGCCACCGCTGTCACAAACTCTCTCATGCAACTTTCTATGGACACCACTACCCCGGTGATTCACGAGGTGCTTTTGGTTGAAGATGAAAAGCAAGCTTATGCCCGCTGCATCGGTAAGAAGCTCAATCGTGGTCGCGAGGCTGCGCGTAGCGCCGTTCACGTGATCGACGTCATCAACGAGATTACTCGCCTAAATCAATCTTTACGCCTTCACCCGAGTAAAGCGTAATGCCCTCTCGCCGCCAAATTCGGGAAGCTGCTATTCAGCTTTTCTACGCCCGCGCCTCTTCCCAATCTGCGGAATCTGACGATGAACTCTGGGCCCTCATCAATGACCGCCCGGCCCTCTCCTTTGATCGCTCACGAGTCAAAGTCATCGGTCACTGGATGAACGGTCGTTCAAAAATGGCAGCAGACCTTACTGAAACCCTTTCAAAATGCACTGCTGCTATTACCGTTGCTGACCCTACAGGTAAAGTCGGCCGAGATTTCCTCTCCCTGGCCAAGGAAGAGGCGAAGCTTGCAGAGCAACTTGAGAATCTGGTCGTCTTAACAAAAAATAACACTGGAGCATGGCGCACGAGCCTGCATGAGTGCTTTGAGTCTTCTCGCAAACTTCAAAAAATCCGCACCGAGATGGCGCGACACGTCTCGACTTTCCCACCGAAGCAAGCCGACGCTGTGAATCAACTTTTCACGAAGCTTAATCAGTTCGATGAACGACTTGAAAAAGTACGCGCCCCTGAACGATACGCTGACCAGCATGAGCTCAGCCATTTAAATAAGACCCTTGATGAAATGCGCGCGCTCCGAAATGAGGCTAATGGTATCATTAAGACTGTTTCCGAGAACCTCCCCGTTCTCAATCAAACGATCACTGCGGCTGCTGAAAACTACGATCTTGATCGCTTCTCACGCGTTGACCTCTCGATTCTACGTCTCGCGACGAGTGAAATACTCTTTTGCGATGATATTCCAGATGCTGTCGCAATCAATGAGGCGGTCGAACTTGCGCGCTCTTTTTCGGGCGAAGACTCAGCTACCTTTGTCAATGGTCTCCTTGACAAAGTAGCAAGAGATCACGCGAGCTAGCATCACCAAGGATCGTTAAATGCTTGCCTATCCGGCCGCTAGCCTTCATTCCAAAAGGCGTTATGTCATCACATCTTGATAGCCTCAAGCAGTTCACCACCGTCGTAGCAGACACCGGTGACTTCGCATCCATGCAGGAATACCAGCCGCAGGACGCTACCACCAACCCTTCCCTGATCCTTCAAGCTGCCAGCAAGCCAGAATATAAGTCCATCGTTGAGCAAGCGATCAACGAGCTTAAAGACTCCGGAAAGTCCGACAATGCACTGATCGAGGCCATCATCGATCGTGTTCTCATCCTCTTCGGCCTCGAGATTCTCAAAATTGTGCCAGGTCGTGTCTCCACCGAAGTCGACGCTCGTCTTTCTTTCGATAAGGACGCCACAATCGCCAAAGCCAAAGAGCTCATTGCAGCTTACGAGGCCGAAGGTATCTCTAAGGACCGGATCCTCATCAAGATCGCCTCCACCTGGGAAGGCATCAAGGCTGCCGAGGAGCTCGAGAAAGAAGGCATTCACTGTAACCTCACTCTCCTCTTCGCCTTTGCACAGGCCGTTGCTTGTGCAGAAGCTAAAGTGCAGCTCATCTCTCCTTTCGTCGGCCGTATCTACGACTGGTTCAAAAAAGAGAACGGCGAAGAATACGCCGGTGATCACGATCCCGGTGTTCAATCCGTGAAGCGCATTTATAACTACTATAAAAAATACGGCTACGCGACTGAGGTCATGGGAGCCTCCTTCCGAAATGCAGGCCAAATCACCAGCCTCGCTGGATGTGACCTCCTCACCATTTCTCCCGGTCTTCTCGAAGAACTCCAGAACACCGAAGGCGAGCTCGCGCGCAAGCTTGATCCAGCCAACGGCTCCGACGACGAAAAAATTTCGCTCGACGAAAAGGCCTTCCGCTTCGAGTTCAACGAAGACGCGATGGCGACCGAAAAGACCGCTCAAGGCATCCGTGCCTTCTCTGCGGACATCGTCAAACTCGAGAAGATGATTGCCGAGATGATCTAAGCATCATTTGTTTGTTCAACAAAAATAGCGGCGACTGGAAACAGTCGCCGCTTTTTATATCTGGCGCGTTTAAATTCGTGCACCTCACGCTTCACGACATGCCCTAAGTAAGATCGCGAAGAAGATTAAAATTACTCATCTAACCATTCAACTTCGCAAGATTCTTAGCGAGGAATTTTCCGTCCTTCCGGATGAGCGTTCCATCGAAGAAAATCTCACCACCGCCATAATCTTTACGCTGAATTGTCACCATGTCCCAATGGACTCCGGAACGGTTCCCGTTATCCGCTTCTTCATAAGCCTGGCCGGGAGTAAAATGGAAGCTGCCTGCAATTTTCTCATCGAAGAGAATATCACGCATCGGCTCACGGATGACAGGATTAAAGCCAAGAGCAAATTCACCGACGTAACGAGCGCCCGCATCGGTATTAAGTATCTTATTCAGCTCTTTCGTTTTTCCACCAGCGGCTTCGGCCTTAATGATCTTTCCTTTTTCAAAGACGAGCTTAATTCCATCGAAGGCGATTCCTCGGTAGATCGTCGGCGCATTATGGGTGATGACACCTTCGACTGAATCCTTGACCGGCGCGGTGAAAACCTCGCCATCAGGGATATTATAATTCCCTCCACAAACGATCGCTGGAATATCCTTAATCGAGAAACGGAGGTCCGTCCCCTTGTTCTTAATGTGGACCTGATCAGTCTTCTCCATCAGCTTCTTGAGCTGATTCATCGCGGGGATAAAGCTCTTGTAGTCGAGAAGGCAAACATCGAAGTAGAAATTTTCAAATGCTTCCGTGCTCATACCTGCTTGCTGAGCCATCGCAGGATGTGGCCAGCGGAGAACACACCACTTGGTCTTCTTAACACGATGATCAAGCACCTTGCGGATGTGCTTCATCGCGGTCGCCATCTTACCCGCTGGGACGTCACTGGTCTCGGTGATATTATGAGAACCACGAATCGCAATGTAAGCATCCATATCCTTCATTTCAGACATTAGATGCTTGGCGGTCGCTTTGTATTGATCATCGCTAGCACCAAGAAGAAGCTCGCGACTGAGGCGATTCGATCCCAAGCGAAGGAACGGCACCCCTTTTCTAGCCCGCACTTCGCGAATGAGGGCAAGAGCCATTTCCTCAGGGGTATCGACAAGATCGAGGAGAATGTTTTCGCCCTTTTCGAGCGCCGTCGAGTAACGAACGAGCTGCTTAGCAAGCTCAGTGTAACGTGGATCCATGCACAGAGGTTGCGCGTGAATAGCAGAGGTTGGAATTCTTAAATTCCTGAATTCGTTCTGATCGCATCACCACTCATAAGGGATGTAATCTGGGAGAACTGAGTTCACGGAGCGCGGTATTGTGACATTGCGCCAGTTTACTTAAGAGATTCTGCAGTCACCACGATGAGATCGAGCGCATAACGCGCACTTGCTCCGCTCACCTCAGCAAGAAGCTTCTGAGCATCCGCAGCGATCAACTGAACATCAGAAGCCTGGCGGTCACAAGACCACATTGCGAAACGCGCCAAGACACTTGCAATCTGAAAATCGAGCGAGGCTTCCACGTCATTACTTTCAAAAATTGGCAAAAAGGCACTCCGCTCATTCACCGTGAGATCGAGCGCTGCAAAGCGTCCTTCCCCATGATGCAAAGTCACCTCGTAAAGCGCGACCGCGCTTTTCCCATCAGTCAGTGACTGACGGTCTTTAGAGTGACCTCGCACGGTCCCACTCGTCACTCGCTTCACCGAAGCGACACGTGGAGCATCGAGAAGAAGTTGCGCATTCACCTGAGGTGTAATCCCATCGGTTTTTAAATCTCGAAAAGTCACCATCAAGAGCTGCGCTCCTGCATTCCAAGGGCAAGGCCCCATCTCAGCAGAAATCCCAACGTTTTCTAACTTCACCGCAGGATTCACTTCGTAGTTCGGAGTATTTACGAGTTCTTCGGCGCGGACGGTAGCCCCCTCATCACTTTCGAGTTTCCGCTGAAGCCTGGCTAAATTCACACGCCCCACCAAGGGGATCTCCACTGCAGTTCGCTCCGTTACGATGATCAATTCATCTGAAACTGAAATTGCCGCTTTAAAGCCTTCCTGAAGATGTGGGCTCACCACCTTCGCAGGAGACGTAGCATCTGAGGCCACAGCTCCTTTCTTTTGAACCACCTCTCCACTTTCCTCTGAATCAGCAACTACCGTCTTTGACGTCACTGATTCGACAGTCGTTTCAGAGAGCAGGTAAAACCCAAAAACTACTACCGCAGCCACACCCGCAATAACGGCAAAGGACTGCCATCGTGATCGACGCCGATGCTCCATCACAAGAACCTTCGCATCTGGACGTTTCCCTGAGTGATGAATCTCTTCACGCCTTTCTGCACCAAGCTCGAAGACTTCATCTCTTAGCAAGCTTCCTGAAAGGAGCGCAGCCAGCCCTTGCGTCTGTTCGAATTGAGATTTTAAAGCCGCATCATTTTTAAGAGCCTCACGAATAATCGCGGACTCGGTTGCGGAAAGCTCGCCCAAGGCATACGCCGTGAGCCTAGGATCATCTACATTGATCTTCATGATTAAACTGATTTGGGGGTAAGATTTTGTAAAAGGTCTTCGGGCAGAAAACCGCGAAGTCGCTTCAAGCCATTATGAAGGAGAAAGCCAACATTCCCTTCGCTCAGGCCAGTCACTTGAACGATTTCCTGATAACTCAGTCCCTGCTCAAATTTCAGTAAAATGACCTCACGTTGATTTTCAGAAAGTCGATTCAGCCCTTCGCGCACTTGCGCCACACGCTCCTCCAAGTCGATCCGTTCCGCCGGACTCCGCTTCGGAGTTGGCACTCGCGCCAACACGTCCTCTTTTAAAGCAATGATCCGCTTTTCCTTCCGAATAATATCTAAAGAACGATTCCGGCAAACCGTGAAAAGCCAAGTCTTCAGACCTCCCCTCACCTTTTCCACATCCTGCTGATAGAGTCGGATAAAGGTATCCTGCACCACATCCCGCGCCCGATCCACATCGTGCAAAAAAGTCACGGCATAACCAATCAGAGGCGACTCATATTGATCGAGTGCCTCCCGCACGAAATCTTCTCGAGTGGTGACCATGTTTCGTTCCGGTTCCGGCATACAGGGATGAACTACCTGAGAAACGCACCAACCGCCATCCCCCTTAGGCCTAAATCCACTTTTCTTATCAAAACCTGTCCACCGAAACTTGACCGAAGGCACAAGCCCCCTCAACTGACTCTCAAATAATCGTTGGATTCGTGATTCACCGGCCGCAAAAAAGAATCCGACCTATTCTGTTATATCTGAAGTTCACACCCACCTTGACCAAGACCTGACGCTTCAAAACCTTCCCTCTATTTCTGGATAAATACTCATTATTCACATCAATCAGCCTTAAAATCGGAAATTTAATCCACGAAAAAACCTTATAAGCCTTACAACTTAAGTGTTTTTTAAAAAATTTTTAGAATTTAATTCACAAATATTAAAAATAAAGTTGACCGTTCTTCAAGCTTTAGTTTAAAGTCCGACTGTCATGAAGCTTAATTCCCTAACTCCAACCATTATCGCAGCGCTTCTGCTTTCCGCCGCTACTGCAGCTAGCGAAACCGCTTCGAACCTCCGTGCGATGATCGCGATGAAAGAATCCGAACTTACTCGGGTTCAAAACGAGATTACCTCACTCAAAAAACAACTTTCCTCAGCGTCCTCCACGGCAGCCTCCGCTGGCACATATAAGGTCCAAGCTGGTGATACGATGAGCTCCATCGCTCGTCGTCACAAAATGAGCTACAAGCAATTGGTTGAGCTTAACAAGCTCACTGACCCTTCGCATATCCGCATCGACCAAGAACTGAACATCGCTACTGAAGCCCCTCCCGCCGGGGAAAAAACTGCCACCAAGGCATCATCCAAGGCTAATTCTGAAAAGCACACTGTTCTGCGTGGCGAGACGTTCTACGCCATTGCTCGCACGAACAAAATTTCCGTCGGTAAGCTCAAGGACCTCAATCCAGGAATCGATGCGAACCATATTTTCGTAGGTCAGACTCTTAAAGTCGCTGGGTCCCCTGCTCCGCGAATTACTTCTACTAGAAAGACCAGTGCGCCTAAAACGACCCGTGGTTCTCTCACTCCGAATGCTGCCGCTGAGTCTATTCCTAAAGCGACTGCACCTAAAAAATCATCGACAACTGCACTCTCCCGCAGTGCCGCCTCCCTAAAGCCAACTTCTATGCCGAAATCTTCCCGTCAGGTTTCTGAGCCTAAGAAGTCCACGGTGAAAAAAGAGGTCGCCGCTGCACCGGTACCTCCCAAGAAAAAGGAGGCGTCGATGCCATCCGCTCCTAAGCGCGTCTCTTCGGTCATCCTAACCAATGAGACCTCGTTTGCCGACTTCGCCTCGAAGCACAATACCAGCACTGACTCGCTCAACGCGCTGAACGGTTGGAATTTCCCTAAAGCCACCGTTCTTGCTCGTGGCTCCGAGATATACGTCCCAAAATAAATACCCTTTACTAGACAAGGCAGGGCGACACCCGGAAATTCCTCTTTTGGAATTCCGGGTGTCTCTTTTTATACCTGACAAAACCTCACATGAGTGATGTTATCATGAATATATGAGTGACCACCTAAGGATTCACGACCTCCCAGACGACGAGCGCCCACGTGAAAAGATGCTCCGCCATGGACCGTCTGCCCTCTCAGATGCAGAACTCCTAGCCATCTTCCTCCGCACCGGAACCAAGGGCCAAAGCGCGATCGAGATTGGGAGAAACCTCATCGCCAAGCACGGCAGCCTCTCCGCACTTGGCTCCCTAGATGTGAAAGGCCTGAGCCGCGAGCACGGTCTAGGACTTGCCAAATCCTGCCAACTGATGGCAGCCTTTGAAATGGGAGCTCGCTCTGCTCGCGAAGCCATCAAAAAAATCCCGCTTAATTCACCCTACGCAATCTACCAGCACCTCGCTCCCCTGCTTGGTCACCTTGCTGTCGAACACCTTTATGTCCTCACTCTAGATACGCGTCACTACCTCAAACGCATGGTCCCTATTACGAGCGGAACAACCAATCAAACCGTCGCCCACGCCCGTGATATCCTCGAACCCGTCATCATTGATAGAGCAGACGGCTTCATCGTGGCCCATAATCATCCATCAGGAAACGTCACTCCGAGCGCTGCTGACGATCATATTACCATTCGCCTCAAGCGCCTCGCCCGTTCCCTTGATGTCACTTTTGTCGATCACGTCATCGTCGGTAAATCCATCAACGGTGCCCAAGCATATTATTCCTACTTCGAAGAATCCGAAATCTTCAAAAAAGATTGATAAAACATTTCTTATTCTAAAACCTTCCCCAAAAACCAGCCTGTAGCCTTGTCGCGCAAACTCAAGCAGAAATCCCCGCAACTAAAATCTACTTCCTCGGTGATTCTTTAAACACAAGCCTACGTATCTTGACACCCCTCCATCCTCATCCACTCTTAATTTATGTATGAGTTCACTTTATTCCGTATCCCTGTCCGCGTTGAACCATTCCATTGGCTAATTCTCGCCTTCCTCGGAGCCCAGTATTTTGGCTTCGACGACCGTAACGACATCCTCAAGATTCTCCTCTTTATGGTTGCTGGATTCTTCTCAATTTTAGTGCATGAATTTGGACACGCACTGACCGGCCGTAAATTTGGAGCCCAGGGAACCCATGTGGTCATGCATGGTATGGGTGGAGTTGCCATTTTCCCTCAAGCTCGATTTACACGAACTCAAAACTTTCTCGTAACGGCAGCCGGTCCGGGAATCCAAATTCTTCTCGGAGCTATCGCAATTGTCATTCTCAGCCAATTGCCTGAAGAACACCCCGCACGTGAATTCTTCTCGGTGCTCGCTCAAATCAGCTTAATCTGGGCCATTATTAATTGCGTTCCAGTCTTCCCCCTCGACGGTGGTCAAATGCTTGGTGCCATCCTTGGGCCGAAGCGTGAAATCCTCACACATCAGATCAGCATCGGTGCGGCCATCTTCTTTGGTCTTCTAGGTTTTTTCTATGGCTTCATCTTCCTCCCCATCTTCATGGCATTCATGGCCTACCAAAGCTGGCAATTTATTCAGAGCCGAACACAGCGCTAGTAATCAGTCTCACACCCGCTAAAACGGCAAAGCCAATTACCATCCATTCGAAAACTCGCTGGGAAATTAACGAGAGCAACCGCTTTCCAAAAAACACCCCTATCAGAATCAAAGGAGCGAGCTTTAGATTGAGCAGTAAGCTCTCTGATGTTGTAAAATTTAGCTTCGCGGTGAGCGGGAGTTTCAAAATATTAATCAGAAGGAAAAAGCGGGCGCCAATCCCAATCAACTCCATCTTGGGCATCCGCTTCGAAAGAAGATAAAGCTGAAACACCGGCCCTGCAGCGTTGGCTACCATCGTAGCAAACCCCGCGAACACTCCAGCCCCAAGCCCAAAGCCTCGTGAATGAGCAAAGCGATCGAAACGGGCCTCAGAACACTTCCGCCCGAACTGCACTAGCACCATCAGCAAAATCAAACAACCAATCAGCGGCTTAAAAGCCTCTTGCGGGAGACCTTGTAGCACAAAGTAGCCCACCGCGATTCCCACCAACGCAGGCGGGAGCAATTTCCAAACCGGTCCCCAACACCCATGCTTCCTAAAGAACGGATACACCGAAAGATCCGCAATGATCAGCATCGGCAAAAGCACCCCAACGGATTTTTCCACAAAGAGCTCCGCCATGATGGCCACCGTAATCAGCCCGATTCCTGAGAATCCAGCCTTCCCCAATCCCACACAGAGAGCCGCTACTGCTAACAAAGCCCATTCCGTCCAACCATCAATCACGGATCGGTTCTCGGATATTTTGGCTCGTAAGGAAAGAGGGAACCAAAAAGGTTCAAATCCCAATTACCGCAACAGGTGAAATCGTAGCTGCTTCCTTACATGCAGAGTCGCAATATCGCCCGAAGCTTTCCTCACAGGATTCGCAGGAGATAATCTGCGCATTGCAAGGATTCCATGAACAATTGCGATACCGAATTGATTCACCACCGCAGTGCCGGCATTTTGAAACAATCTTCGCTCCGTCGGTTCGGTTCACCGGGACTGTGAGGCGCTCGTCAAAGACGTAACACTCCCCTTCGAAACCCTCCCCCTTAACCACTTCATCTTTCCCATAGGTCACGATGCCTCCGTCGAGCTGATAAACATCCTTGAAACCCTCTTTAAGTAAGAAGCCACTAAATTTTTCACAGCGAATTCCGCCCGTACAGTAGGTCAGAATTTTTTTACCTTCCAGCTCCTCACGATGATCACGCACCCATTTCGGGAGATCTTTAAAACTCGGAACTTCTGGAAGCATCGCCCCTAGAAAACGGCCCACTTCCCATTCGTAATCATTCCGGGCATCGATCATCACCACATTCTCCTCCTGCATCGCTTCACGCCACTCTTCTGGCTTAAGGTGAGTTGCCGTCAGGTCCTCTGGGGAAAAATCCTCTTCCCCAAGCCCAAGAGTCACCACTTCATCACGCACCTTGATCGAGAGACGCGGGAAAACATGCTCTTCCGCGGGATCGATTTTCCAGTGGATCCCAGCCGTAATCGGATCGGCATCCAACACGCGGCGATACTCCGCGGTCGCTTCCGGTGAGCCCGAGACCGTGCCATTAAGGCCCTCCGCTGCGATCAAAATTCGTCCATTCAACTTCAAACGCTGACACAGTTCACGATGCTCCTTCGCGTAAGCTTCAGGGTCAGCGAACGAGCAGTATTTATAATAAAGCAGAACTTCAATCGGAGCACTCATGCGGCACGCGTATTTATCCTCCACCTTTCTCACCCGCAAGTCTGCTCTCGAAGCATTCAAAAACCCAAACCGCTTTGCCATGAAATTTGGGTAATGAACTGCAAGCCTTCTACTCCAATCAAACTCTCAATTCTGGTGCCTACGTAGGCATTCGAATTCCTTGCTCACGGACCGCAGACAGCAGAGCATCCTACAATTAGCCACCCCCTTCTCATTTCCTGCCCTTTTTAGAAAAGATGATCGACAGATTAGACAAGGATTAGAGAGTAGATAAGCTAAACAATCGGAGCTACACACTTCGCTATCACTCAAACGCGTCCTTTTCCATGAGAAACATCTTTTCTAAGCCATCTGCTGAAGCCGCCCCCACCACGCGGATCACCCCACCTTCACCTCGTAAAATCACCGGAAAAATCGATTACGTCAGCGTAAGTGAAGCGCCTGCTTCTTCAACACTCATACCTGAAACCGCTGAGACTCCTGCGCCAGCTCCCGAAATAACTCCCGATGGTTCACTCCCAGCAGATGATGTCGCTGCCATCAATCAACTGGGCGAAAAATACCAAGAACTCAAGAAGGAGCTCGGAAAAGTGATCATCGGCCAGGAAGATGTCATCGAGCAGCTCGCAATCTGCCTCTTCGCACGCGGCCACGGTCTCCTCATGGGAGTGCCAGGCCTTGCGAAAACCCTTCTCGTATCTTCGGTCGCGGAAACCCTCAGCCTCGGCTTCAACCGGATTCAGTTCACCCCTGACCTCATGCCGGCTGACATTTCCGGAACAGACATCATTCAAGATGGAGACAGCGGAAAACGCGAATTCCAATTCATCAAAGGCCCCGTCTTCTCAAACATCGTTCTTGCTGACGAGATCAACCGAGCTCCAGCTAAGACTCAGTCTGCCATGCTCGAGGCGATGCAGGAACGCCACGTCACCGTGCTGGGCAAGACTTACAAACTCGACGCACCGTTCTTCGTCCTCGCGACCCAGAACCCCGTCGAGCAGGAAGGAACCTACCCGCTCCCCGAAGCTCAACTCGATCGCTTCATGTTCCTCATCGAAGTCGATTACCCAACCGAAGACGAAGAACGCCGCATCGCAAGAGAGACCACTGGCCTCGATAAAGAGCCGCTCATCGCGCTTCTCGGAGGTGAAGAAATCATCAACTACCAGAGCCTCGTTCGCCGTGTTCCCGTCCCTGATCACATTTACGATTACGCCGTCGAAATCGTCCGGCGCACTCGCCCAGACTCTGACGACGCACCAGAGTGGATCAAAGAATACGTCGGTTGGGGGGCCGGCCCTCGTGCCGTTCAGTATCTCATCTTAGGTTGTAAGGCCCGCGCCGCGCTCCGTGGAACTTACATGGCCTCTCTCGAAGATATCGAAGCCGTCGCTCAACCCGTCCTCAGTCACCGTGTCCTGACCAATTTCACCGCCGAATCCCAAGGAATGACTGCCAAGAAAATCGTGGCACGACTCGTCGAGGAAATGCGTGAGGGTGCCTAATTTTAAATTCGACAGATCAGTCTACCTAGACAGATCTCTTTAAAGTCAGATGAAATACGACTTCCTCGACACTGATGTCCTTGCCCGTTTGGGAGCGATTCCGATGGAATCTCGCTTCCCGATGATCGGCAATGTGGCGGGGCGTCACCGCTCTCCGCACCGTGGTTCTTCGGTAGAATTTGCGGAGTATCGTAAATATGTTCCTGGAGATGATACTCGTCGTCTCGATTGGAAAGCCTACGCGCGTTCTGACCGCTACTACATTAAGGAATTCGAAGCTGACACAAACCTCCGTGCATACTTCGTCGTCGACTCCTCGGGTTCGATGAAATTTTCCTCGGAAGAACACCCGAGTAAGATCGACTTCGCGCGCAAGATCGCAGCCACCCTTTCTTACCTCATCGTCAACCAAGGCGACTCCGCAGGCCTCAGTTGCTGCAACGAAAAACTCCATCTCGAGATTCCCCCCAGCCGCCGCGCCGCTCAGCTACAAGCCATTTTCGATTCCCTACAAAATCTCAATCCGGAAGGCGAAACTGGACTCGTCGCAGCGCTTCACCAAGTTGCAGAGAAGATTCAGCAACGCGCACTCGTCGTCATCCTCTCTGATCTCTTCGCCGCAACCGAGGAGTTCAAAGACGCACTCCAGCACCTTCGTTATCGCAAGCACGACATCGCAGTCTTCCACCTCCTTGACCCACAAGAAGTGGCCTTCCACTTCGAGCGTCCTCACCGCTTCATCGATCTCGAGGATGGCACCACTATCGTCGCGGAACCAAACCTCATCGCAGACGAATATCACGAAGCGCTCAATGAGTTCCTCACTACCACCGCTCAGAATTGCTACAATGTGAATGCCGACTACCAAGTCATTCAAACCGACGCCGACATCGAAGAAGTCTGCTCGAACTTCATCACCGGCCGCCTGACCAAGAAACGTTAATTCCCCGCCTTGAACTTCCTCGCTCCAGCACTTCTCTGGGGGCTCCTCGCAGCCTCCATTCCGGTGATCATCCACCTTCTAAACCGCCGGCGTTTCCGGACCGTTCAGTGGGCCGCGACCACTTTTTTGCTGAAGGCTTCTCGAGAATCTCGCGGAAAAAAACGCCTCAAACACATCCTCATTCTCGCGTGCCGAACACTCGCGATTACCGCGCTCATCTTCGGAGCCGCACGTCCTCTTATCGGGAACTTCCTCGGCTGGGGAAGCGGATCAGTGGAAACGGTCATCCTCATTCTCGACCGCTCACCGAGCATGGAAATCCGCAGTGGCGATGGCACCCCAAGCCAGCGTGAAGCCGTCCTCGCTCGTATTGAGGAAACGATCACACAGATGGGATCTCCTCGCCTCGTCCTTATCGATAGTGCGACGGAAAAATTCCAAGATGTCCCCACTCCCGACGCTCTTCCTGATCTTTCCACTACGCAAGCGACCGATACCCAAGCGGACATCCCCGGACTCCTCCTCAAAACTCTCGACTACCTTCAGCAAACTAAGCCCGGTAAATCCGAAATCTGGCTCGCATCTGATCTCCAACGCGGCGATTGGCGTGGCAGTGATAACCGTTGGCAGACCATTCAAAGCGGATTTCAAAATCTCACCTCTCCCGCCAAGCTACGCATCCTCGCGGCTGCCACCTCGAAACGTCAAAACACCGCGCTCGAGCTCATCTCTTCTCGCCGAGTGGAGGACGACCTCTTTCTTGATCTCCGCATCATCCGCTTGAATGGAAAAGGTGAAGCCTCCGTTGCTGTTACCTACTCCCTCAACGGTTCCAGAACTGCCGAGCGCGTCACCATTTCCAGCCAAGAGACTCGCTTTCAAAAACGCATCAACCTCGGTGCGGACGATGACGAAGGTTATGGATTCGTGGGGCTGACTTCCGATCTTAACCCACGCGATGACGCCGTTTACTTCGCCTACGGTGAGCGGGCTAAAGTCCAGTCCTACCTCATCACTGATCAGCCCACGAGTGAGACTTCTAGCTACCTCCGCCGCGCTGCTTCCCCTCCGGGACTGGAGCGCTATCAGTGCGAAGTCCTCACCCCTGTGCAGACCAGTGAAATTGATTTCTCCATCGCCTCTCTCATCATCTGGCAATCCGCCCTTCCGAAAGGCGCCGTTGCTTCTGAACTCACCCAATATGTCGAAGCCGGAGGCTCGCTTCTTTTCCTCCCTCCATCAAATCCTATCGTCAATCCCCCCGAGCTCATGTTCGGCACCGGTTGGAGCGAGACGTCACTCGCGCCCGATGATCAATTTTTCATCACCGGCACTTGGACGAACGATGACGGCCCTTGGGCCAACGGACTCGGCGGAGATACGATGCCGCTCAAAGAACTCCGCGCCGTTAAGCGTCTCAAAATTTCTGGTGACACCCCCATCCTAGCTCAGTGGGATGATAAAGAAGCCCTCATGCGCCGCCACCTTACCGGAAAAGGCACCGTTATTTTCCTCGGAACTCTTCCCGACTACACTTGGTCAAATTTAGAATTTACGGGCCTTCACCTCGTCGCAGTGCAACGCCTTATTCAGAAAGGAACCGACCGTCTTCACTCCGGTTACCGCGCGCTTGCAGGAAGCGAAAAGGCAATGATCAAGAACGACGAAGTCCGCTCACGTCTCGACACCTTTGAGGCATTTGATCCATCCCAAGAACACTATCGCGCGGGCGTCTTCCGCCTCGGCGAGCGCACCGTAGCCGCGAATCGCCCTCCTCAGGAAATGTCGCCGGAAATCATCAGTGAAAAGGGTCTGGAGGAACTTCTCAAAGACACCCCTTACTCACTCTTTAAAGATCAAGAAACGGATGATGACTTCGCTCGTGAAGCGTGGCGCGCCTTTCTCATCTCGATGATCCTACTCCTCATCGCGGAAGCCCTTCTTTGCCTCCAGCCCAAGCCCGTAAATTCCGCGTCCACTCACCCCTCTCCCGCACCTAACTCGTGAATCACCTCTCCATCGCGGCTCTCCACTTTCAGGCCAGCACCACCATCGTGGTGCTTGTCGTGCTGGCGATTTTGGTGGCCGCCTTGCTCTGCATCACTGCGACGCGCCGCTCCGCACGACCCAAGCGTACCGGCATTCTAGAAGCCCTTCGCTTTTTCTGCGTCTGTTTTGCCGGGCTCATGCTCCTTGGCCCTGAGTGGCGCACCGAGGAAAAATCCGATCTCCAACCAGAGATTTCAATCATCTGGGACGAATCCCTTTCCATGACCACCGAGGATGCTCGCCTCCCGAAGAGCATGTCCGTCGATGGGAAAATAGTGCCTCGAAACGAACTTGTCGAACGCATCAAGAAGAGCGAATTCTGGAAGCCTTTTGAGGAAAATGGCAAATATCGCGTTACTTTTTCCTCCTTCGGAAAGCCACCCGCAGATGCCGATCCCGCACTCGCTGGCATGGTCGGCTCTGACATCAACAGAGCCCTCATCGGTGCCCTCGAAAAAGGGCAAAACCTCCGCGCCGTCCTCTTGGTAACTGACGGAACCAAAACCACCGGAGAACCTCCCTCCATCGCCGCTCAGCAGATGCGTCTCAAAGGAGTCCCCATATACGCGCTGGGCACCGGAAGCCCACAGCGCCTCCCTGATCTCGATCTCGAATCCGTCAACGCACCCACCTACGGAATCGTCGGTGAAAATGTGCAAATCCCCTTCACCATCGAATCCTCTCTCGGTCGCGATGTCCGCACTATTGTGCGTCTCCGCAGTGAGAGCGGAAAAGAGCGCACCAAGGACATCGTCATTCCCGCGAACAGCACCTACTACGACTCAATGCTCTGGCGCATTGAGAAAGAAGGGGCCACGAAACTCAATCTCTCCTTCCCCTTTGTAAATGAAGAACTAGTCGAAGGAAATAACAGTCGTGAATTCGTAGTCGCCGGAAAGCCAGAGTCGATCAAAGTTCTCGTGATCGAAACTCTCCCGAGGTGGGAATACCGTTTCATTCGTAATGCCCTCTCGCGTGACCCGGGCGTCGATGTCGACTGCTTGCTCCTTCACCCACAACTCGGCCAAGGCGATGGACCTGATTACATCTCTGCCTTCCCTGAAAAGCTAGAGGACCTGCAAAAATACGATGTCATTTTTATCGGTGACGTCGGCCTCGGCGAAGGTGGCATCACCGAAAAGCAAGCCAATCTCGTCAAAGGCCTCGTCGAAAACCAAGCCTCTGGCGTAGTCTTTCTCCCTGGGCCATTGGGGAATCAATTCGGCCTCGAGCAATCCGAACTCTACGACCTCCTCCCCGTCATTCTCGATGAGAAAAACAAGGAAGGCTTCAGCGACTCGACCGAGACCTCCATGCGTCTCACCAGCGATGGCGAAAAAAGCCTCCTCACCATGCTCGGCGATGACGAGCGTGAGAACGAATCAATCTGGCAAGACCTTCCGGGCTTCTACTGGCAGGCACCCGTCGTCCGAGCCAAGTCAGGGTCCAAAATCCTTGCGATCAACGACAGCCGTCGTAACACCTCAGGTCGTCTCCCTATTATCGTGACCTCACGTGCGGGCGCTGGAAAAGTCCTCTACATGGCGATCGATTCAGCCTGGCGCTGGCGTCGTGGCGTAGAAGACCTTTATCACTACCGCTTCTGGGGCCAAGTCGCCCGTTGGATGTCTTACCAAAGGAACATGGCTGCCGGTGAGCGCGTCCGGGTATACTTCACGCCCGAGCGCCCCAAGCCTGGCGAGTTCGTTTCCCTCTCAGCCAACGCCTTTTCTAAAGAAGGCGCACCGCTTGAAGAAGGCTCAGTTTTCACCGACCTCATCGCACCAAACGGACAAGTTCGTCGTCTCGAACTCGATCCCGAAAACGAATCTGGCTGGGGGAACTTCACGGGACGATTTAAAGTCGATCAACCCGGCACGTGGAAGCTCAAAGCCTTCGTCAGTGGCGATGAGGCGGCAGCGGTAGAAACGAAAATCATTTCACAATCAGACGCCATCGAGAAAACCGGACTCCCCGCTCGTCTCGACACCCTCGAAGAACTTGCCAAAGTCTCGAAAGGGAAAGTTGTCACCGCCAATCAGCTAGAGCAACTCGTCACCGAAATCAACGCCCTCCCCGAGCCACAACCACTCGTCACCTCGACCAAACTCTGGGCCCACTGGCTTGCGCCGACTTTCCTCATTATGCTCCTCGCTCTCTTCTGGGTCGGCCGAAAGCTAAACGGAACGTTTTAAACCTCACACGAACCACCGAAAAAACGGTGACGGTTTTTGGCAATATAACGATACGCAGCATCTCGAATTGGTCGCGGAATAATTGCGAGCAAGAGTGAGAACACCATCGCTAATCCTCCCACATGCCAGAGCATAAGACGGACAGCCTCGCTGCGAAGGTAGACTTTTCCATCCATCACGAGAGCAACCGTTCCAGCTTCGATATCGTATTTTCCAGCTTCACAGCTAGTGAGGGGAAGGTAAGCGATTTGATCGTCGACATCGAGGTGCTTCATGACCCGCATTGAACGCGTGCAGAGGCCGCAATCGTCGTCATAGAAAACGATCATGAGAAGAGACGCTTCACGAGATTCCGAACATCCTCCAGCACGAGGTAAAGTGAAGGAAGAAGAATGAGGCAGATCGCAGTCGCAAAAAGGATTCCAAAACCCAGCGAGACCGCCATTGGGATGAGGAACTTCGCCTGCATATCGGTTTCGGTCAACATCGGCATCAGCCCCACAAAAGTCGTGAGTGAAGTGAGCAAGATCGGACGAAATCTGCGCGCGCCTGCTTTCTCGACCGCTTCATAAAGAGAATCCGTCTCCTTTCGCTTCTGATTGACGTAGTGGACGAGCACCAAACTATCGTTCACAACCACCCCAGCGAGGGCTACAATTCCGCAAAGTGACATGATGCTTAGGTTGAAGCCCATCACCACGTGCCCGAAGATTGCTCCCACGAAACCAAACGGAATGATGCTCATGACAATCAAGGGTTGGGTGTAACTCTTCAAAGGGATCGCCATGAGAACATACATCAGCATCAGCGCACCGATGAATCCAATCCCCATCTCGCGCATACTGTCACGTTGGTCGGCTTGTTCCCCTTCTTTCGTGTAACGGATACCAGGAAACTTATTTCCAAGTTCCTTTAGGACTTCCTTTTCAAATTTCGCGAAAATCTGGTTCGCATTATGACCGCCTGTTTTATCAACATCACCTTGAAGGCTGATCGTTTGAAAACGATTCACCCGCGTGATGCTAGCCGGACCACGACCGTATTCCGGCTCTACCACTTCCAGAAGCGGAACCTCATCGCCTGCCGGAGTCCGTATTTTCATTTCCGAGAAGTTCTGGATCGATTCACGCTCATTCTCCGGCAAGCGCACCATCACCTTCACTTCATCGCGACCACGCTGGAGACGCTGCACTTCACTTCCATAAAAAGCATCACGCACTTGGCCCATGACGTTTGCAAGATCGAACCCGAGTGCTTTCCCGCGCGCGGTAAGATCACGCACAATTAACTCCTCACGACCTTTGCGGTTAGAATTCGACACATCAATCACGCCCTCGTAATCTGCCTTCAGTCGCTCAGTAGCCCAGGTAGCTGCTTCCCGAAGCACCTTAGGATCGTTACCGATAATATTGACGTCGATTGCATTTCCACCAGCAGCCGTCTCCGCGCGGAAAGTGAGCGAAACGACACCAGGCAATTCTCCCACCCGCTTTTGCCAATCGATGCGTAGCTCCTCAGAAGAAACATCACGATCTGCCGCGGCGGCGAGCTCCAAGGTAACTTCACCCAAATGAGTTCCAGTTGGATTACCACCCGGCGCAACACCAGCTTGGAATGGCTGCATTCCTGAGGTCGCGAGCGCATTAATCACAACGGAATTCCCATTCCGGTCCTTGATTTCAGCTCCGAGTTCGAGCGCGGCTTGCTCGAGCTTTCGCACGACTTTCTGAGTTTCCAAAAAGGGAGCACCAAGAGGCATCTCCACTTTTGCAGATAAGATTTCACCTTCCACCTTCGGGAAAAATTCACTCGGAATCCAACCGGTGATCACCAAGCCAACCGAGGCGGAGACTAGACCAATAAAAACGGCCCACACGATGTAGCGGAAGCGTAAACAGAGCGCGAGGAACGGACGATATTGATTCTCAATGAAGAGCTCCAATCCAGAGGAAATCTTATGCTGAATCTTACTGAGAAAATTCCGCTTCGGTTCGTTTGAAGTGGGCTTGAGCAATGCGAGATGTGCAGGCAGCACGAGCTTAGACTGCAGGAGCGAAAAGAGGAGCACTGGAATGACAATGAGTGGAATATTTGGCCAGATTTTTCCACTCACCCCACTCAAACCAAGCATCGGCGTGAAGGCTGCAATCGTGGTGAGAATACCAAAGGTGACTACCACGCCGACTTCGTGAGTCCCCTTCCAACTCGCTTCACGAGGATGCTCGCCACTCTGAATCCGACTGTAAACATTTTCACCCACCACAATCGCGTCATCGACCACGATTCCCAGAACGAGGATGAAGGCGAAGGCTGAGATCATGTTAATGGAAATCCCGAGGTCTGGCATAAGCCAGATTCCTCCGGCAAAGGAAACCGGAATCCCTAATGCCACGAGCAAGGCCAGGCTTGGTCGCAAGAAAAGAGCAAGTACCACAAGCACGAGTAAAAGCCCTGCTCCGATATTTCGCTTCAAGAGATCTAGACGCCCTTTCAAGATGATGCTCTGATCGTTCCACGGTGTAATCGTCATCCCCGGAGGCACATCGAGTCGCTGAACGTAAGACTTCGCCATCTCAGCTAAGGCCAGAGTATCCTGCTCCCCCACGCGAAAAATATGCAGGATCACGGTGCGACGACCATTGAAAGTGGAAGTTAGCTCAACATCTTCAAAGCCATCAATCACGGTTGCGATTTCCGGTAGAACGAGATCGGACCCATCAGGTAAAGTCTTAACCACAATGTTTTGAAAATCCTCGCCACGATAACGTTTTCCCACGGCACGGACGACGATCTCCCCTGACCCCGTCTTAACCGAGCCACTGGGGAGATCGAGCGAAGCACGGCGCACCGCCGCGGCAACTTCGCTCAATGTCAGATTATATTCACGGAGATGATTCTCCGGGACTTCGATGGAAATTTCATATGGTCGCACTGAAGCGAGCTCAACTTTAGTGATGGTTGGTGGACCTTTGAGGACCGCTTGGAGCTTGTTAAAAAAACCTTCCGGCGGCGTCTCATCACTCACCAAACCATCTTTGATCTTCTCAGCATATTCACGGAGGCTCCATTCGTCAGTTTCTGCACTGATCGCAAGACTCAGAATCTGACGGTTCACGACAAG
>JBDNAW010000054.1:0-6650 GCA_039768255.1 Akkermansiaceae bacterium | reverse complement strand
AGAGGATAGTCGATCGAGTCAGTCGTCTTTTTCGAGGTGACCATGGCTTGGGCTTTCACCACGACTCCTTCAGGTAGGAAATCATTTTCGGTGAGCTTGCGGGTCTCGATGATTTTAAAATCACCTTTTACGTAAGTGAGGAACTTCGCCTTCTGATAGTTTGTGAGGTAGGACTTCAGAAGTTCGTGATTGAGTGCGATGAGGTCATCACCTTTGAATTTCTGGAATTGTGCCTCAAGGGCGAGAGGGTCGGCGGTTTTTTTAGGGCGCGGAGCGTTGGTGGCATTGAAAGCTTCGAGTGGTGCGATTCTGTTCACCTTAAGCATCCAGTTGTAACTCGTAGGGTGGGTGGGGTCTCGGAAGAGGTTAAGGCAGACGACCCATGATGAGATCGCGAAGGTGATCGCAAGCACGTTTGCGAGCAGCCACCAAAACATGGGGGGGCGGCTTTTGACGAAGTCTTCTAGGTCTTTCTTAGCCATCGTTTATTTACAAGCAGTGCCGTCGAGCGAGGGGTCGTATTCTGGCTTTTTTCCTTCTTCGCTAGGCTCAAAAGAAGTCCCGCAACCGCAGGAGCGTGAAGCATTTGGATTGAAGATTTTGAAGCCGCGGTCGGAAAGATCATCGGTGAAATCTACGGTGCAGCCGCGGAGGAAATCGAAGGAGTCCGCAGCGACGATAAAGCGGGTGCCATCGAGATTGATCATTTCATCACCTTCTTCGCTTTGCGCAATTTTCATCGCGTAGGCGAGTCCGGCGCACCCTCCACGTTCGACGCTAAGGCGGAGTCCGCTTCCGTCGGGTGCGTTTTTTGATTCAAGGAGAGCTTTGAGTTCAGATTTCGCTTTTTCGGTGACAGTGATCATCGTGCTCCGCAGAACTTATGATCCGAGAGGGGGGAGTGCCAGTGTTCTTTTGCCGAAGGGCCAAGGGGCGCACTTATTCACAAACGCTTGATCTTTTAGGAATGCGGCTTGTCAGTAGATCTTGGAGGAGTTTGAATTTGCACACTTACCACGATGTTTTTTCTCGGAGTTGACTCAGCTTTACGCGCCATTCGCGCAATCATCGTGGATCTTGAGTCAGCATCAATCGTTGCTACCGAAACGCTCATCGGCGTAGGTTTCCTCTTGTAGTCATGGATAAAGAACAGGAAATACGCGCAAACTGGAAAGTGGTCTGGGGGGGGCGTTTAGTCGGGAGCATGATGTGGGTGCTTGGCCGGACATTACGCGTGGAAATGACGGGGTGGCGTGAGGAGTTTAGCGATCCAAAGAACCAGTTTATTCATGCTTTTTGGCACAATCGAATCTGCGCTTTGCTTCCGGTGTGGACGAGCCGATTTCATCTGCGGAATTCCAATACGGTGGTCCTTTCTAGTGCCAGTAAAGATGGGGCGGCGATTGAAGCGGCGGTTGGGATTTATGGTTTAGGGGCGGTGCGAGGATCAAGTAGTCGGCGTGGTGCTGCTGCCTTGATTGCGCTTAAGAAGGCTGCGAAGGCGGGTAAGGATCTCATTATTACGCCTGATGGTCCGAGGGGGCCGCGTTACTCGATGCAGCCGGGGGTGATTAAGCTCGGGCAGACAACCGGGCTTCCGATTATTCCGATCACTTTGCTCGTCGATGAATGCTGGCGTTTGAAAACGTGGGATCGCTTTATTATCCCGAAGCCGTTTTCACGGATGACGCTTATTTTTGGAGAACCTCTTGAGCTTCCCCGAAAGCTTTCTGAAGATGAGTTCGAGGCCGCACGCTTGAAGTTGCAAACACTCATGCGCGAGGGCATCAACGACCTTCCCGAAGACACCGAATAAAATTATGCCAACGATCATTGATGGAAAATCCGTAGCCGCTCAAGTGCTCAAAGAATGCGCTGCTGAAATCGCCGAACTCAAAGCCGCAGGAATCACCCCTGGGCTGGCAGTTGTGTTGATCGGGGAAGATCCGGCGTCGCAAGTTTATGTCGGTTCCAAGGTGCGGAAGTGCGCGGACCTTGGACTGTATTCGGAAAAGATCGTGCTGCCGGTCGATGCAACACAGGCAGAAGTGCATGCTGTGGTGGAACGGCTCAATGCTGATCCCGCGATCCATGGAATTTTAGTCCAATCACCGCCACCGCCTCAAATCGATGAAGAGGCAATCGTGCGTGCGATTAATCCTGCCAAAGATGTCGACGGATTTCATCCGGAAAATGTTGCTAAGCTCACGCTTGAAGACCCGTCTGGATTTGTGCCGTGCACGCCAGCTGGCTGTATGCGTTTACTTGAATCTGCTGGTGTGGAGACACGTGGGAAAGAAGCAGTCGTGGTCGGGCGCAGTATGATCGTCGGAAAGCCGATGGCCTTGCTCTTAGTTGCGAAGGGGAGTGATGCTACGGTCACGATCGCGCACTCACGGACGAAGGATCTCGCCAGTGTTTGTCAACGTGCCGATATCATCGTTGCCGCAGTTGGTCTTCCGGAATTTATTAGGGCTGAGCATGTCAAAGAGGGGGCAGTCGTTATTGATGTCGGGATCAATCGCGTGGAGGATGCGTCTCAGAAAAAGGGATATCGTTTGTGCGGTGATGTCGCTTATGATGAAGTTGCTGAGAAAACCTCCGCAATCACTCCGGTTCCAGGTGGAGTTGGACCGATGACGATCGCGATGTTGATGAAGAATACCATCAAAGCGGCGAGACAGTAGGGGCTTCGATATTTTGGGTCTCTTAAATTTCTCATGGAATCATGGTTCATGAGCTGTTATTCTGGTTTCACAATGGCTCAGCGGCGCAAGCAAGATGTGGAACTCAAACGCGATCCGGAATTTTCCCGGGAGCGCGCTCAGCCACGGATGTTTGGGAAGGTGACGGGCTTTGTGATGGCCGTGTTTGTCATCGTTCTCGCAGCCGCGGTGATCGTTCCGATTGCGCCGGAATACCAAAAGCTTCGCCAGATTGAAGCGGAGTTCGCTGATGCTCAGAACGAGGAAGCGGAGGTGTTAAAGAGGCGACGTCAGTTTGAACTCGAATCTCGTGCGCTCGATACCAATCGTGATTATCTCGAATCTCGTGCGCGTGATATTGGCCCGTTTTATCACCCCGGGGAGCAGGTTATTAAGATCGAAGAGTGAGTAATCTAAGTCGCTTGGGCTGCGCGATTTTTCCGCCAGCGGCTGATGATAATAAAAGCGAGAATCATCGTGAGGATGAAGATGACGCCACCAAGAGCGACGAACTGTTTTGCTTTGTTCGCGAGCTCATTGGACTCTTTTTGTGCAGAAGGAGGTGTGCCTTTCGGATCATAAGAAAAGACTAAAGCGCCTTCGTGGAGTTCGACGGCGGTGAGCTTTTTCAAGAGCCTCTCGAGGGTCGAGTTTTCCTGAACTTCTCCGGAGACCTTGAGTCGTGCGATGCCGGCGAGGAATTCCTTTGGGATTGATCCGGTGTTAGGGGTGATTTTTGTTAAGGTCGCAATTAAAGAACCATCGGTGAGGAGAGGTTCAGCTTCGTAGTTTCCATTCAGATTATTCGCGCGTTGCTCGATGCTCAAGATGCTGCAGACGAATGCGGGAAGCTTCTTGGTGGAATTTAGCGGGAGGTGAATCTGTCCTTTGATGGATTCGCTAGAAATGCTTTCGACTGAGAGCTGACCGTGAAAACCCTCCAGCGCTTCGTAGTGAGAAATCGCAAGATTGAGATCGGTGGGGGAGAGTTTGAGTTCGGTTGCGCGATTATTTTCAATCTCATGTTCGAAGCGCTCCATGCGGCTGACCAGAGAGTTGAAATCTGTCTGGTGATTCATGACATCGGTCACGGGAGTCGGCTTTGCTTCTTCCTCGGTGAACTCCGCAATCGCTTCGGTCTGTTTTTTCAAAGCCCAGCCTGCAGAGCTCACGAGAACCAGCGCTACGATCGCCATCACGATGAGGATCAGGCATCCAGCAAAGGGGGAGCGAGCTTGCTCACTTGCGGAGTCTGCTGATTGCGGAGATGGAGTCTGTTGATCGGACACGGGGCAAGCTTAGGTGGAATTTTGGAATTGGGAAATCGGAATTACAATTTAGCGTTACGCCATGGCGCGCGTTTTGGTTGGTCTGTCTGGGGGCGTTGATTCCTCGGCTGCGGCGGCTCTGCTCATTGAGCAGGGCCATGAAGTGGTGGGCGGCTACATGAAAAATTGGATCAACGAAGAAGGTCTTCCCGGTGATTGTCCTTGGGAGTCAGACCTTGAAGATGCTCATGCAGTGGCCAAGTCTCTTGGGATTGAATTCCGTGTTGTCGATCTCATTGATCAATATCGTGAGCGGATCGTAGATTATCTTCTCGAAGGCTATCGCTCTGGAATCACGCCCAATCCTGATGTCATGTGTAATCGGGAAATGAAGTTTGGAGTGTTTCTCGATTACGCGCTCGATCAGGGATTTGAAGCTGTTGGCACTGGGCACTATGTTCGTCGACGCGAGCGTGCTGATGGATCGGCGGATCTCCTTCGGGGTGCGGATCCCAATAAAGATCAGTCTTATTTTCTCGCAATGATGACTCAGTATCAGGCAAAGCATGCCTTTTTCCCGGTGGGCGAGATGCTCAAGCCAGAAGCGCGGGAGGTAGCGAGACGTTTTAATCTTCCGACAGCTGAGAAAAAAGATAGCCAAGGAATTTGCTTTATTGGAAATATTAAGATGAGCGATTTCCTGCGTCATCACGTCCCCGATGCACCGGGTGAGATTGTCGATCTCAGTGGAAAGGTGATGGGGAAGCATGATGGACTTCATCTATACACTCTTGGGCAGCGTAAAGGCCATGGGGTTGCTTCGCCACGCGAAGGGATGGCCTACGTCGTGGTAGGAAAAAATACGGAAGCGAATCAACTCATTGTGGGTTGGGATGAGGGCACGACTCAGGGGCTTTATGCGACGAAGTGTATCGTTGGTTCCGTCTCCTCGATGAACGATCAAATCACGGCAGGCCGGGTTGAAGTTCAGCCGCGCTATCGTGCTAAAAGTGAACCCGTGATGATGCACGAGCTAGACGAGGGGAAATTCGAAATCGAATTCACGCGTGCCCAACGCGCACTCACTCCAGGACAAATCTGTGCCTTTTATGAAGGCGGAAAGCTCCTTGGAGGAGGCGTCTTTGAGCAGATTTTATAAGGTCTCTGATCCGTAATACGGAACGAGAGCTTCGGGGATTTTGATGTCACCTTCTGCAGTCTGGTATTGCTCAAGAACGGCGACGAGAAGACGCGGGAGCGCGGTGCCGGAACCGTTGAGGGTGTGGCAGAAGTTATTTTTGCCGTCGGCGTCTTTGAAGCGGAGCTTCATACGGCGGGCTTGGTAATCGCCGAAGCATGAGCAGCTAGAAACTTCAAGATACTTGCCTTGGCCCGGTGCCCAGACTTCGAGGTCGTAGGTTTTCGCGGAACCGAATCCGATGTCTCCGGTGCAGAGCTCGATGACCTGATAGTGTAGGCCGAGTTTTTGGAGAACGGCTTCGGCATGACCGGTGAGTTCTTCAAGTGCGTCCATCGATTTTTCAGGATGAACGATCTGCACGAGCTCTACTTTGTCAAACTGGTGCATGCGGATGATGCCGCGATTGTCTCGGCCGGCACTTCCGGCTTCACGTCGAAAGCAGGGTGTGTGTCCGGTCATCTTGATCGGAAGGTCAGTCTCGGGAAGAAGGGTGTCACGGTAGAGGTTTGTGACGGGGACTTCAGCAGTCGGGATGAGGAACATTTCGTTGTCCTCGATGCCATACATGTCATCCTCAAACTTCGGAAGCTGACCGGTGCCGAACATGGCATCACGCTTGACCACGTGGGGGACGTTGACTTCTTCGTAGCCGTGTTCCTCGGTCTGGAGGTCGAGAAGAAATTGAATAAGTGCGCGCTGAAGCTTCGCTCCTTTTCCACGGTAAACGGCGAAGCCAGAACCAGAGATGCGGGCGCCATCATCAAAGCTGATGATGCCTTTCGCCTCGGCAAGATCGAGGTGATCTTGAGCCTTCACGAGTTCAGGTTTTTCACCCCAGCTACGGATGATGGGATTGGCATCTTCATTTGCTCCGATCGGACAAGCGTCGTGCGGAAGGTTTGGGATGTTTAAAAGAAGATCATTTTGACGATCGCCCGCAGTGGTGCCGATTTCATCGAGTTCTTTGATTTTCTCCGCGATCTGTTTCACTTCTGCTTCAATCGCGGAGGAGTCTTCTCCATTTGCACGCAGTTTTCCGATTTCCTTGGAAGTGGATTTACGTTGGGACTGGAGCTGCTGTTTATCGGTTTCGGCTTTGCGGCGGGTTTCATCGCAAGCGAGGACCTCGTCGATCATCGAGGCGGCTTCAGCACTGCGAGTGGCGAGGCGTTCTTTGATGTGATTGGGATTTTCGCGTATGGCTTTGATATCGAGCATGAGGAAAAAGTTGGAGAGGGTTCATCTCCCGCCGAGCGATTACCCAATTCCGAGCCACTTGGCAAAGGATCATCCGTGAAAAAAGAACGGCCTCAGAAGACCAATTCTGAGGCCGCATGCGCACAAAGTCAGGATACTTGGCCGAAGTGGGTGAAATTCACGCACTTTTGGCTAAAAATCCGCAGCACCAAATCGCAGGTGCTCATGAGGGGAGCGTCACCCCTAGGCCACATTTTCTAGCGATTTGAGAGTTTTTTT
>JBDNAW010000053.1:0-54018 GCA_039768255.1 Akkermansiaceae bacterium | reverse complement strand
GGACGCCGCTCACCCTACGAGTTCACTCAGTTTGAGGCGGGATGAGACGGGGCTCTCGGCGGAGGAGGTCTCTCGGCCGCTCACCCTACGAGTTCACTCAGTTTGAGGCGGAAAGGCGTTCCGCATTCCCAGCATGATCTGCCCTTTGCCGCTCACCCTACGAGTTCACTCAGTTTGAGGCGGGTTAACGAAACGAGTGATGATGTGGAAAGCCCGTGGACCGCTCACCCTACGAGTTCACTCAGTTTGAGGCGGAAGCTATCTGCGGAGGTTCCTGTTCGCGCTCGTCGCCGCTCACCCTACGAGTTCACTCAGTTTGAGGCGGACTTTGAGGGTAAGTCGCCCACGGAGTGTCAAAAGCCGCTCACCCTACGAGTTCACTCAGTTTGAGGCGGAGGTTACTAATTATAATTTTTAACCAGAGTAAGAAGTCGCTCACCCTACGAGTTCATTCAGTCAGGACTTAATCTCGATCTGTAGCTCCTTAAGTAAGAGCATATTGAGATCATCTTTCTTGGGCTTCAAAACTTCGGATTTCCCGAGCTTCACGATCTGGACCTTCTTATCCGTCTCACCGATCGCGAGAAAAACATCTCGACCAATCCCAGAGTATCGGGTGGCGTAGACCTTCCCGAAGAAGCGACCGTCCCCCCCTTCACTTGTCATCATCTCTCCTGATTCAGAAGTCAGGTTCTCGAATTGCGCTTCAATCGCCGAATTGATGTGTTGCTGAATTTCTAAGGTCGTCATCAACCGAGCCGGAGTAAAAAAATGGTGCGCGCGAGAGGAATCGAACCTCCACGGGGTTGCCCCCACATGAACCTGAATCATGCGCGTCTACCAATTCCGCCACGCACGCGTCGGCAGGAACAAATCAGCCCGGCACGAAATTGGCAATCCGATTCTAATCAGTTTTTCCTATTTCCACAAAAAAGCCCCGCCTGTTTTCACAGACGGGGCTTTGAAGTTTTTTTGATGAGTCAGCCTTAGCTCACTTCACCGCGAGCCAATCCTTTTTCCTCGAGTGCTGCCTGCGCAAGCGCAAGGCGGGCAACCGGGATACGGAATGGTGAGCAGGACACGTAGTTGAGTCCAGCGCGGTGGAAGAACTTCACCGAATCAGGATCGCCGCCGTGCTCGCCGCAGATACCCATCTTGAGGTTCTTGACGGTCTTACGACCACCCTTGACGCCCATTTCAACAAGTTGCCCCACACCTTCCTGGTCGAGACCAGCAAATGGGTTGTTGTTGAGAACTTCCGCATCCTGGTAGGTTGGGAGGAAGCTGGAGGAATCGTCACGGGAAAGTCCGAGTCCGGTCTGAGTGAGGTCGTTGGTTCCGAAGGAGAAGAACTCAGCGTGCTTCGCCACTTCAGCAGCGGTGATGGCAGCGCGAGGAATCTCGATCATGGTTCCAACGGTGTATTTCAGCTTGGACTTGGTAAGACCGAGCTTCTTACGAACTGCGGCAGCAGTCTCGTCGATGACCTGTTTCTGGAGCTCAAGCTCACGGGCATATGCAACAAGTGGGACCATGATTTCAGGGAGCACCTTGGTTCCGCCAGCCTGGACCTCCGCAGCAGCTTCGAGGATGGCCTCGACCTGCATTGCGGTAATCGCCGGGTAGCTGATGCCGAGACGGCAACCACGGTGACCAAGCATTGGGTTCTCTTCGTGAAGAGCGTGAATACGCTTGGTGATCGCTGCTGCGCTCATGCCAATCTTCTTGGAGAGGTCCTTCTTCTGAGCGGCATCCATGGTGCCGATGAACTCGTGAAGAGGTGGATCCAGAAGACGAATCGTCGCAGGGCGTCCTGCGAGTGCCTTGAAGATTCCGATGAAGTCCTTCTTCATGAAGACCTTGATCTTCTTGAGTGCCTTGGCGCGACCTGCGTCGTCGTCAGCGAGAATCATCTCACGAACGGAGTCGATGCGGTTGCCCTCGAAGAACATGTGCTCGGCACGGGTCAGGCCGATGCCTTCAGCACCGAACTTGATGGCCTGCTCAACCTGCTCCGGAGTATCGGAGTTGGTGCGGACACCAAGCTTACGAAGCTTGTCGGTCCAGCTCATGAGCTCCATGAACTTCTTGTAAGTAGCAGACTTCTTGGCGGCAGCCTTGTTCTCGATAAGCCCTTGGATAACCTGGGAAGGAGAAGACTTAATGCTCCCCTTGTAGACGGCTCCAACGAATCCGTTGAGGGAAAGCTCGTCGCCTTCCTTGAGAGTCACGCCGTTTCCGGAGAGAGTCTTCTTGCTGTAGTCGATGGACATTCCGTGAGCACCACAGACGCAGACCTTACCCATCTGGCGGGCAACGAGAGCGGCGTGTGAGGAAGCTCCACCTTCAGTGGTGAGAATTCCGTCAGCTGCGATCATTCCGCGAAGGTCCTCAGGAGAGGTGGCCTGGCGAACGAGAATGACTTTTTCTCCTTTTTCAGCCGCTTTGACCGAGTCTTCCCAGTTGAAGTAAATCTTACCGGAAGCGGCACCAGGACCTGCAGGAAGTCCGCTACCAACTTTCTTGGCAGCCTTCTCAGCCTTGGTGTCAAAGATGGGAGCAAGGAGGTGACCGAGGTCATCAGCAGGAATGCGAAGGATCGCATCTTCCTTTTTGATGAGACGCTCTTTCACCATGTCGAGAGCGATGTTCACGGCCGCGAAACCAGTGCGCTTACCGTTACGGGTCTGAAGCATCCAGAGCTTACCTTCTTCAATCGTGAACTCAACGTCTTGCACATCGCGGAAGTGCTTCTCGAGCTTCTTACGAATGACGAGGAGCTCTTTGTGTGACTTGGGAAGGTCCTTGGCCATCTTGGCGATAGGCTTGGGAGTACGGACACCGGCGACGACGTCCTCACCCTGTGCGTCGATGAGATACTCACCGTAGAACACGTTTTCACCGGTGGCTGGGTCACGGGTGAAGGCAACACCCGTTCCAGAAGTCTTACCGGTGTTACCGAAGACCATGGCCTGAACGTTCACTGCGGTGCCCCATGCGGCTGGGATACCATACTTCTGACGGTAAACGATCGCGCGATCGTTCTGCCAGGAGTTGAAGACGGCGTTGACCGCTCCGATGAGCTGCTCGCGTGGGTCTTCAGGGAAATTTTTTCCAGAACGCTTTTTAATGAGCGCTTTGAAAGCAGCAACAACTTCGCGAAGCTGCTGCTCGTTGAGTCCGGAGTCGTCCTTCACCTTGGCCTTAGCCTTGGCTTCGTCGAGGATCACCTCGTAAGGATCGTGGTGCTCGCCGGCTTCGGCTTCCACTTCCATCACCACGCTTCCATACATTTGGAGGAAACGGCGATAGGAGTCCCACGCGAACTTAGGATTACCAGTCTTCTTAGCGAGAGCTTCGACAACCTCGTCGTTGATCCCGAGGTTGAGAATGGTGTCCATCATTCCAGGCATCGACTCGCGTGCACCAGAACGAACGGAAAGGAGAAGAGGGTTTTTGAGATCGCCGAACTTTTTGCCCATGGCCTTCTCGACCTTGGCGATGTTTGCCTCAATCTCTGCATTGAGAGTCTTGGGATACTTCTTACCGTTATCGTAGTAGTATGTGCAAACGTCAGTAGTGATGGTGAAGCCAGCAGGAACGGGAACACCGATGCTGCTCATTTCGGCGAGGTTCGCGCCTTTACCTCCGAGGAGGGCTTTCATTGAGCCGTCTCCGTCGCATTTTCCTGCGCCGAAGTAGTAAACATTTTGTTTTTGGGAGGGCTTTTTAGCAGCCTTCTTTTTGGTAGCCATGGGACTGTTTTTATTAGGTCTTTTTGATCAAAAGTTCCGGTGGACGAAAACGGTTGCCTACGCCTCGGAGGCGCGGACATAAGCAACATGAATGAGACTGTCAACTAGCCAATTACTAATGGGTGGAAGACATCCTCTGGAAAAAATATTTTCCATCTCGATGAGAGCGACATAGCTTCCTGACGATGGAGAGACGATCACGAGAATTCCGCATCACCAAACAAGCACCCGATGAGGAGCTTGAAACCTCAGATCACCTCGCGGTTGAAGAACCGCTTCAGGTTGTCATTGATGGTCGTGCGCTCGCGGTCCTCATGCGCACGCCCGGCGATGACGAGTTTCTGGTGATGGGGTTTTTAAAAACCGAAGGCATCATCAAGAAACCAGCCGAAATATCTCGGATCGATTTAGAAGCACGAGAGAACCACGCCTTTGTCTTTCTCTCAGATGGCTGTGAAGTGGAATGGGAGCGAATGACGCGTCACCTCTTTGCCGCCTCCTCTTGCGGACTTTGTGGAAAAGCTACCATCGATGCCATTCTCCAAGACCACGATGAACTCAAAAATGAGCTAAAATTGGAAAAGCAGATTTTACTCGGAGCCCCGGACACGATGAGAGCAGCTCAACGAACGTTCGACTCGACCGGTGGACTTCATGCGTCTGGATTATTTGATACGCATGGGACACTTCTTATGCTTAAAGAAGATATCGGCCGTCACAATGCGCTCGATAAAGTCATCGGTCTCGCCTCTCAGCAAGAGGTCGATTTTTCTCAAACTTTTCTTCTCCTTTCTGGCCGCATCTCATTCGAGCTAATGCAGAAGTCTCTCGCCGCTGGAATCCCCCTCGTCGCAGGCATTTCTGCCCCCTCCTCCCTCGCGGTAGAATTCGCACAAGATTCAGGACAGACCTTGATTGGGTTTCTGAGACCTCCGACCTTCAATTTATACGCGGGAAATTTCTAGACTGTTAGATCAGATCGCCCCTTGCCTCACCGCTCATGTTTGGCATGCTCTGCACATGGCAGAAGCCACACACACCGTCTCCGATCAGAACCTCATTAATCAGTGGAAAAACGAACCTGCTCCACTGCTCCCGCTCCTCCATGCTTTTCATGATCGCGATGGCTACCTTTCCGACGATGCTCTGCGTTCTGTTTCAGATGGGCTGAAGATCCCCCTCGCAGATCTCTTTGGCACGGTCACTTTTTATCATCACTTTTCCCGTACTCCAGGTGGGCTTGAGGCTCCACGCGTCTGCACCGGAAACATCTGCTGCCTTCGAGGTGGGAATGAGATTCTCGAAACTCTCAAATCGCAAGGCATCTCCGCGAGTGAAATGCCCTGCTCGGGCCGCTGCGATGAACCGATCCCCGTCCTTCAGGGTCACACCACGCTAGCCGGAGAAAGCGCGGAAACGCTTAAGCCCACTCCATCTCCCCTCCCCGCCCCGAATCCAGGCGGAATTGAGGAGTGTCTCTTCTCAAATATCCGAAAGACAGGAAACAACACTTTCGAGGGCTACAAATCTCACGGTGGATTCACCGCTTTGAGTGAGGTTTTAAAAAACCAATCGCCTCAAAATACCCTCGAGACAATCACCGCCTCAAAACTCGCCGGACGTGGCGGCGCGGGATTCCCGACTGGCTTAAAGTGGAAAGCGGTTGCAGATTGCGACCGGCACCCAAAGTCCATCGTTTGTAATGCCGACGAAGGGGAACCCGGTTGCTTTAAGGATCGCACGCTGATGGATTACGATCCCTATGCGCTCATCGAAGGAATGATCCTTGCAGGTTTCGCTACCGGTGCGCCACGCGGTTTCATTTACCTCCGCTACGAGTATCCAGAAACCAATGCTCTTCTTGAGCGCTGCCTTGCTGAATGCCGCGAGGCGGGACTGCTTGGAAACAACATCCTAGATTCTGGCTTCACCTTCCACCTCTACGTCAGACGTGGTGCTGGTGCTTATATCTGCGGTGAGGAAGGTTCACTTCTTAATTCCCTCGAAGGAAAACACCCCTTCCCACGTAATAAGCCCCCCTTCCCCGTCACCCACGGATTTGAGGATAAACCAACCGCCGTGAACAACGTCGAAACCCTCTGTGCCGTTCCTCATATTCTCAAAAAAGGCGCTGACTGGTATCAGTCTCTTGGCCTTGGCGAACACGCCGGCACGAAACTCATTTCCCTCTCTGGAGATATTCAGCGTCCGGGCAACTACGAAGTCCCCTTCGGACTCCCTTTAAAAACTCTCCTCTACGATTGGGCCGGTGGTCCACTCGAAGGAAAGACCATCCAAGCAGTCACCATGGCTGGACTTTCGGGAGGCTTCCTCGGCCATCAAATCCTAGATGACCTCACCCTCGATGATCCCTGCATCCGCTCCCTCGGTTCCTTCCTCGGAGCGGGAGGTATTATGGTCTTCGATAACTCACGTGATATGGTCTCTGTCGCCCGCGATGCCATGGCATTTTTCGCTCATGAATCCTGCGGAAAATGCTTCCCCTGCCGCATTGGAACCCAACGCCTCACCGAACGCCTCGACGGTAAGTCCAATGCCCTCCCCCTAGCAGACTGGACTGCTGAAGTCGAAGACATCGGAGAAGCCATGAAAGCGACCTCCGCTTGTGGCCTCGGAATGGCAGCTCCTCACGTCACCGAATCACTCCTAAAATATTTCCCTGAACAAGTCGAAGCCTCGACTTCAAAATCCAGCTGATCTCTCTTCCCTTTCATGCTAACATTCCCTTAACCATGAAATTCACCTCACTCATTTCTCTGGCCATTTTTTCCACGGCTATCGCCGTGGCAACTCCGATCAAAATCAAAGACACCAAAGGACGTGAAATCACAGTAACCATCCTGAATCACACCGATGAAAACGTAACCTTCGAAAAAGATGGTAAAAAGTTCACCGTCCCTTGGCAGACCTTCGATGAAGCGTCTATCAAGCTCATTAAGGCCACCCCTCTCCCAGGTGCTGCCAACAAACGCCCCGAACGCACCCAAACAATCACCAATACCATAGGTAAGAAAATTGAAGTAACCGTCCCTGCAGGAGAGATTCTCAGTAAAGATGGGGTCCTCGACATCTACCTCGGTGACACCATTCACCTAGAGTTCGAAAAAACGGGCGGCTCTTTCACTCACCCAAAAGTTGTCGCCACCGTCACGAAGCCTGAGCAAACCATCACACTCGACTTTCAAGTCACAGAAGACGGCCACATCTTGACTCGCACCACTCAGATTCAGCAGACCGTCGCTTTCAACTGCTATGAAATGCAAATCAACGGCAAAGAGTTCTTCAAAAACAACAATTTCTTCCCCACCGAAAAAGGACAAAAAGAAGAACAAAGATGGCTGAATGATTACTGGCACCTCCAACTCCGAGATATTGAGGTAACTACAAAAACAGCCGCTCAGGTTTTCCAAGAGCGCAATAATTAATACCCGCTTTTCCCCGATCACGATGATCAACGATCCCAACTCCACCATCGGCACCCAGCTCGCTATCACCATTGATGGCCAGGAAACTACTTTCACTCAGGGCGAGACCATTTACCAAGTCGCTACCCGACTTCAAAAAGACATCCCTACCCTCTGTTACGATGACCGCCTTGAGGCCTTCGGCGGCTGTCGTCTCTGCGTCGTGGAAGTCGAAGGCATTCGTAACCCTGTCGCCTCCTGCACCACGCAAGCCTCAGATGGCATGGTTATCAAAACCGCCCCACCCAAGATCGAGAAGATGCGCAAGACGCTCCTCGAGATGGTCGCCTCCGAAAACCGCCAAATCGATGTCAACCCCCTCCGCGGGCTCGCCTCACAGGAACTTTCCTCACTCGTCAATAAATACGGCGCTCGCAACGGCCGCTTCAAAGGCAAGCAATCGGGCACCAGCAACACCGACGACTTAAACCCTTTCATCCTCCGCGACTACGATAACTGCATCTCCTGTTACCGCTGCGTCCGCGTCTGCGCCGAGCAGGAAGGCGACTACGCCATCACCATGATGAATCGGGGTTTCGAGACCCAGATCACCACCGAGTTCGGAAACGACCTCCGCGACTCCGACTGCACCTTCTGCGGCCAATGCGTCCAGACCTGCCCCACCGGTGCCCTTGCTGATAAAAAAGCCCTCCGTGCCGCCGACCTCGTCGAGCCCATCAAGAAGACCCGCACCGTCTGCCCCTATTGCGCGGTCGGTTGCTCGATCGACCTGATGACCAAAGGCGATAAAATCGTCGGTGCTCAACCCGCGATGGACGGCCCCGCCAATAAGGGCGCCCTCTGCATCAAAGGCCAGTTCACCTACGACTTTATCCAGCACGAAGACCGACTTTCCAAGCCTCTCATCAAACAACCCGACGGCACCTTCAAAGAGGTCGAATGGGACGAAGCGCTCAAAAAAGCCGCCGAAGGCTTCGCCAAAGCGAAAGCCAAATACGGCCGCCACTCCATCTACGGCATCGCCTCCGGGCGTGCGCCCCACGGAGCCGCCTACACCATGCAGAAGTTTATTCGAGCGGGCTTTGGCACGCATCATATAGACAACTGCTCGCGTGCTTGACACGCTCCCACCGTGGCCGGTCTGGCCGCTCAAATCGGAAGAGGCGCAATGTCCAATCCTCTCAAGGACATGGACAAACCCGACACCATCTTCGCCATCGGCACCAACATGACCGAGTGCCACCCCGTCGCTGCGACGGGTCTCAAAAAAGCGCTCACCAAAGGAGCCAAACTCGTCGTCGCCGACCCACGCAAAACCCGTCTCGCAGAACTCGCGCATCTTCACCTCCCCATCCGCGTCGGATCCGATGTCGCCCTCCTTCTCGCCATGGCTCACGTCATCGTCCGCGAAGGGCTGCAGGATAAAGAATTCATCGCCGAGCGCTGCGCCGAATTCGAACAGTTCGAAACCCACCTCAAGGAATTCACCCCCGCTTGGGCTGCTGAAATCTGCGAGGTCCCCGCTGCCGATATCGAGCAAGCGGCCCTCTGGTATGGCTCCGCCAAACTCGGAGCGATCTACTACACCCTCGGCATCACCGAGCACATCTGTGGCGTCGATAACGTCCAATCCCTCTGCAACCTCGCCCTGCTCACCGGAAATCTCGGTAAAGAAGGCACCGGCATCAACCCGATGCGCGGACAGAATAATATTCAAGGTGCGGGCGACTGCGGCGCGGTCCCTGGGAACTACCCCGGCTTTCAACCCGTCGCCTCCGAGGAATGCCACAAGAAATTTAAGGCCGCCTACCAGCAGCCCGAAATGGACCTTGGCGATTCGATGACTAAAGTCACCGCCCTCAACCTCTGCGGCGCAGAAGACAATGGCATCCACGCCATGCTCATCGATGGCGAAAACACCGTCGTCACCGACCCCGATAAAAACCACTGCGAGAAGGCCCTCAAATCACTCGATCACCTCGTCGTCATCGACATCTTCCTCACCGAGACCGCCCAGATGGCCGACATCGTCCTCCCCGCCTCCGCTTGGGGCGAGACCGACGACGTCCAAGCCAACACCGAACGCCGCGTCCAGCGTCTCCGCAAAGCCGTCCCCTCTCACGGCGACTCTAAGCCCGACTGGTGGATCATCTCAAACATCGCCAAAGAACTCGGCATCCCCGGATTCGAATTCGAAAGCGCCAAGGAGGTCTTTAACGAGCTCTGCGCCCTGAGCCCCATCTACAAAGGCCTCAACTGGGACAACATCGGCGACGGCAACTACCAATGGCCCGTCCCCGAAGAAGGCCACCAAGGCACCCCCATCCTTCACGAAGGAGAATTCAAAGACGGTAAACCCGGCCTCTTCAAAATCATCGGCTACCGCGACCCCGCTGAAATCATCGATGACGACTACCCCGTCTGGCTCACCACCGGCCGCCGCCTCCAGGCTTACCACACTCGCACCCAAACCGGGCGCGCGAGCGGCATCGACTACCTCCTCTCCGAGGAAACCCTCGAGGTCCATCCAGACGACGTAAAAGACTGGGGCCTCACCGACGGAAAATTCGTCAAAATGGCCAGCCGTCGCGGCGAGATCGAACTCAAAGTCGAAGCCACCACCCGCTCCCCAAGAGGAACCGTCTTCACCAGCTTCAGCTTCGCCGAAACCAACGTCAACATCCTCACTGGATCCGGCTACGACCCCGTCACCCAGACCGCCGAGCTTAAAGTCTGCCCAGTCAGCATCAGACCAGCTTAACGAAGATTCTTCCAAAAAAAACACTTCATTTCCATCAACCGCCAAACTCGGACTTCACTTCGTTCAGAAGATCCTCATCCATCTGCAACAAATGGGTTTCACTCGGGAAACTCCCGTCTTTGACATCGGCAATATATTCCCCGAAAGCCGCAATTCGCTCTTCTTGTAAACGCCGATTCTCGGCCGCGAAATCACGATAAGCCTTCGCATGACGAGGCAGGCGTTCATCGTAGTCGCCCAAAATATCATCCGAGAACAAAAACTGTGTATCGCATCCCTTTCCGGAGCCCAAGGACATCAAGATCATGGACGTCTGAGACGCTAAAAAACTCGCGAGATTTTCAGGAAGACACTCCACCTCTGCAGCATATGCGCCGGCTGATTCTAGGGTCTTCATTTGTTGGTAAAGCGCCTTTGCCTCCTCAACCGTTTTGCCGATCGCCCGGTAGTTCGTCCAAGTAACATGCCTTGGAATCATCCCCAGATGCCCGACTACGGGAATACGCTCCCTCGCCATCGCCTCAATTATGAAAGGACTCGCCGAACAATAAACCGAGCTCGCGCCCAATTCTAAGGCCCGAAAACCCACGCGAATCGCTTCTTCAGGAGATGCCAAGCCATGCGGAGTTGCGCAGGAAAAAAAACTATTCGGAGCCGCTTCCACCAAAATCGGCAATCGTGCTTGCGCCTCAATTGAATCAAAACTGCAGCTCATAATATCCACTCCAGCTTCTTCCGCTGCTGCTGCCTCCTGCGGAGATTTCACATGAATATGGGTCAAGCAACGCTTCCTCTTCAACTTCTGCAAATCATAAATAGTCAACTTCTTTCTGGGACGTATCATGACTCCAAGTTAACAAAATTTTCCGGTAAAAGAAAGACTATCCCGAATCCTCGATTCGCATGCACTCCAACCACCTAGCATCCTCAATCCATGTTAAAAGTTCTTCCCCCCCTCTTCTTGGCCTTGGCCCTTCTCCTTCCCTCTCTCGGATCCGACCGGCCTAATATCCTCTGGCTCACTGCCGAGGACATCAATGCCCACTTCGGATGCTACCGCGACCCCCACGCCATCACCCCGAACCTCGACCAACTCGCCACCGAAGGCGTCCGCTACACCAACGCCTACACCGCAGCCGGAGTCTGCGCCCCCTGCCGCTCCACCATCATCACCGGAATGTATCAGACCTCCATCGGCACCATGCACATGCGCAGCAGCGCCACCATGCCCGCCTCCATCAAGGCCTTCCCCAACTACCTTCGCGACGTCGGCTACTACTGCACCAACAATTCCAAAAAGGACTACCAGTTCAGGGAATCCAAGAACACCTGGGACGCAAGCAGCCGCAAGGCTCACTGGAAAAACGCCGCAGATAAAAACAAACCCTTCTTCGCCGTCTTCAACTTCACCGGCTGTCACGAAAGCGGCATCGCCGGAGACCCCAAGTATAAAGACATCACCAAAAACCTCTCCCCCGGCGAACGCCAGGACCCCGCCAAATTCACCAACCTCCCGCCTTACTATCCCGACACCCCCACCGTCCGCGAAGACTGGAAGCGGAACTACGAACTCATCACCGCGATGGATGCCTGGGTTGGCGATCACATCCAGCAGCTCAAAGACGCCGGACTCTACGAGAACACCATCATCGTTTACTGGTCCGACCACGGAGTCGGCCTCCCTCGCGCCAAGCGCTGGCTCTACGATTCCGGCACCCGCGTCCCGCTCATCATTCGCATCCCTGAAAAATTTCGTACGTCCGGCCAAGCTCAACCCGGCACTGTCGATGACCAGCTCGTCAGCTCGCTCGACTTCGGCATCACTACTCTTAACCTCGCCGGACTCCCAGCGCCCAAAATCACTCAAGGTCGCGCCTTCCTTGGTGGAAACCTCACCCCTCAGCGCGACTACATCTACGGCGCCCGCGACCGCATGGACGAACGCTACGACATCATCCGCTCCGTTCGTGACAAGCGCTACCGCTACATCCGCAACTACGAGCCCCTCAAACCCTACTTCCAATACATGAACACTCCAGAAAAAGGAGCGACCATGAGAGAACTCCGCCGCATCGCAAAGGAAGGAACCATGCCTCCCGCAATGAAGCTCTTCATGGCCGACCGCAAACCCGTCGAAGAATTCTACGACCTCCAAAACGATCCTCACGAGATCAACAACCTCGCCAACGATCCCGCCCAACAAGAAAACCTCAACCGTTTCCGCAAGGCCCACACCCAGTGGATCAAGGACACCCGCGACCTCGGCCTCATTCCCGAGCCTGAAATGGAAATCCGCGAGAAGAAATTCGGCTCCCGCTACGCCATCCTCGCGAAGACCAAAGACACGACCCTCCCCGAACGGCTCGGCAAGATGGCCTCTCTCGCCTCCGAAGGCCCTCAAGCTCTTCCTCAACTATTTGAAGGCCTTCGAGACCCAGACGCCGCAGTCCGCTACTGGGCCGCTACCGGCATCGGTAACGTGGGCACCCAAGACAATGGGGCGGCCTCCACCTTTACTACGATTTTCTCCTTCCAAAAAGAATCTTCCACGGTCGTCCGGATCGCCGCCGCCCGCGCCCTCCTCCGCATGAAAACATCCGAGGAGAAAGCTCTCGCAGAACTCTCCAACTCCCTCGAGTCTCCCGAAGAATGGTCCCGCCTCCACGCTGCCATCGCTCTCGACGAAGCCGACGAACAAGCCCGCCCTGCACTCCCTGCACTTAAAAGAGCTCTCAAAAACCAGCCCAACAAATACATCATTCGCGTCACCAACAAAGCGGTCAATGATCTTGAAGGAACCCAAAACAAAGTGCCGTAAGCTTAGACTGCAGCCCCCTTTCTGATGCTCCGTTTTTTCATCTTCACAATCACCACTCTTTTTTCGAGCCCTGCGTTCTCAGCACCACCGAATGTCGTTTTCATCCTCGCTGACGATCTCGGCTGGGCTGATACTACGCTTTACGGACACACCAAGCTCTACCGCACGCCTCATATTGAGCGACTCGCTAAACGCGGAATGACCTTTACCCGGGCTTACTCCGCCAGCCCACTTTGTTCACCAACCCGCTCCAGCATTTTAACCGGTCTTCATCCTGCACGCACTGGTTTAACAACCCCTAACTGCCACACCGGAAAGCCCATTTTAAGAGCGAGTGAAGGCACGGCTTCCCATCCCAAGAACAAAGCCGTGCAACCGAATCCGGTCAACCGGCTGGACACCAAATACTACACCCTTGGGGAGTCCTTCCGTGACGCGGGTTATGCTACTGGGCATTTTGGAAAATGGCATCTCGGAGCCAAGCCTCATTCAGCGTTGGAACATGGCTTTGAAATCGACATCCCTCACTGGCACGGGCCGGGGCCAGCTGGAAATTTTGTCGCGCCATGGAAGTATCCCGACTTCGACCCCAACACGCCAAACGAGCATATCGAAGATCGCATGGCCGAAGAAGCTGTTGCCTTCATGGAAAAGCATAAAGAGAGCCCCTTCCTCCTGAACTACTGGATGTTTTCCGTTCACGCTCCTTTTGATGCCAAGCCAAAGGTTATTGAAAAATATCGCAGCCTCATCGACCCGAACGACTCTCAACGCAGCCCCACCTATGCCGCAATGATTGAGGCGATGGATGATGCCGTTGGAACTCTTCTCAATGCGCTCGACCAGCTCAAGATCGCTGATCAAACGATCATCGTCTTCTTCTCCGATAATGGCGGAAACATGTATAACGAGGTCGATGGCACCACCCCAACCAGCAACGCCCCTTTGCGTGGAGGTAAGGCCTCAATGTTCGAAGGCGGAGTTCGCGTTCCTATGGTTGTCGCTTGGCCCGGAAACATCGCCCCGAACACCTATAGCGATGCCTTGGTGCAATCCACCGACTTCTTCCCGACTTTTCTAGACCTCCTTCCCATCAAAAAAGAAGAGAATCAAAAATTGGATGGTGTCAGCATCGCCCCCGCGCTCAAAGGCGAAACATTTTCTCGAGAAGCGATCTTTACCTACTTCCCACACGATCCTCCTGTCCCCGATTGGATTCCCCCCTCGATCTCCGTGCACCATGAGAGCTGGAAATTAATCCGCGAATTCTACCAAGGCGACAATGGAGCTCACCGATACCGTCTTTTTAATCTCAAGAATGATATCGGAGAGACCAAAAACCTCGCCAGCGAGAGCCCCGAAATAGTCGCAAAACTCGACACTCTCATCACGAAATTCCTGCGCGAAACAAGCGCAGTCCAACCGATCCCAAACCCGAAGTTCGATCCCGTAAAATACCAACCTGAGCTAGAAGGAAAAAACCGCATTCGTAAGCCCGCGAAGAAAGCTCCCAAAAAAACAGCTCAAGACACACCTGCCGATCCCGCCCTCCAAGGCTGGAAACTCCGAAACCGAAACGGCTCCGTGAAAAACGGCATTCTCAAAGTCACCGGAAAAGCCGCCGATCCTTTTCTAGGAATCGGCATGGCCCAGCGCAGCGGCTCTTGTGAACTCAAGTTTCGAATTCGTGCCCCCAAGGGCGGAACGGCCAAGGTCAGCTGGGCCAATGGTAAGCCCAACACCGGCTTCACTCCCTACACCGCCAAGGCTGGCGAATGGCAAGATATCAGCGTGAAGATTCCAGCTTCAGAAAACCTTGGCATCCTCCGGCTCTACCTCCCGAGCGAGAGTGCCGTGATCGAGATCGACTCTATCTCACTTCATTCCGAGAAGCATCAAAAGCCGCTCATATGGAGCTTTTGATCACTGCCGTTTACAGTGGAAGATGATCGTAACTTCTTCCGCTCTTTCCTTCACGCCAGTGCATGTAAGCTCGGTTAACGACGGTGTAGCCACCAGCGGTTGGGTAGTTACCCGTGAAATACCAATCACCGGATGGGCCATCGATGGATTCGTGAAGTTTATCAACGGTGAGATAGATCACTTCGACTTCGCCATGCCAGCCGATGTCCTCGGGGTAAACGATGCTGGAAATCTCAGCTGAGATTTGTTCATCGGTGAACGGAGCGTAGAGTTTTTTGACTGCGTTTTGGCGTTCCGCTTCCGGTTTCTTCATTTCGGCGATGCAGTCCTGATAAACCTCTTCGATAAGAGCATTCTTACCATGCTTCTCCAGGAGGTTGATTGTCGCTTGGAAAGCAATGAACTTACCCATCTCGGACATATCGATGCCGTAACAATCGGGATAGCGAATCTGCGGCGCGGTCGAACAGATGACGATCTTGCTCGGCTTAGTGCGCGCGAGGATTTTAAGAATCGATTGCCTCAGCGTGGTGCCTCGGACAATAGAATCATCGAGCACAACCAAGCTATCCCCCTCTTGGACCACGCCGTAGGAAATGTCATAGACGTGAGAGACGAGTTGATTCCGTCCACTCTCTTGGGAGATGAAGGTCCGGAGCTTGATATCCTTATGGGCAATTTTCTCACCCACCGGCCAGTTCCGCATAATAAGGTGATCGAGTTTTTCCTCATCGAGATCACCTTTTTCGAGCGACGCTAGAATATCCGCACGAACTTGTTTCCGCCGGAAAAGACGCAATCCATCCATTAACCCGTAGTATGCGGTCTCTGCGGTGTTCGGCACGAATGAAAAGACGGCTTTATCAAAATCACTGCCAATGGAATCGACAATCTGCTCGACGAGAGCGGCTCCCATCGCCTTTCGCTCTTTGTAAATTGTGGGATCGTTTCCGCGGGAGAAGTAGATTTTCTCGAAAGAGCACGGCTTGTAGTCGGCCTCTTCCGCAAAGCGTTCACTGCTGATTTCGCCGTTATTTTTAATCGTCATTACGGTGCCAGGATCAAGCGCACGGACGTTACTCTCTTCCGCTTCAAAAACGGTCATGAGCGGGACACGCTCGGAAGCAAAGGCGATAAATTCATCGGTCTCAATATAGTGGCAGGGGCGAATCCCATTCGGATCGCGCATCACGAAAAGGTCACCATTCCCAACCACACCCGAGATGCAGTATCCTCCATCCCAGCCCTTAGCGGACTCGGAAACAATGTGTCCCGTATCAAGACGTTCGGAAATGAGAGCGGCAGTTTTATCGCCATCGATCCCCTCATCGCGAAGCTCGTGATAAATATGGGTGTGCGCTTCATCAAGGTGGAAGCCAATTTCCTCAAGCACCGTCTGAGTATCGGTCCCGAGCACCGGATGCTGTCCACGGTCCATCATCCGCTGGTTCAGCTCCGGGGTGTTCGTCATATTAAAGTTCCCCTGCACCATGAGGGTGCGGGTGGGCCAATTACTACGACGAAGGTAAGGGTGACAAGAACCCGAGCTAAACTCGCCAGAGGTTCCATAGCGGAGGTGCCCCATGTAGACGTCTCCAGCGAAGTCGAATTTTTTACGAAGGTCTTCAGGATCGTGAGGGTTCATTTGCCCTTTCCGACTCATTTTTTCGAGCTTTTTGAGCTCTGCGCGGAAGAGTCTAGAAAGACCATCTTTTTTAGAATCACGACGACGGAAGATATAAGGCTGCCCCGCAGGCATGCCAATCTTAGCACAGCCAATCCCGACGCCATCTTGACCACGATTGTGTTGCTTCTCCATCAGGAGGAAGAGCTTATTAAAGCCCCAGAGGGCAGTTCCGTATTTATCCTCGTAGTATGCGAGCGGCTTTTTAAGGCGCACTACTGCGATACCACACTCGTGTTTCAAAGGATCACTCATTTGGGAAAAAACGACGTTAAGAAGACACTTTCACCGTGATGCCATCGCCCTCGCGAACTTCACCTAGAACCGTGCCACCCGGCCCAGCGGCACATGCTGCGTCAGCCTGATCAGCAGGAACAATCGCGACCCAGCCAATGCCCATATTGAACGTATGAAAACGATCCTCCGGATCGGTGTGAGCGAGGAGCTTCTGAACAGGCGCATTATTCCAATAAGGAATAGTGAGATCACCACCCTTGCCTTGGAAGAGGCGCTCGAGGTTCTCAGGAAGTCCCCCACCGGTGATGTGTGCGTATGCTCGAACGTTCACTTTGGCGTTTTTAAGGCCATTGGTGACATCGTGATAAAGACGAGTCGGAGCGAGCATCGCCCGCATTTCTTCTTCGGAAAATTCATTGCCACAATCTTTCAAGAGACGGCGAACAAGACTCCAGCCATTGGCATGGAAACCATCAGAACCGTAACCGATGAAAACATCCCCGTTTTGCACGGTGGTTGGGTCAATCATCTCGCCTTTTTCAACGGCACCGATGCAGAAGCCAGAAAGTTCAACAACATCCGGCGGGACGATTCCAGGCATTTCTGCCGTTTCGCCACCCGCGAGGATGCACCCGCAGTCTTCGAGATAGTCACACATCCCAGAAATCAAACGCTTGATCCGCACAGGATGGAGTTTCTCAATCCCAATATAATCGAGAAACATCAGCGGATCACCACCTGTCGTGATGATGTCATTCACTGACATTGCGATCAGGTCTTTTCCCGCTTCTGCTTCCATCCCGAATTCGAGAAGAAGTTCCAGTTTGGTTCCTACGCCATCACACCCTGTTACAATCACAGGTTGCTGGTATTCGCTTAGATCAAAAGCTGCCGCGAAGAGGCCGAAGGAGTTAAATAATTGTCGCTGCTTCTGGGTCCGTGCGACATCAGCTTTGATGTCCGTAACCAGCGCGGCTGCGGCCCGAGTGTCAACACCCGCTTCTTGGTAAGTAACCTTGCTCGCCATGTGAGACACACCTTTTATCTTCCCCCCTGCCATCGTCACGCCTTTTCACGATGATTTTCAAGATTCGTGAATAAGTCCTCTCCTCGTGACGTTTATTTATGAGAGATTCATGATTAAAGTATGCCTTTTTCTTCTCCTCGCAGCCCTTCCTGCTTCTGCATGGCAAAATGAAGTCAATGTGACCAGATCTGGCGCTTTGAAGAAGATGGAACCGACAAGGCTCTCCTATCAACTCACATGGAACGGTAAACTCAAGGCTGGAACAATGGAGATTCTCTTTGGGAAAAAAGACCCTAAATATCCCAAACATTTCATCGCCCAAGGATACGGCGGCAGCACCGGCTGGGCGCATACCCTTTTCCCTTTCCAGTTCAACTACATCAGCTTCCTTAATAAAAAGACATTGCGACCCATCATGTTTGTTGGGAACGAAGTCAAAGGAAGTCGCACCGCGAAACAGCAGTATCGCTTTACGTCCTCAAAGACCACCGGCTGGGAAGAAAAAACCCGCGATGGTAGGACAGAAAAAAGGAAGAGCACTTTTAACCAACCCAATTCACTCGATCTATTCAGCGGACTTTTGCAAATCCGTAGCATGCCTCTCAAAAATGGCGACATTGTGGTGATGCCATTTCACCCGGTCGCCTCGCCTTACCTCGCTCGAGTCACGGTTCTGGGTCGTGAAAACTATGGAAAACGCAAAGCGATTAAGCTCAGCATTTCGATGGAAAAGATCGACGAGAACCTGAAGCTGAAGGAATACAAGAAACTCAAATCAGCCACCATCTGGCTCAGCGATGATGAATGGCGAGTTCCACTTGAGGTCCGAGCCAAAGTTTATGTCGGCAGCGTCCGCATGATCCTGAAAAAACAGGATAGGCTCTAGAAAGCATTCTCCACCAAATTCACCTCCGGGATTTCACCGTCTTGGAGGACAATCTCTACGACATCGAATCGCCAAGAGATCGTCTCTCGGAAGTCCAATTCCTCGTATCGATGTTCATTTGATAAAAGTCGGAGCCATTCATTCGCTCCGCGCTCGATCAAAATCTGCTTACCACGATCCACTGCTTCCAAGGGGCGACCAAAGCCCTTTCGAGTGCGAGTTTTCACTTCCACAAAAACCAATTGGTTCAACTCCCGTCCTCCGCGCATCACGAGATCAACCTCTCCCCCACGCGGCGCGCGAAAGTTCCGATAAAGAACCTTCCAACCTTTCCTTTGCAAAAAACGGGCTGCGATCTTCTCACCCAAATTTCCCACCTCCATATGCCCCATCCTACGGCCATGAACCTGCAAATTCGTCTTCTCCTTTAAAAGCGGACTCCAGTACGCAAGACTTGATCGCACAAACGCCATCAAATTAAATTTTCTCCAGCGCTTCAAGAATTGCATCTTTTAAGATGTCATCTCTCTAACAGAAATCATCTCTAGTCAATTTAGTTATCACCTTAATAATTAGTAAAATGCTCATAGATGCACATAATCATCTTCAAGACTGGCGTTTTGATGGCATCCATGAACGATTGATCAGTGAAATGAAATCGATCGGGATTACCGCTTGCGTAGTCAATGGAACCTCTGAATCTGACTGGACATCAGTGCAAACATTAGCGGAAGCGCATCCCGACTTCATTCAGCCCGCCTTTGGGCTCCATCCTTGGAAAATCAGCGAACGCTCCACTGACTGGCTCGGAGCTCTTCGCTCATTTCTCAAAAAAACTCCCCATAGTTCGCTAGGCGAATGCGGACTCGATCGATGGATACATGAGCCACATTTCGAGGAACAAATGGAAGTATTCAAAGCCCAACTCGATCTCGCCGTAGAGCTCTCCCGCCCCGTCACGATACACTGCCTCAAGGCATGGGGACCATTGATGGAGATTCTCCGCGCTCGAAAAGAACTCCCAGCCTTTCTTCTCCATTCTTTCAATGGATCACTCGAAATCGCACGAGAACTCACCGCAATGGGAGCTTACTTTTCTTTCTCAGGTCACTTTCTTCATGAACGAAAAAATTTGCCACGGGAAGTCTTCAAGAATCTACCCTCCGATCGAGTCCTCGTCGAGACCGATGCCCCTGACATGCTCCCCCCTGAATCAGCAGTCTCATTTCCTCTCGGAGAATACAATCATCCTGCCAATCTTGCTCGAATTTCAGAAGAGCTGATCGGCGTCACGCAAATCACTCAAAAACAGCTTGTTAAAAACACGCAAACCTTCTTCAAATTCCCCGAATAAATCGTTAGTTTTTTCCTGAAACTCGCGTATTAAAACGGCATGAACATGCGCCCCATGGCTGCTGCCATCTGTTTGCTATCGCTTTCATCTTTGTCTGCTCAAAACGGAGATAATAAAAATCACAAGAGCATGGATGACATCGTCCCTCTTGACATGATCCCACCAGCGCCGGTCCTCAGTGTCGAAGAAGCACTGAAATCATTCACTCTCGAAGAAGGATTTGAGATTGAGGCCGTCGCTGCTGAACCTCTCATTGACAAACCAGTCGCCATTACCTTTGACAACCGTGGCCGCATGTGGGTCCTCGAAATGCGCGGCTACATGAGTGACATTGACGGAACTGAAGAAAATAAGCCGATGGGACGTATTGCGATCCTAGAAGATACCACCGGTGATGGTAAGACTGATCAGCGCACCACTTTCCTCGATAACCTTCTTCTCCCCCGCGCACTCGCAATCGTTCCCGGCGGAGTGCTTTACGGAGATCAAAACAAGCTCTACTTCATCGAGCGAGATGGTGATCAGCCGAAGGGTGAGCCTATCGTCGTTGATGAAACTTATGCCAAAGGGGCAAACGTCGAGCACAAGCCGAATGCCATGATGACTGGCATCGACAACTGGTTCTACAACGCTAAATCCTCAAAACGATACAAATGGATCGATGGAAAACTCACAAAAGAAGACACCTCCTTCCGTGGTCAGTGGGGAATCACTCGTGACGACTTCGGACGTCTCTTTTTCAATTCAAATTCCACTCTTCTCATTGGCGACCGTGTCTTGCCAAACCTCATTCTTGGGAATGATGCGGTAACGATCAAAACAAGCATCGCAAGCCGAGTCGGCAATAATGCCGTTCACCCTGGACGCATCACCCCGGGCCTGAACCGCGCTTACATTTCTAGCCTCAATGGTTACAAGCAAAACACCATCGACCCAAAGACCTTCAAGCTTATCAATGCCACCGGTGCTTGTGGTCCCGCGATCTATCGTGGCGACCAATTCCCTTCTGACTGGAGAGGCAAAGCCTTCGTTTGCGAGTCTGCAGCGCAACTTGTGAAAGTCATCGATGTTGAAGCGAAAAACGGAAAGCTCTCTGGTTCACACCCCCTCAACGGCCGTGAATTCCTCACCTCCTCTGACGAGCGCTTTCGCCCAGTCAATGCCTACACCGCCCCTGATGGATCGCTCTACGTTGTCGATTTCTATCACGGTATCATTCAACATAAGACTTACATGACGACCTACCTCCGACGTCAGACACTCTCACGCGGACTCGAAGGGCCAGGCCTCGGTCACGGCCGTATCTACCGAATCAAAGCGAAGAATAAATCACTCTCCAAGATGGCTGACCTTTCAAAGATCGATGAGACAGGACTCGTTTCTACGCTCAAGTCTAAAAACGGAATCCAACGTGATCTCGCTCAGAAAGAACTGATCGACAGGAAGGCTGTCACCGCGACTCCAGCACTCCGCGCCCTTCTCGATAGCAACCACAAGCTCGCTAAGATTCACACCGTATGGACTCTCGAAGGGCTTGGAACTTTAGAAGCTGATGATCTCAATAAAGTGATTGCGACCAATGACGAAGAACTCGTCTCCACCGCACTTTACGCTGCAATCTCTCTCCCCCCTACCGAACGAGCAAAGCTCCTTGAAGCACTTCTGGCCCATCAAGCCACGTCCATGACTCTTCCATATAAGGCTCGTTTACTGGCTGGCATCCAATCAAGCGACGCACAGAAAACCCTCGTCGAACTTCTCAAAGAATCCGGCAAAGAAGCCTTCGTGCGTGAAGCCACGATCGCGGGAATGTCTGACACCGCCTCCCTTTTTATCGCAACCAATCAAGGCTCATACCGTGATAAAACCTTCGACCGCTGGTTAGAAAAATCTGCTTCTGGGCCGACTAAAAAAATCGATCCTGCCGCGCTTCTTAAAGGAAAACACTTGGCTTCTCACAAACGCGGAAAAGATCTCTACCTCGGGCGCGCAGCCTGTATGGGCTGCCATGGCCCAGACGGTGCAGGCCTTCCGAACCTTGGACCTACCCTTGATCAATCCGACTGGGTCACTGGTAATCCAGATCGCCTTGTGAAAGTCCTCCTCCACGGACTCCAAGGGCCCATTACAATCAATGGAAAAATCTTCAACCCACAGGCCTTCATGCCGGGTCTCGCCCAGAACACAACCATCAGTAATCAAGACCTCGCCGACATCGCAACCTACCTCCGAAGCGGATGGAATAATCGTGCCGGCGAAGTCACCAAAAATCAGGTCACTGAAATTCGCGCGACTACTGCTGGTCGGCAAGGTCAGATGTATAGTGAGAGCGACTTTAAGAATTAATAAGTTGCCCAATTTCCCTTCGTTAAGCTTCTCCAAATCGGAGGAGCTTAGGCTCCTTCGGGAAGATTGATTCGATTTACCACCTGCTCCACGACAGAAGCGAAGGAACAAGTCAGATCGTCTCCCTCAAATCGAGTCACAAAACGAGAGATGGCATCTCCGTTAATGCCTAAAAAGGCATCCAGTATCGCAGGATCAAAATCCGGAATTTTTTCTGAACCGTGATAATGCATTGTCACCGCAATATCGCCGAGATTACGCCCATACCGACTCATATTAAATGAAAGCGTTTGTAAGCTTTCTCTCACCTCTGAAGCGCGTGATGAGTCAATCGGTATGACAAAGATAATACCATCAACGCCATCTAAAAGCATCTCTGAAACTGCATTGAAGTGAACTTCACCTTTCGTGCTCAACGCGGTAAGATCAAGCGTCCACCCAGGCGCAGGCATACCTGTCCACTCACATGAGCAGCGACAGACCTCGGTCTCACCTACTTTTTGGGAATGATAAGGACCACTTCCTTTCGAAGAAGAGAGCGCACGTAGGATATCAGATTTTCCTGAACCCGAAGGCCCCATAAGTGCAATTTTTACGCGCACTCGGTGGTTTGACTCATCAACCTCTGGCAAGGTGTGAACACACTGTAATACCTTCTCCGCCGTCAGCTCGTGAGTCACTCCGAAGGCCGCGCGAAGAGCATGTTGAGGAGCTCCCTTTAGTTCAACTGGAGCTTGCGGAGCAGACTGACAACCATTTTGCGGTGCTGCAGAAGGAACAGGCTCAAAAGCGGGAAGATCCGCCGCAGGAGGTGCAAATGATTCAGGGGTGTCACCTCGATCAGCAAGAAAACCTTCAGCAGGGACGCCAACGACGGGATCAAAAGGACTCGCCTGAGGTGCCGCAGCAAGTTCGAAAGGAGAAGCCTCAGGTGCTGCAGCAAGTTCGAAAGGGGAAGCCGCAACCTCGTTTAACCCGTGAGCACCAGTTGAAGGTACCTTATTCAACATTTGCCCCGTCTCTTGATCTTCATGAGCAGAAGGCAAACGACGCTCAGGAAGCTTTGCCGGCTTTCCTACTCTCGGCTCTATGAGACCAAAAGGAGATTCATTACCGACCTCGGCAAATGGAGATGTCTCAATATCTGGCCGAGATGGAGCCGCTTGAAAAGGATTTGCTGCGGGAGCATCGTGAGCAGGAGACGGCACGGCAGAAGCCGCAGAGGGATTATTCGCATCAGCTTGCATGTCTAGAGGGGGATGAATGAGCGTGTTCTATTCTAGATATCTTAAATAACTAAACAATCTATAGTTTCACACATCGGCAGCCCCCCCAAGCAGGAATTTGTTCAAAAAAATCAGCGATTTCCTGCTAATCTTTTCAATTTTCTTCGCGTAGATACTTTTGCTGCCGCTGAAAGCCGGTCTGTGAAAAGAATCCCATTCAGATGATCTGTCTCATGCTGAATCGCCCGCGCAAGAAGACCATCGGTTTCAACTTCGATCACTCGGCCATCAAGTAACTCTAGCTTTGCCAAAACTGTCGCAGGCCGTTTCACATCTGCCGTGATTCCCTGAATACTGAGGCACCCTTCTGTTGACGGTTCTTTTTCTTTTCCGAATTCAAGCTCCGGATTGATAAAGACGAGTGGCATAAGATCCTCAAGCTTTGTATCCTGTCCATCGACTTTCAAAAAAGTAATGCACTCTGGGTCATGCGAGACATCCACAACCGCCAACTGGAGATCCCGATCAATCTGCGGTGCAGCAAGCCCCACTCCTTGCGCATCATTCATCGTCTCGATCATGTCTTGCGCAAGCTTCTTGATTTCATTCGTCACTTCGGTAACGCGACGACATTTTTTGCGAAGAATAGGATTTCCGTATTGAGTAATTGGCAGGATCATTGGGAGGGTTCGGTTGTTGGAGTTTCGGCAGTGGGCTTCATCACACGATAAATAACCTCGTCACGCCCGTAACCCGCTTGCACTGCAGCGGTGTGAGCTTCAAGAATTTTCCCCCAAGGACACGCTCGATCAGCGCGCAGCACGATCTTTAAGCCTAAACGCTGCTTTCGGTTTTCGATAAGTGTCTCTTTGAGAAATCCCTCGATGATAGGGAGACCATCAATCTCAGCCTCCCCTGTTTCATTTAAGGAAAGAACCGAGCGCTTCGTGGTGACCGTATTGACCTTGAGAGAATTTGCACTTGGAAGATTCACCTTCATCTCAGAATGCTTCTCCTTAATATCCTGAGTTACGATGAGAAAGAAAAGAAGGCACACCAAAATATCGATCAAAGCCACGATGGGCACATTGATCGGCTTCTTGGTTGGCTTATAAAATTCCACAGCTGGTTTATTTATGATCGCGGAAGAAGACGTGCTGGTGACAGGCGGAAACTAAACGACCTAAAAGAACTTCAAGACGTGCTGAAAAGGTCTCAATCTTCCGGCTAAAAACACTTTGTGCGATCACTGATGGAATAGCCACCGCCAGCCCCACAATTGTTGTGCTCAGTGCCGTTGCAATTCCCTTCTGGATCTTTGCATCAGACTCCAAGTCAGCAAAAACAGTCACCAAGCCACTCGCGGTTCCGAGTAACCCCAATAAAGGAGCGATCGTAATCACCACTTCTAGAACGGGAAGACCTGAGTTCATCCTCACAACCTCTTCACGAGCGGAGGACTGAACCGCCTCCTTCACCTCTCCCTGTGTGCGTCCGGCATTACGAAGCGCAACCGCACAAAGACGCGCGAGTGAATTTTCCCCACGAGCAAACTCTTCCTGTAAATCCGACAAGTTACCGGCCTCAAGATGCTCTTCAAATTTCTCCACCTCTACCTCGAGCTCAGTTGGTAAAACCTGCTTTCTCGTGAGCGTAGTGATCTTTAAAACAATTACCGTCACTGCCGCGAAAGAACAAAGCGCGAGCAGAAACATGAAGATACCACCACCTTGAAAGAACTGCCAAGTGGAAGAGAGGGCTTCGAAAAATTTCATAAAGTCATTAATATTCGAAGGTCACGCTTAGCTCAAGAGCTTCCCCCTTGAGTTCTTCAATCACCTCTTTCGGCATCACGGGAATCTTAGCAGAACCTACCGCCCGAAGGACAATTGCCCATTGAATCCCCGAAGCGCCTTGCATTTTGATACGGCGCTGGTCACTCACTTTCCCCTTCTGATCAAGACGGAATTGCATCGTAATAAATCCTGGTGCCAAATGCGAACGGAACTGCTCATTTTGAACCCGCCATTCACGATCAATCTCTTTCGAAATTTGAGCTTCATATCGTCCCAATGGGGTATCGGAAACACTGAGCGACCCTTTTCCGGTAGCGTTCAATGAACCAAGAATCCGTGCCTTTCTTTGCGTCGTTTGGTATCCCCCTTCGTTTCCACCACTTTGTTTTTGAGCGACTTCCTCTTTTTTCTTGGTCTCGTTACTCTCAGGCGTAATCGCAGGCTTTGGAAAAGACTCCGCCTGCTCCACCATTGCTAAGTCTTTCTGATCCTCAATTTTACGATCTTTCTCATCGAGATTTTCAAAATCCTGCGCCTTCTTCAGTTCCTCTTCCTTCACCTCAGTCTGTGAGACCTCAGGGCGTTCTGCTTTCGTAGAAAGATCGCTTCCCTGTCCAGGCAAACCTAGACCTCGAGCCTCTTTTATTTCACCCCGATATTCCCCATCGCTAAAATTCGAGTTCTGCGTTTGCACAACATTCTTCATCTCTTCCTCACCGGAGAGGGCGACCTCATTCTGACTCCCCTCTTCAGCGGACGAGTCATCAGTCGCGACGGAATCATTCTCGCCGATGAAATCGTACGTGACCGGCTTTGCGACGTTCTGATCAGGAACAGTTTCGGCAAATTTTGGTCGATCATTCGGAGCGACAGGTTCAACAACTTGCTTCGAAACCGCGTCCAATGGCACAGTTTCTTCTTCGAAGATCAACTTTAGCTCAGTCATCTCCGACACGATCTCACCCTCCGCGGAAGGCTCCATCACCTCTCCGGCAACCGATTCAAAAACCAGCAAAAGGACAAAAAATAGAAATAAAATCACATGTGCCCAAATTGCCACCAATAAGGCAATCAAGAGCTCCCGAGTGTATGACACGCTTACGGTCATCGCCGGTTAGCCTTCCTCCCCGTTATAAAATCCGCGATGCACCCAGATGCTCTGCACAAGCCCCAATAAAAACATACAGATCACTACAAAAGTTCCCGAATAACTTACCAACGGCAGCGGGATTCCCGTAATCGGAGTGAGTAAAATACACATCCCGATGTTCTCGAAAAGGTGGGCAAAAAAAAGTCCTACCACCCCTCCCACAACAATCCGCCCAGCGAGATCTCGACTGTAAAACGCAATGAATAAGCACTGGATCAATAGCAGCGCAAAGGCGGTGATCATTAAAAGTCCTCCGCGAAATCCCTGCTCTTCAGCAATCACCGCAAAAATATAATCGTTATGTGCAGTCTTCCAAGGGATGTAGCGTTTTGCATGTAGGCTTCCACGCTCCTCAGTGGCATTCCAGCCTAGCCCTTTCCAGCCCGCTTTTCCAACAGCTGTCGAGACCCAGTAAGGGGCCCAGGTTTCATCAGTCTTCTCAACTTTTCCACTCTTAACGGTCTCAAGATAAATCTCAATCCGCTGAGCACCCCGCTCAGATAAAGTCGGGAGAAGCGCGTAATGAGTAATCGGTATAATCCCCACCACAATCGCCATGAGAAAAATTAAATACCGCCAAGGAATCCCACCCACAAAAAGAACCACCACCGCTACTGGAACCCAGACCAGAGCCGAACCCATATCTCCCAGCTTCACCACCATCAAAAAGGGAACTCCGGTCAAAACAGCGATGAGTCCTACCCTCACGAAGGGAGAGCCCAACCAGCGATGAAGTTTAGGGAGATCTTGAGACAATGTCGCAATCGCGATGATCCCTGCCGCAATCGCAAGCTGAGCAGGCTGAAAGCTAATCGGACCAATCTCTAACCGGTGAACTTCATCATCCACCTTCATCGCCATCATCATCAGAACAATCCCCGCTAGATACATCGGGACACCTAGCCAACGGACCCAGCGATAATCAATGAGTGCCGTTCCAAAGTAGACGACGGTCCCAATTAAAATCCAAATCTTATGCCGGTGAGCGAAATATTCTCCCCCGCTCATCAATTCATTACCCGGCAGATGACGAGCCGCACTTTCAATCGCAAATACCCCAAAAATCAGGAGCCCATACATCACAATGATGAGCACCCAGTTCATGCCGAGGATTTTTCGAAACAGCGGTGTCACAGGATAATTGAACAAGATTGTAGTTTTAATCCTCTCTGAGTCGAGCCGCGCAACAAAAAATCTGCAAACTCCACAAAAAAACCGCAACCCGTGAGTTGCGGTTTATGAAATTTTTTAAGAAATCAACCTAGTTCTGAGCGACTTCTACCTGCGAGGCTTTTTGGTTCTCAGAAGCGGCATCACTCTGCTCTTTTGACCAAGCATTGTAGGCCTTTTCACTCACGACCTCCATGAGTCCTCGCATATTGGCGTGACCCTCTCCACAGAGCTGACCACAGATGACATAGGTCTCAAGTTTCTTAACAGGCTTAAACCACATTGGAATGTCACGCCCAGGGAGAGCATCCTGCTGAATGCGCATTGGGACAATCGAGTAGTTATGGATCACGTCTGTCGATGTGATCTGCAGAATGGCGTTACGATCAACAGGAAGCTTTAGAACAGGAGCAACGAAGTCATCCCAGCCATTTGGATCATCAGGATCGATACAAGGATCACCCACACCACTTACAAGATGGCGGTCAATACGGCCGAACTTTCCATCTTCACCAGGGTAGTGATATTGGAAACCAAATTGATAGCCGATCACGCGCACACGAACAGGATCAGTCTTCTGAACTTCGTCAAACTGATCAGTCCGCTCCCACCAAAGAGGGAATGCGAAACCAAGAAGAAGAACGGCTTCGATAATCACGACCCCGATCTCAAGATGGGAAGAAACGTGATTAGTAACGCCGTTATAGCTCGCCTTCGGGTTCTTTGATGACCTGAATTTCCAAAGACAGACGAAGAAAAAGATCGTCCACCCCACGAAGAGGACAGCCATAAACCAGTGCACGATGTCAATCAGATGATCGACGTTACCACCGTGCTCGGAGTAGTTCTCGGGAATACCGAGCCACTGGGACCAGTTAAGAGGAAGAAACATGAGATTAAAAAGTTAGGAATCTTGAGTCGGCGGCACGTAGTCGTCGATGTATTGAGGGTCTAGGAGGGCTTTTTCACGGCGTGCCATGCGAATCATGAAAAAGAGAACTCCAGAAGCGAGAGGAACGATGCACATCAGCATCACGGCAATCGCCCAACCACCGGCGTTTCCACCACCGTGTTCGAAGGCACTTGCACAAGTCGAGCAAGCTGAAATAGAAGTATCAATGATCATGATTCAAGTTAGAGTGAGATGTTCTTAGCTTTGCGTGAGAAACTAATTCCGTAGAAAACTAAAGCGAGCGCCGCGACGAAACTTAGAGCGCCAAAAATTTGAAGTCCCTGTGATGCCGAGCGTTCGAGAAACAAGGCCCATACGCCAATTCCCGCACAAAAAAGAGCGGCAAGAGAGATAAAGATAAGGTGGAATCCGCGAAGTGACATCGTGTTGAGGTGGTTATAATTTAATGAGCTTGGGCCGCAGCTGCTTTATCAGCCTCGATCTCATCGAGCCTCTCTTCGCGAGAAATCTTACGGTGAGGATTAGTCGCGGATTCTGAAGGATTGTAAAAACCGTCTGAGATGGTTTCGTTTCCGTAACGGATCGGATCGCTCTTGCTCCAGCCGATCAACCACATACAGAAGAATGCCATGAGAATGGCGAGACCATAGAAGAAATAGATCAAAGGACGCTCATGATTGAGATGCATGAAAATAATCATGACCAACGCTGACTTAAATGCAGCGATTCCAAGACCGAGATAAGCATCTGGAGCATCAAAGCCGTGTTTGCCAATATCTAGAGGGGGCCAAGTCGCAACGGCGACTGTGACGACGGTAAAAACGAAGAGCAAAGCTCCGACGAGAAAATAAAATTTCTGCGCCTTCTTAATTGCTTCTGGAGAATCAGCCATTTTGAAAAAACTAGGATAAAAGGTGTGAGCAGAGTGACTGCGATTACATCAAGTAGAGAATCGGGAAGAGGAAAATCCAAACAAGGTCAACAAAGTGCCAAAAGAGACCTCCAACCTCGACTCGGTTCGCGAGCCAGTCAGGATTACTTTCATACATCTTACGACCAAAGAAAAGATAGTAACCAAGAACAATGATACCGCCGATCACGTGAAGTCCATGAAGCCCAGTGATGGTGAAGTAAATCGCGTAGTAAGTGTTCCATTTCGGGGTGAAGCTCGACTCAAAGCCAATCTTATCACGAGGAATGACGATCTCTGGGAAGGATGCCTTAGAGGCACTTCCTTCAGCGTGTGAAGGGCCAGTGAATCCGTCGACCCACTTACGAAACTCGGACATGTGTAACTCACCGGCCTTGGCCTTCTCGTAAATCCCCTCATGATTAGCCTCATGATAAGCGACCATCTGGTCCCAATTTACACGGTAAAGCTCTGAATCGGTAGGAACGTAATCTTCATCTTTGTCTTTAAGATTTTCTTTATGACCACGTAACCACTCTTGGTGGGAGTCCCACATTTGCTTAATTTCCGGATTTTCAAGAATCCAGCTTCCCGCGATCGCCGCGTCAGGATCAATCCCCTCTTCGATCGCACGTTGCGCGGTGAAACGGAAATCAATCCCATCGACAGCCATGGGAAGTGAACTTGCTTCCGCATCGAGCGAACCGTTAATAACGGTGTCATCACGAAGCCTGAGCTGATCACTGCCAGTATTCACAACAGCATCTGGATCGAAGTAAAAGAGAGTTGGAGAAGCCAGATTGAAAGTGACGGTGCCACCAGCTTTTACCAAATGGCCCTCCATGTCCTTCGCGGAAGCCGCCTGGATTTCAGCCCACTCTTTAGTGAGGATAATTTTCCACCCCTGCTCTGTTGAAGGATTCAAAATATCGCCATTGTCGGCACGAGTGACCGATTCGAGATCACGAACCTTAGACCAATCGGACTTCAAAAATGCCGTACGAACTTCAGCATCACTCGTTTTCCCATCAATGAAGTGTTCCTCTGCAAGATCGAGAGCATCAGAACTCAGAGCTGTACCCGCAGCGAGCACGGTGACCATTTCGCCCGTTTTGGGATTCTTGATCTGATAATCTTCAGCGAGAGTGAATTGGTCCTCACCGCCAGCTTGTTTGATGAGATCGGCAACATACTGATCGTGAACAGGACGAGTCAAAGTGAACGTCACGGAATTCGTGTTCATCGCGACGACGTTGTGCTTAAAATAGCCCTCGTCGCCGGAGTTAGCAGGGACGATCTTCCCACCTTCGAGCTTCGCATAGTGGGCATGCCCCTCCAAAATCGCAAAATCATTGACAGGGCCATCATCGAGAATCCGGACCGCCTGGTGATTAAACTTCGCGTTATACTCGAAAGCCTTAAGCACCATGAAGAGTAAAGCGCAGATCAGCGTAATCCCCATATAAAGCTGGAACTTCCCCCACTGTCGCATTTTGAGAGCAGCCCAAGCAAAAACCACTGTCACGGATGAACCAATGAGAATGAAGGTATTCAGAAGTCCGGGAAGAATTGGAAGAGTTCGCTCAGGCCAAGGGTAGTCAGCATAGAGGCGAAGGAAGAGATAGCCCGAGAAGAGACCACCAAAGAGGGTCACCTCGGATGCAAGGAAGAGCCAGATACCGACCTTCGAGTTATTCAGGCCGGTGTCCTTCCGGGTGTTAACGACAAATGGGATTTCCATGGATCAGAAAAAGGTTCGCAGTTTATGCTTTGGGTTCCTCGCTAGCGGAGTCGGTTGATGAATCAGATGAAGTATCACGCTTGGGCTCCTCCCACTGAGGGTAGAAATCCTTATCGTGATCCGGACGGCTGTATTCGTAAGGTCCGCGATAGATCGAGGGCTCGAAAGTAAAGTTTCCGTGCCCCGGAGGGGTTGGAGTGGCCCACTCAAGAGTGGTCGCATCCCACGGGTTGTCATTTTCAATCTTCTTACCCCAGAAGTAACTTACGAACATGTTCACAAGGAATGGGAGCTGGAAGATCGCGAGAGCAATCGCAGAAGCGGTCATCACCTCGTTCCAAGAAATCTGATCGGCAACAGTCATTCCGAAAACGTTGGTTCCTTCCTCACCGAGCTTGTCGAGATAGGCGTCTCCCCCGTTATACCAACGGCGGTGGAAGCCCGACATCCCCTGCGTAAGCATTGGGAAAAAGAGGAAGTTCATACAGACGAGCGATGGCCAGAAATGGAGATGCCCGAGGAAGTTGTTCATGAAGCGCCCAGTCATCTTAGGATACCAGTGATATACACCAGCAAAGAGACCAAAGAGGATTCCGGGTGCCACCACGTAGTGGAAGTGACCGATCACGTAGTAAGTATCGTGAAGGTGAAGATCAGCGAGATTGAACGCGAGTGGGAGACCAGTGAGACCACCAATTCCGAACATTGGAATGAAGGCCGCAGCCCAGATCATCGGCATCGTGAAGCGGATCGAACCACCCCAGAGTGAGATCAGCATCGAAGTGAGTAGAATCACCGAGGGCACCGAAATCAGCACCGTGGTTGTCTGGAAGAAGGTCGAGATGACTGGTCCCATTCCGGTAAGATACATGTGGTGCGCCCACACGATGAAGGAAAGGAAACCGAGAACAATCACCGCCCAAACCATTGGCTTATATCCCCAGAGAGGCTTGCGAGTGTGACAAGGGATGATCTCGGCAACACAGGCGATTGCTGGAAGAAGGAGAACATAAACCTCAGGGTGACCAAGGAACCAGAAGAGGTGCTGGAAAAGAAGTGGGCTACCAGAACCGGAGAGGTCCATGACGCCATCATTCTTCGAGAACAGACCAGTCGGCATGAAGAAAGAAGAACCAGTCATGCGGTCCATCAGCTGCATGATGCCCGCCGCTTCAAGTGGTGGGAATGCGAGAAGAAGAAGGAAACCGGTGACGAGCATGGCCCAGACGAAAAACGGAAGCCGCATCCAAGTGAGGCCTTTCGCACGAAGCTGAATGATCGTGGTGATGAAATTTACCGAGCCTAAAAGTGAGGAAGTAATAAGAAGGACAAGACCAATAAGCCACTGCGTCTGTCCTGCCATCAGTTGGTTCACGATTTGAGAATCAGCATAGCCCGCGAGCGGCGAGTAGTTAGTCCACCCAGACTTAGCCGCCCCTGACTCCATGAAGAAGCTCATGCACATGATGAGTCCACCCGCGAGGTAAACCCAAAAACTTGCCATGTTCAACTTGGGAAACGCCATATCAGGAGCTCCAATCTGAAGAGGAGTGACATAGTTACCAAAAGCGGCGAAACCAAGGGGCACAACGCCAAGGAAAACCATGATTGTTCCGTGCATCGCACCAAACATATTATAAGTCTCTCCTGTGACCTTTCCATCGACTAGCCAGCGAGCTTTCCAATCCTCGGTGAAGATCCAACTCAAGTAGCCAGGAAGTGGCTCGTGGGGATATGCGATGCTCCAACGCATCACGATCATGAGGAAGAAACCGAAGAGCAAGAATGCTCCCGCAGCTAAACCATACTGGATACCAATCGTCTTATGATCGGTAGAGAAGAAATATTTTTGCCACCAAGAAGGGTTGTGATGGTGATCATCGTGGGAGTCAGCGCTCATGAGAGTTCGTTGTAACTTGATCTAAAAGATTGCGTGGAAAAGCAGCTAAAATTTATTCAGCGGAGGCAGCCTCAATTGGCTCGAAAAGTTCTTGGTCGAAAAGGGTGTCGCTAGAGATATCTGCTCCCTCAAGCATCTTGTCATACTTAGCCCTTAAAATAGGAACGTCAACCTGACCTGATTGACTTTTTGCAAGTTCAAGCCCGTTAGCAGCTTGCGCAATGCTCACCGGAGGTGCGGAGTTCCCAAAAGAACCGCGAATGTAAGTCATCACGAAAGCAAGCTCCTTCGGTCCAAGACCATCAGCCATGGAAGGCATGTTGCCGTTGTAATTCACACCAGCGACACTGATCTCCCCCTTCAAACCGTGAAGGATGATTTGAGAAAGCATGGCGGTATTTCCAGTAACCCACTCGGAATTAGCAAGGGGAGGAATGCCGCTACCACCAGCACCATCAGCACCGTGGCAACCAATACACTTACCGTAAACTTTTGCACCTTCACGAACCGCTAGATCTCCATAAGGAACAGGAGGGAGTGGAGCATCGGCAGCGAATGGATTCTTCTCACGAAGGTATCCCTGAGGAAACAAGTCATAGTTAAATAACCCGGATTTACCGAGCACGGAACCACCCACTAAAAGAATGATGCCGCAAGTAAGCATCATCCAAAGGCTGACAGGCTCCATGCCATTCTCACGCAGAGATTTTTCGCGAGTAACAGCAGCGCCGTCGTCATTGAGAATAGCGTGAGCTTCAGAAACGTTGATACTATCGTCCAAGTCAGGACGGAGGTCGTTGGAAGGTTGATCGGCCATGATTTACTTGGCTTCTACAGTAGGATTAAAGTTAAGCTTCTCAGGAACTGGCTGCGCCAAGGTATCCTTTTTGAGAGAGAGAAGATAGCTGACCAATGCACGAGCACGGTCGGTTGGAATGAGAACAATTTCTTCACCACCTTTATTCTGCGCAGCAATCACCGCACCACGATTTACCGAAGGATCAGCTTCGTTGAATAACCCTTTTTTGGAGGGACAGGCGGAGTTTCTTTCGAGATCGTCATTCCCCTCGCGGAAGCCATCGACTCCACGAGCATTGTAAAGGTGATGGTAAAGCCAAGTCTCAGGTGTGAGACCAATCTTGGCGAGATGCTTCACGGAGGAAGGCTGCTCAAGGCGGCGGCCGAGGTTTGAAAGATCAGGACCAATCCGCATCTGGCCGGTGTGGGCAAAGTCCTCACCATCAAAGTCGGTAGGAAGAGTCTCGCGGCGAGTATCACCATGATCTTCACTCTTAGGAAGACCAGCCCAGTCTGCGCGCCAAGTATCTTTCCCAATAGTGGTCGGACGAATGAGCTGTGAGTGGCAGTAGTAGCAACCCTCTTGACCATAGACCTGAGATCCTTCGGTGACGCGACCATCACGCTTAAAAACGTAAGTCTCCCCCGTTTCCTCCATCTCCACAGTCTCCAAGCTGCGCATTTGGGAAAAAGGAATGACAATCGCAAAGAGCCAAGGAAGGCCAAAGCTGGCGAGAAGTCCGAATATGAATGCTTTAAATTTCATGGTTTTAGCAGTCGGTGCGCTATGCAGTGGCAGAACCGTAGTTATCGATCTCGCCCTCTGGGCCGTGTGGGCTTTCAGCGTGACCGTGATTCAAGAGAGTCGGGTGCGAGGAACGGCGTCCCAAGCGGGCCCACATCAGGAAAAGGTGAAGGCAGAAAAAGAGGTTTGAAAGAAGAAGAAATCCCCAGGCAAGAGTGACACCCCAGCCATAGGCGACTGAAAAGCGTGCTCCCTGAAGGAAATCATGACTGGCGTTTTCAATTGCCTGCCCCTGCATAAGACCTCCTACGATCGCGCAGATTGCCACGGAAGCAACCCCATACAGAGAGAGGTAGAAGTGCCAATTGATAAAGCGGCGAGAAAGCCACTCGCGACGCGTGATTCGGGGAACGATGAAATAGATCGCGCCAAAAGCACAGAGTGAGAAGACTCCGTAGATACCGAGAATGTCCAAGCCGTATCCAGTGTAGCTAAACTGGATAAGCTTGAGACCAAAACCGTGAACTGCGAAGGAAAGAGCTCCGAAAACAAGAAAAGCAACAACTCCCGAAATAGTGAAGCGAAGCGCAGGGCTTGCACCGACAATATCGCCGTGACCACTGACAGTCTTGAGAACATTAACTCCGACGGCGATCGCAGGAATGAAGATGAGAACCATCGCACTCGCACCAACAAATGGTAAAAACTGAGGAATAGGAGCACCGGCGAGCTTCTGCATTCCAGCCCAAGGAGCGATCACCGCAAGTGACCAAAATCCAAAGAGCGCAATGTTATAACTGTAGACTGGACGACCAGTCACTTTAGGAGCGAGGAAGTAAGCGCTTCCGAGAGCAACGGGGAGAAAGAAGAGAAGGAAGAGAGTTCCCTTATACCAAGAAGCAATTCCCGCTGCCATTAATGGATTTCCGTCAAAGACAAAGATGAAAAGATTCGAGGTCAAGAAAATCCAAGGGAACCACATCATAGCCGCGAGGAGATACCACTGACTCACGTAAACGTGGCCGGCATCACGAACTTGAAACTGAATCAGTGACCAGATAACGATCAACAAGTAGCTCAATAAAAAGAGAACCTGTGAAGCGATTGGAAACTCAAGCCAAGGAACACCAGTCCCTTGCCCCATCAGCACACAAACAACGCCGATAGCGACGGATAAGTTCCAAACGTGACCTGCGACGAGGATTGTTCCGGAAGAGGTGCACTCCTTACGAGAAAGGCGCGACATCAGCCAGATGATCATCCCGAAGGCAGCTTGGAAACCCCATCCGTAGATCAACACATTAATGTGAGCAGCATCTATCTTACCAGCATCAAACCATGACCATCCATCTAGGAATGTCGGGTTGTGCTTTTTAGCGGAAGCGATGAGGCCAAGAAGAGCGGCAACTGCAAGCCAGACCGCACCACTCGCGAAAAAAAACATCACGGGATGACGGAGTGAGCGATCAATCGCAGAACGCAACTGAACATCCTGACCTTCGGTCGCAGTCGTGGAAGAAGTCTCTGACATTGGATTAAAAAGTTATTTTGATTGAGCCCCAGGAAGAGGCATTGCCCCAGCTGAAGGAGCGGTCGTAAGGTTTTTTGAAGCTGCTGTCATTGCCTCAGAAAGTTTCTTCCGATCAACAACCTGTGCACTTTCATATTCGCTTTTGGTCTCAAGACGCTCAGCCGAGATTTTCTCATACGCGGTATCAACATCCGCATGAGTTAAGGGACGAAGAATAATGCAAGCGATCCCGAAACACCCAACAAGAAGAAGGGCGATCCAGAACGCCGTGAAGCGCTTGAGCGGATTGTCGCGATTGTGATCCATGGCTTAGTTCGAAAGGTTTGCGGACTCGAGAATGCGAGGGTCGCGGTGAGGGTAGAGTGCAGCGGAGCTGAGGTTCCGCAGGAAGAAGAAGAGGAAACCAGAGCCAACGATGACAAAGGCCAAAAGATCTCCGAGGAAAGAACCGTTGAGCCAGAGAGTGGCTTCATGATTCACGACAAGACCAACCGAAGGTCCACGTTCAGGAATGATCATGTGGTAGATATCCACCATGTGAATCACGAGAACATAGATCGTAATGAAAATCAGGAACTTCGGATTCTTCTTCACATCAGAACGGAGAAGCATGAGGAACGGAGCACCGAAGTGGAAGAAGACGAGGAACAAGCTCACCCAATACCAATTCTCCGTATTCCGAAGGATGAAATAACGAGTCTCCTCCGTGATATTGGCATACCAGATGAGGAAGAACTGAGAGAAAGAAACGTAAGCCCAGAAGACCGTGAAGGCGAACATGAGCTTACCCATCACGTGGTGGTGCTCAGGGGTGACCACATTCTTAAGATAACCCATCTTCTGAAGAATCACGGAAGCGAGGATGAGCACAGCCATTCCGCTCAACGCAGAACCAGCGAGGATCGTCACTCCGAACATCGTGGAGAACCACGAGAAATCGAGAGCCATCACCCAATCAAGAGCGAGGAAAGTCATGGAAACTCCGAAGATAATCATTCCCCAAGAAGAGTATGAACGTGCTTTGAAGAGATTGCTAACACCCGGTTTAGGATCAGTGTCTTGCGCAATGGAAAGCTTACGAAGAAGCCAAATCACGAAACCAAGACCAATGAAGTAGAAGAAGAAACGACCGAGCCAGAAACCTGGATTCAGGTAGAAGGTCTTCGCAGCAAGCAGGTGGTCATGCATGTTAGGACTCAGCATGAGAGCATCTTTAGCTGGAATGCCAGGGTGCTTATCAACAGCAGTGCCGTAAGACGTCATCCACTCCCAAAGATACTGCTGAACTGATGGGAACAGAAGTGGGATTGAGAAGAGGAACAGGAATGGGAAAACAAAACCCAAATTCTCCATCAGACGGCGGACAGAAGTCCCCCACCCTGAGTTTGAGAGGTTATGAAGAAGAGTGAAGAAACACCCTCCAAAGGTGATCGTCAGGAAGAAGAAAAGCGCAAAGAGCCATGAGAACACGAAGGAACCGTGCATGTAGTTGGATTCATGTTCCGCCGTCGCAGGGTCCTCAACTCCACCACCAAAGAGGAAGAAAAGGATGCTACCGATGAGTCCGATCGCTCCGATGCCGCCGGTAATCATCTTGAGTTTTGCAATCTTTCCATTGTCGAGGTGTTCTCCCCCGCTTGGAATGTCTTTCGATGTAACGAAATGTGCCATGTCGTGATCCTTTGAAAATTATTTGGCAGCCTGAAGGGTGCGGAGATATGCCACGATCGCCCAGCGGTCGCGAACAGGAAGGTTGTGCTTGTAGCCACCCATATTGCCTTTGCCGTTTGAGATGACTTCGAAAATGTAGCCATCAGGATGACTAGACTGCGGAAAGTTGTGAATACTCGCTACGACGACGTTTGCGTCTCCGAGATATTTAGCGACCACGCCTTTACCATCGCCAGAATCGCCGTGGCAAATGGCACAGTGAACACCATACATGTCTTCACCTCGTCCAAGAAGCGCAGTGACGTCAGCTTCATCTTCAAGGCCAAGCTCTTTTGGCATCCCATTCCCAAAGGTCCCTTCAAGAGCACCTGTGGAATAGTAACCGTGACGGCCAGCTGAGAAGTCAACGGTGAATACACCATTGTCCCCTGAGTGAGGAACAGTGCCTGCGATGGGCTTGCGTGAACCAAGTCCATCTTCAAAGAACATGGATGGTTTCTGAGCTTTGATCTTATCCTGCTCATCCATATCCGGGAAAATACGGATGGGAGTTTGCGAGAACTTATCACCTCGGAATCCGAAGATACCGACAACAAGCAGAATAACAGCGAGATAGCCTAGGAAGAAGTATTTCATGTCTTACTCGGAGTCGTCCTCCACGAGTTCGATGTTAGCACCACCAATTTCTGCAAGCAGCGCCTTGGTCTCCTCAGCGGAGAACTTGGCGTCGCGCGCTTCGATCGCGATGAAGAATTTGTCATCAGTTGCGCCCTTGAATTGCTCACTGGCGAAAAGAGGATGGTTCCAACGTGGTAGCCCCATCAGCCCAAGAAGGCCAAAGAGCGTCGTGAATCCGGAAAAGAGAATGGTCAGCTCAAACATCACCGGGAAGAACGCCGCAGTCGTAAAAATATTTGCCGGCTTCCCCTGCACCACTGTTGGGTAAAGATACACCTGAGTGGAGTATGCGAGGATAAAGGCGGTGCAGAAACCAGTGAGTCCACCGAAGAAGACAAAGTAAGGAAGGATGGAACGCTTCATTCCCATCGCTCCATCCAATCCGTGAATGGGGTATGGGGAGAAACAATCCCAGTTCTTAAATCCGGCGTCGCGGACCTTTTCCGCAGCTTTATAAAGCTGGGAAGCATTTTTGAATTCGGCAAGGTAGCCGTAAACTCTGGAAACTCGAGTGCTCATGCGTCTTCGGTCTGGGAGTTGTTAGAATTTTCTTCTGAGGAAACCTCTTCAGAACCTTCTTGAAGTTCGTATTGATAAGCGGGAATCTTAACGACTCCATCATCGGGATGCTCTTCTTTGTCCTCATCATGCGGATCACTCTCAAGGAGGGTCCACTTGACCTCGGCAATGTTAATGCAAGGAAGGAAGCGAAGGAAAAGAAGGAAGAGGGCGAGGAACATGCCGATCGTTCCCACAAAGGTCAGAACGTCAACCGCACTCGGGCTGTAGCTCTTCCAGTCACCTGGAAGCCACATCCGAGCAAGTGTGGTAACAATGATTACGAATCGCTCAAACCACATTCCAATGTTCACACACATCGCGACCGCCATCACGACCCAGAGGTTTTCACGCATGCTCTTGAACCAGAAAATCTGAGGAGAAAGAACGTTGAGCGACATCATGGCGGCATATGCCCACCAATAAATTCCAGAACCACGGTAGAGGAAGGCCGCTCCCTCAAATTTCGCACCGGAGTAGAAGGCGATGAAGAGCTCCATCAAGTAGGCGTAGCCCACAATCGTTCCGGTCAGGAGGATGATCTTCGCCATGTTATCGATGTGCTTCATCGTGATCATGTCTTGCAAGCCGTAGATAAAACGGGCGGGAATCATGATTGTTAGCACCATTGCGAAGCCTCCGAAGATCGCACCAGCCACGAAGTATGGCGGGAAAATCGTCGTGTGCCATCCCGGAACCACCGAGGTCGCGAAGTCAAACGAAACGACTGAGTGCACCGAGAGCACGAGCGGAGTGGAAAGGGCCGCGAGTAGGAGATAAGCCATCTCGTAATGGCTCCACTGACGGTTACCACCTCGCCAACCGAGGGCGAAAAGACCATAAGCCATCTTTTTAAATCCATTCTTACAACGATCACGGATGGTTGCGAGGTCAGGCACCATTCCAAGATACCAGAAGATGAGGGAGACGGTGAAATAAGTGGAAACCGCGAAGACGTCCCAAAGAAGTGGCGACTTGAAGTTCTGCCAGATCGCGTTCGCATTCGGAACGGGAGCAAGGAACCAAGCCATCCAAACTCGACCGACGTGGAAGGCAGGGAAAATGCCTGCGCACATCACCGCGAAAATGGTCATCGCCTCAGCGGCTCGGTTAATGGAAGTTCGCCAGTTCTGACGTGTGAGGAAGAGAATCGCGGAAATCAACGTTCCAGCGTGCCCGATACCAATCCAGAAAACGAAGTTCACGATAGGCCACCCCCACATCACGCGGTTGGTGTTTCCCCAAACCCCGACCCCTGTGGAAACAAGGTAAGTCAGGCCACCAACGACTCCAACGAGAGCAATCAAGGCACTTGGGATGAAAAGAATCCACCAAAGGAAAGGCTGCGGTTTCTCGATGACGCCGCAAATACGCTCCGTGATCCAGCCGTAGGAACGGCCTTGCAGGATGAGCTTTTCGCGCTCTAACACGGGGATTTTCACCGCGTTAGCATCGGTTTGAGTCGGTGTGGCCGAGTCAGACATAGGTTCAGTCGGAAAGAATTAGTGAATGTTGATGGTGGCCTGACCAAGGAATGCGGCATCGGGCATCTTGGTGTTCGGGTTTTTGACACGAGCAAGGTAGCTGGTGCGTGGACGGGTGCCGACGTAGTTGAGAAGGTCGTAGTTACGACCAGAACCTTCAATCTTGTTGTGCTTGTCACCCTGAATTCGGATCACCGAATCGAGTTGATTTCCTTTTGCACGGACGACCTTGGCATTGTCATCGAGGAGGTTACCGAAGGAAATGGCTTCCGTTGGGCAGGCATCCTGACAGGCGACGCGGACCGAATCGGTGCTGACGCGGAGGTCCTTCTCGCGATCGACGGCAACCTGGGTGGAAGGAAGTCCAGAAGCGAGAGTCTTCTGCTTCTGAGCCTGCTTCTGCTTGATTTTAGCCGATTCGAGACGCTGAACACAATAGGTGCACTTCTCCATGACCCCACGCATACGAACGGTGACGTTCGGGTTACGCTGAAGACTTGGGGCTTCACCAACCTGCTTTTCACCGAGAGGCCCTTTGTAGAGGTTGCCTTTGATGAGCGGGTTCCGCTTGTTATAGTCGAAGAAATTGAAGCGGCGAGCCTTGTATGGGCAGTTGTTTGCGCAGTAGCGCGTTCCAATGCATCTATTGTAGGCCATCGAGTTGAGACCTTCTTCGGTGTGAACGGTGGCATTGACCGGACAAACGGTTTCACAAGGTGCCATTTCGCACTGAACACAGGCGACGGGCTGAGGAACCATTTCCGGGTTTTGCTGAACCCAAGCGGCAGTTGCTTGATACTTGCCAGAATCCTTGTCTTTGATCTTATGGCCGTGACCGTCCATTTGAATCTCCTGTGAGGCAAAGTAGCGATCCATGCGAATCCAATGCATTTCACGACCCATTGCGACTTGGTCTTTTCCAACAACAGGGATGTTGTTTTCAGCCTGGCAAGCAATGAGACAAGCGTTACAGCCAGTGCAGGTGTTGAGATCAATGGCCATTCCCCATTGGTGAATCTCATCAGCAAGAAGGGTCTTATCTTTCGCAAGCTCACCTTCGGTGCCGATTCCACCGACAGAGTCGTAAAGAGAGATGTTTGGCGGAGCGTGGGAATCCATGCCCTGCTTTTTAACCTTCTCAATCTGAGTATCGTATGACTTACCGCTGGTTTCAGCGGTCGAAATCTCACGAGCAATCGCGCGACCATACATCGAGTGATGCTCTTGGGTCAGCGCGATCTTGTAGTAATCACCAGTGAGCTCAAGTTGAGCACCGGTGGCAAAGTAAGGAGTCTCGGAGCTACGAATTGAGTAAACGTTGAATCCAGTGTTGAGGCCAACGTGGCCAACAACCGGCTTAGAATCATCGAGAGCAACCGCGCTTACGCGGCCGTCATCCGCAGCCTGACCGTATCCAACAGGAAGAGTCAGCGCATTGTCAGCATGCCCGAAAGCAATGAGAACTGGAATAGTGAGAGTCTTACCATTGACCGTGATGGTGATGAACGGTGCTTTGGCGTGCTCCCCTTCCCCTTTGCCATTGTCCTCACCAGTGTGAGCAGCATTGGCGCGTTTGAAGGGCTCGGTAAGACCGAGGAAAGATTCTTTTGGTTCCACCTCGATGAGGCGGTCGTAAACTCCGAGTGCTTGAGCTGTGAGCGGAGAAATTTGAGCGGCATTATCCCAGGTGAGCTTGGTGACAGGGTCAGGAGACTCCTGAAGCCAAGCGTTATCGATGTAGCGACCATCGAGAACGGAGGCGTCCGTGGCAAAAACAACTTCGAGGTTCTCGGAAGTCGGAGCCGTTCCAACCTCAACGCTGATCGCTTCGGCTGAAGCACTTGAAACAGCGTAGGAAGTTCCTTCGACAAAACCATTTTGAAGAGCTTCAGACCAAGACTTATCATCCGACTTACCAGAAACGGTCGCGAAGGTCTTTTTCACCGCATCAAGAGCCGGTGAATAGTTATCAGTTGGGAATTCACCGCCATTGAGAACGATGAGGAGTTCATTTTCTGAGATCGCTTCGTAAGGAAGGTAGATCAGAGGCTGAACGAGGGAATAAACACCGGAAGTTGTGCGAGCGTCACCCCAACTTTCGAGGTAGTGACGTGCTGGAATGTGCCAATCAGAGGCCCATGCTGTCGCATTGGTACGGAGACCGAAGTGAACGATTGCTTTAGCCTTGTCCGCAAGAGCACTGAAGCCATCAAAATCGAACGCAGGATCAGAAGGAGTGAGGAAAACGAGGTTTTCAACGGCACCGCTCTCAACCCTAGCGGCGAGATCAGTGAGAGAACCGTATTGCGCAAGCTCGGTGGAGACTTGCTTTGCACCAGCGGAAGCGAGCTTCGCATTGATGGCTGCGGCAATTTGCTGAACGGCTTTGGGCTGACGAGTTCCGGCTACTACGAGAGACTTGGAACCTTCGGCTTTAAGATCAGCAGCACACTCGGCGATCCACTTGTCATAAAGACCAGCGTCTCCACCTGGGAAGAAATCTGCTTTATCTTTGTCAGTTGCACCACCAGAAATCTTAACACCAAGTGCATTGGCAATATCAGCAGCAACAAGAGCGACACGACTTGGGGCGACACGCAGACGGTGATCAGCCATGCCTCCAGTAATGCTGAACTGGGTCTCCACTTGGTAGAGACGGTTCATCTTCTTGTCATCGATCTCAGCCTTGTAGTCTGCATCGCCACCCATGCGGCGCTTGGAGAACTCCCGGCTGTTACCAATAGGATCGGTACCGAGGAAATCAGCATCGAGAGAAAGGACGCGATCAGCCTTTGAAAAATCAACGACGGTCGACTGCCCCGCAGCTTGACCTTCACCATCGAGCGCTTCGTAAGACACGAGCGTTGCACCCTTCTCTGCTAACTCTCTAGCGAGGCGATTGCGGGTTGGTGAGTCGTCAGAACCGAACACAAGAGCGGTCTTCGAAAGCTCAAGCCCTTTGAGACCATCTGCGAGAGCTGATTGATCGCTTACCACACCTCCCTTGAGAATCTTCTGGGAGCGTGAAGGTGAGTAGAGATCGAGAACGGAAGCCTGAACAAGAGCGTCAGTTCCGCCGGAATCAGGATGCTCGGTAAGCGGCTCGAGCTTGGTCGGGCGCGCCTCAAAAGTCGTTACTAAAAGTGGCACGGCACCACCGACACGAGGCATCGTAGTTGCATAAAAGAGAGGCTTGCCCGGGATAATCCACTCAGGAGCCTTCTTGTAAGGGACGATGTAGCTCTCCGGGCGACGGCAAGATGCCAAACCGAGACCAGCAAGAGCGGTAGAAGCGCCCATCAACTTTGTAAAATTACGACGGGAAACTCCCTGCTCCTCTTCGGTGAGAGTATCGCCATTGGGGAACTCACGATCGAGTTCATGACGGAAGGATTTAAAACCCTCCTTCTCTCCAAGACTCCGATAAGAAGTCACTGCATCCCCACTCTTTGGGGGTTGCGGGTGGTTCAAGACACGCTTGCTCATTTAAAAGACGGGATCGAAATTAACGGTGACAAGTCGCGCAGGACTCTTTGGGTGAAATGCCCCAGTGGGCGACAAGGAATTTGCCAAACTTCTCAGGATCGGTGATGCGCTCACCGTTCTCATCGTTCACGACGTTCTCCTCAAGATAGACTTTAGCATCGTAATCGAGATTAAAGACTTCCTCCAACGGACGAACGTGCTTTTCAGGTGCGCGGTGACAATCAAGACACCAACCCATCGAGTGAGACTCGGCGTGATGCACTTTTTCCATCTTGTGGACATCACCATGACAGCTCTGACAGGAAATTCCGCGATTGAGATGAGCTGAGTGGTTAAAATAAACGTAGTCAGGAGCTTTGTGAACACGAACCCATTCGATGGGTTTTCCTTCAATTTGCTGGCCATCCTTCATGATTGGGAGGTGGTTATTATCCACCGCCATGGCGGCACGGAGCCCCGCAAGTTTAGGGGAACCTTTTTTGACATTTTCATGACAATTCCAACAGGTGTTCGCCGTCGGGACATTCGCGTGTCCGGAGTGCTCCGTGAAACTGTGACAATAACGACAATCCATCCCCAATTGATTCACGTGCAAATTGTGATCATAATGGATGGGCTGAGTGGGCTGATATCCGACCCGCTGAGCCTTGGGTGTGCCGTAATAAGTGAAGCCCGCTACCAAACCGGCACCGACGGCTCCAAGACACACTGCAATTTTCAGTGGGAGGAGATTAGTCCAACGAGGAAAGACATTGGCCATGCGCAGGAGAGTTTTAGGAGCTTGTGAAATTTATCACAAGCCCTATTTGTGAAAAAAATCACAAGCTCTTCAACACACTCATAGAAAGCAATTTAACTCAGACTCGAATATGTGCAATTTCACGTGAAACGGCATCAATTTCACCCTTCGGTGCTTTATGAGCCAAAACTATCAACCCAATCAAAATATCGATGATCCAAACAAACCCCCTCATTTTCAAGAAGGTGCAAGTAATTTTTGAGTTTAAGAGGCCATTAAGACCTTCCTAAACACCCCATTTAATCCAAATGGAGATGAGTCGGAACAATCACAACCTCCATCCCTGCTTCACGCGCGGCTTGGATTCCGGGGCGCGCATCCTCGAAAACGACACAGTCTGATGGAGCGATTCCGAGACGCTCAGACGTTTCAAGAAAGATATCGGGCGCAGGTTTCCCATTGGTGACATCATCAGCAGTGACGACCTCGTCGAAAAGATCAGAAACGCCCAGAACTTGGAGGGTCTTCTCAACGACTAAACGCGTTCCCCCACTTGCGATCGCCATGGGAACTTTCCCGGCATTGGCACGAGCGAACTCAATCACATCATCAACAAACTCCAACTGATCAAGGCCAGCAAGAAAGTGACGACGTTTTGCAAGTGCCACCGCATCAGGATCAAGCTTCAGTCCCTGTTCACCATTTAGAATCTCAACAATATCACGAGTGGGACGCCCACCCATTGCGTAAAAGACATCTTCGGGAAAAACATTAGGAGACCCATGATCAGAAAGCGCAAGACACCAACTCCGAAAATGCGCCGGCATGGAATCGACGAGGGTTCCGTCTAAATCAAAGATTAGAGCTTTATAGCCAGCTTGAGGAAAAGTGATTGCCGAGTTACGCATAGGGGCTGGGCAAATGCTTAAAAGCCGCTGCTCATGCAAGCAATAATCACCAAGCATTTGACGATGTTGGAGCGCTTGCGAGCCATGCCCTCTTCATCGGCTACGCGGGATCAACCGGACTGCTCGCTGAAATGGCCGTCGTGGCACAGACCTTCTCGATCATCATTATGAAAAAAGCCCACCACCTAGAGGATTCAGATTACCAAGCGAGACCTGCGGTCCCCACATGGAACACAGGCCTTTTTCGTTTCTGACTTCTTACAGCCAAGACTTCAGCTTTTTCATATCGCGCGCAATAAAATCTAAAGCCTCTTGCACATCACCCGCCGGGTAAATTGAAGATTTTCCCCATTCCATATGGAGAGAGATCGGCATCGGTTCCTGCCCCTTTCGAGCATTTTCAAAGGTCTGCTGATCTACAAACCCGGTATCAAGAGGAACACTTTTCAGCTTGTTCGTCCGCTCCCCACCCCAGCGAGCATCTTTGACATAAATGGCCTGCGTGTGCTTCCGAATCACCTGCGCAGCCGCTCGGAACGAAAGGCCAGAGTCTGTCTTCACATGACGAAGGTCAAAACCGACACCGATCTCCTTTGGATCGATCCCTTTTAAGAGAAGCGCCAAATCCCAACTCAAGCCACCGAGTAACTTCGCGCCCGAGTGAAGCTGGTAAATGGCTTGCATTCCGTTCTCACGATTCCAAGCCGCGATGTCGCGCGCTTTCTTTGCGTGCTCCTCGACTTGCTGAAGCATGTCTCCCTCCAAGTCGTAACGATAGTAATCCATGCGATACTTCGTAATTCCATGAGCCTTCAGCACCTTGAGAAAACGTTCGTTTTCAGGAGTGATCTTATCGATATGGGTCGCTGCCAGATGCACCTTCTGATCATTCTTCGCAAGAGCTGAAACCATTTCAGGAACCTCCTTCTCAGCGTTTTTCTGTTCGATATGGCCTCCTTTACGAATCGTCGCCTCGATTCCATTAAACCCCATCTCAGCGAGCTCTTCACCCATGCGATCGTATGGCATCGTCTGAATGACTTTTTCGAAAGCCACCACCGGCCACTTCACCATTTTCTTTTTACCGTGATGATCTGCTTGAGCTAATCCCGCCATCCCTGCACCGCCCACCAGCGCCGCTCCGCCTTTTCGTAAAAAATCACGTCGTTCCATACCCGACAACTTACCCAAAAAAACAGCCCTTTCCATCAACAAATTCTCACCATTTCCCCGCTTCCCCTATGACCTTACATCACCTAGCTTTTTCACAACTTCATGAAATACCTGACCCTCCTCACCGCCTGTCTCCTCCCGCTCCATGCGAACCCCGTGGCTGGCGAAGGCTCTGATCTTAAGGCTGACGAAAAAGCAGTCTTCGGCTCGCTCGATAACGGGATGAATTACATGATCTACCCAAACGCTGAGCCACCAGGACGTTTCTCAACTCGCCTGCACATCGCAGCAGGCTCGCTGATGGAAGAAGATAACCAACGCGGAATCGCCCACTTCCTTGAGCACATGGTTTTCAATGGCTCGAAGAACTTCACCGCAGCTGAACTCATCCCGAAGATGCAGCGCCTTGGAATCGCCTTCGGAGCGCATGCTAACGCATACACCTCTTTCGATGAAACGGTCTACATGCTCGACCTCCCAAACATGGATCAAGACACCGTTGATCTCACCTTCACCGTCATGCGTGATTTCGCCGATGGCGCGCTACTCAACATCGAGGAAATCGAGAAAGAACGCGGCGTCATCATTTCCGAAAAGACCTCTCGCGACTCCGTGGGCTACCGCATGATGCTCAAACAATTCGAATACCTCCTTCCCGGCTCCCGCCTGATGCAACGTGTCCCAATTGGCACCGAAGAAGTGATTCATACCGCGACCCGCGAACGCTTCACCGATTTCTACCACCAGTTCTACACGCCCAAGCGGATGACCTTCGTCGTGGTCGGTGACTTTGATCCTAAGGAGATGGAAGAGCGTGTTCGTGAGACCTTCATCTCTCTCGAAAACCCGAAAAACCCCGGCACAAATCCACTCAAGGATAAAGCCCCCACCGGCTTTGGACTTCGGAGTGAAGTCTTCGTCGATAAAGAGATCACCTCTGACGATATCACCCTCTACGCGCTTCAGGACTACACTCCTAAAAAAGACACCAAAGCCGAACGCATCGCGCGCTACCCACTCAGCGTCGCGCATTCCATTCTCAACCGTCGCTTTGAAATCCTCGCCAAAAAAGAAGGCTCCCCCATCCTCGGAGGTCGTGGTGGTCGGAATATCTACTTCAACATGATCGATTCCGGCTCCCTCGCAGTCTCTCCCGGAGAAGGTCAGTGGAAAGAAGCGATTCCCGTTCTTGAGCAAGAATTCCGCCGCGCCCTGCTCCACGGTTTCACCCAAGCCGAGATTGATGAAATGGCCGCCCGCCTCATCAATTCTGCCGAGCAAGCCGTCAAACGTGCGCCCACTCGTGAGTCCGCCGGCCTCGCCATGGCTTTCATCAATGCCATCAATAACAAGAACGTCTTCACCACTCCGGAGACGAATCTTGAAATCACGAACCTGGCCATCGCCACACTCACTCCTGAAAACGTCCATGCCGCCTTTAAAAAATTCTGGGACAAAGAAGACCGCTCTCTCGTCCTCACCACCGCCAAAGCTGAAGACCAAGCTGCCGAGACTCTAAAGCAACTCTTCCTCGAAAGCCAAAAAACCGAAGTTGAACCTCCCGAGCAGAAGAAACTCGATCGCTTCGCCTACACCGAGTGGGGCAAGCCTGGCGCCATTACTTCCGAAAAAAAGATTGCTGAAATCGATGCCACCCAACTCATCCTCTCGAACGGCGTAAAGGTGAACTTCAAAAAAACGGATTTTAAAAAAAACAGCATCTCGATGACCGCCCGCATCGGCAACGGCAACTTCACCATGCCGAAAGACCAGCCGGGGCTGAACCAATTCGCCCAGATGATCTTCTCCGGCGGCGGACTCGGGAAGCACTCTGCCGATGATCTCGAACGCATCTTAGCCGGCAAGAACGTCGGAGTTGGATTCGGCATCAGCGACGATGCCTTCACCCTCAGCGGGCGCACTACTCCCGAGGATTTCGAGCTCCAACTCCAGCTCATGCTCGCACACCTCACTGATCCCGGCTTCCGCCCCGAAGCTGAGCGTCAAATAAAAATGATGCTCCCCATGATCTACAACCAGCTCAAGCACACCATGCAAGGCGCACAGCTTGAAATGCAACGCCAACTCCATGGTGGCGACGCTCGCTTCAGCTTCCCCGAACAGGAAAATGCCGCAACCTACAACTCGGAGATGATCAAAAGCTGGCTCCTCCCTGAGTTCAAAGACGGCCCGCTTGAACTCACCATCGTCGGAGACTTCAACCCCGAAACCATCCGCCCACTTCTCCTCAAAACCTTCGGCGCCCTCCCCGATCGTAAGACTGAGAAGCCTGACTTCACCGAGCGAAAAAAAATCTACGCCCCCGCTCGTCCCGGTGTCGAAAAACTGACCTTCGACTCACAAGACCCGAGCGGCGCCGCTGCCGTCGTTTGGAAAATCCCCGCGATTGGTGACGACATCAAATCCGCTCGTCGCTTCAACCTTCTTAGCGACATCCTGAGCGATCGCATGCGTGAAGAAATCCGCGAAAAACTCGGAGGCTCCTACAGCCCCCGTGCTGGATCCGCACCGAACCCCGTTCTCGATATCGGCTACCTTCAAGCCACCGCAAAAGTGAAGCCTGAAGAAACCCAGAAATACGGCGAACTCATGATCAAGCTCGCCGATGAGATGGCTCAAGAAGGAGTGACTCAAGACGAGCTCGAACGCGCGCTCAAGCCTATCCAATCCGGCCTCGAAGAGTCACTCCGCGAGAACAGCTACTGGCTCAGCTCCGTCCTCAACGGCAGCCAAGAAAACCCTCATAAAATCGACTGGGCCAAAGCCCGCGACGCCGACTACGCCAGTATCACTGTCGAAGAGCTCAACAAGCTTGCCAAAGATTATCTCCACAAAGGTAACACCCTCCTCTACCAGCTGATTCCTGAGACAAAGTGAGATCACTCATCATCAAAGAATGCCTCCCTTCACTCACTCGTGCTAGAGTCTATCGTAAATCTAACTCAACCTCACGCTCTGCTTCTTACTGAGACGTAAAATCTGACCGGGTTCACCAGCGAACTCCGCTTGTGGATCGGTGAGCTTTTGCCCATTGAGCTGAACGGCACCAGTGGTGATAAACTGCTTCCGCAATTCCCCTTTCGACTTCTCCATTCCGAAGGCTTCTTTGAAGACAAAGAGAGCCACTTCCACGAGAGGTTTTCCATTGAGATCAGCGGCTGCGAGTTCCGGAAGATCAGCGGCATTGAGATCACGCTTTGAAAAGCGGGTATCCCAATCATCACGCGCCGCCTGCCCTGCTGCGTCATCGTGATAACGACTCACGATTTTCTGAGCCAATTGTTTCTTCGCCTCCATCGGGTGCAGAGATACGTCACGAGCTTCACCAAGGAGGAGCAAGTAGTAACGATCCATGAGTTCATCACTCACGCTCATCAGCTTCCCATACATCTCACTCGGCGCTTCAGAAACACCAACGTAGTTGTGTGAGCTCTTCGACATTTTCTTCACGCCATCGAGTCCCTCAAGGAGCGGCATGAGCATGACTACCTGCTGCGGCATTCCCTCTTCTTTCTGAAGGTCACGACCCACGAGAATATTAAAGAGCTGATCTGTTCCGCCGATTTCGACGTCAGATTTCACTTCAACCGAATCCCAACCCTGCATAATTGGATACTGGATTTCATGCAGGCGCACCTCTTGGCCTTTCGCGACTCGCTCTTTGAAATCTTCCCGCTGAAGCATCTGCTGCATCGTGACCCGAGCATTGAGCTTGAGGACTTCCTCGTAAGTCATGGTGCGGAACCATTCACCATTGAAGACCACCTCGGTCTTCTCACGATCGAGGATTTTAAAAGCCTGCTCCGTGTAAGTCTCGGCATTCGCAAGAACCTCTTCACGAGTGAGTGGAGGACGCGCAGTCGAGCGCCCCGTCGGGTCTCCCACAGTCGCCGTGAAATCACCAATGATGAGCACTGCTTGATGGCCAAGCTGCTGAAATTGGCGCAGTTTTTCCAAAGGAACGGTGTGCCCCAAGTGAATATCAGGCGCGGTGGGATCGACACCCAGCTTGATACGAAGCGGGCGGCCTTCCTTGAGCTTATCGGCGAGTTCTTTCTCGGAAAGCACCTTAGCGGTGCCACCGACGAGTTGGGCCAGGGCGTCATCGTGACTCATGCGCGCGGATGTAAGCGTTCCCGCGCCACGATTTCAAGCGTAGGCCTGAGTTTCTTCCTTCCACTCCCCCGCACTAACAGCTCACAATTCTCTCAATGAGCGAAAATCCTTACCAATCCACTAAAACAGATTCTACCCCCTTAGCATCTCCAGTGATGGAGCAGCCTTCTTCGGTCCCAAAAGTCTTTGGCATCATTCATCTTGTTTATGCTGGCCTCGGAATGATTGGCGGGCTCATGGGATTAGCGAATCCAGCACTTGCTAAATTCACCACCGGCCCGATTCTTGAGATTGCCAAAAAGTCTGGTAAATCAACCGAAGCTTACGAATCCGCTGTCGCAGAAACAGCTCGATACGCCATGATGAATGGCGTCGTTCAGATTGCCCTCGCCATCCTGCTCCTCATCGCTGGGCTCAATCTGATCAAATACCAACTCAAAGGAGCGAAGCTCAGTAAAATCTGGGCCCTGGCGCGAATCCCACTTGCGATCGTGTTTTCCTTCTTATCCATGGATGCGACCAAAAGAATGATGACCACCCAAAACGAGCTCATCGGCACTGGTAATCCCTCAATGGATAACATGATGGAAACGATGGGGACTGTCGGCATCGTTTTCGGAATCCTAATGGTGTCCGTTTACCCCATTTTGACCTTGATCTTCCTGAGCCGTGCTAAAGTGATGGCATCTCTGAAATAAAAAGGGCTGCAGTCAAAATAGACTACAGCCCTCGTAAAAATGGGGCGACCGACGGGACTTGAACCCGCGACAACCGGAATCACAATCCGGGGCTCTACCAACTGAGCTACGGCCACCATCTCTGGCGCGGCGCAACCTAGACCCGCACGCGCCTTTTGATCAAGTGGAAAAATTGATCAACTTGCGGAAAGACTACTATGCTCCAAATAAACGTCCTCAAGTGAGCGGCGTACGGGGGAAACTTCATGCACTTCCGCACCTTGAGAAACGAGTTCGGCAACGATTCCCGAAGTCTTGACTCCGTCTGGAAAGACAATCCGACCACCGGGTGCCACTTCGCCTCCGAATTTCTCGATGACTTGATCTTTCACCGCTTCTGGAGTGGCTTCGATGTTAAGACCGAGTCGATCATCCCGTAGGTCTTTCACTTCGCCTTGATAGACGTGCTCCCCACCTTGGATAATCGAAACACGATCACACATCTGCTCCACCTCCACAAGCAGGTGAGAATTAAAAAGAACAGTCATCCCCCGTTCTTCACGCAGTGATAAAATAAAATCGCGAAACCATTTAATCCCCTCAGGGTCGAGCCCGTCGGTAGGTTCATCGAGCAGAAGAATTTCGGGCTCCGGTAAAAGCGCTTGGGCGAGCGCAAGACGTTGCCTCATCCCATGGGAATACGCGCCGACTTTTGATTTAATCCGCCTCGTGAGGCCAACACGCTCGACCACATCTGCAGCGGCCTTTTCATCGAAACCACCGCTCAGACCACTGAGAACCTTGAGATTTTCCCAGCCACTCATGTAATCGTAAAAGGCTGGAGCTTCAAAAATCGCGCCTACTTTTTGAAGAGCTGCAGTGTGATCTTTCATCACTGATACGCCATCAATTTCCACTTCTCCGCCATCGGCAGCAACCATTCCAAGAATGATGCCCACCGTCGTCGATTTCCCCGCCCCATTATGACCCAGGAGCCCGTAGATTTCTCCTTTCTTAACCTCAAAGGAAACATCTTTAAGGGCAGGTTTTCCAGCGAAGGATTTCTGGAGATTTGAAACTTTTAACATCATCGTTTTTTAATCGCGAGAACCGGTATCGAAGTGAATTTTACTGGAAGCAGATTGATCCGCATAAAGGAAGTTTACGCCATTAGTATCACCATGGAAGGCTTCCTTATCAAAGATGAGTGGGATTACTCCAAGCTCGGCCTTGGCCCCCATGAAATCGAGCTTTAAACGAGGCACTCCACTCAGACTTTCATTCCAAAAATATGATGAGCCCGTATCCTCAAAGAGCTCGTGATCCGCCGGACATTGAAAGGCAAATTCATTATTTCCCGCGTATGGCAAGAGCTCGTTCTCAAGAACTGCTTTATCAGATTCATCAGAACCTTTATCACGTTTCCCCATGTAAAGGTCCGGCATTTTGTCATGATGATCGGCAAGATACCCCTCAAGTCCTACTCCCAAATTCCGTAATACATTAAGGCACACCGCTTGCTGAGTCTTACGCTTCACACGGGAAACAATCGGCATTGCAATACTCGCAAGCACTCCGATTATCGCAATCGCGATCAGAATCTCGGTCAAGGTGAAGCCGCGGCGGTTCATCATTTCTAGAGGTCCATGCCAGGACGAGCAAATCCACTCAAAACTTCGCCAAACGCATCCATGAGAGGAGCGAGATCCATTTTAGTATCGGCACTTGCGTTTTGATAGTAGGCACCCAGACCTTTCTTCACGATGCGGTCAATAACTTCCGGATCTTCTTCCTGAAGCCTTACCAAATCTTCACCTCCTTGTCCTTGTAGATCTCGAAGCGACTTCTCCACAAGACGCTCACGTTCTTTCTCAGGCATCTTATCAAAAGCCTCCATCATCCGCTTCATCGACTGTGTTAGAGTGAGCTCCACGAAATAAATTTTTTCCTCTGTGCTCAACCGGGTGAAAAGCTTTATTCCACTCCGATTTTCGCGAAGTCGATCACGCTGGCGGAGGTCGAGCCGGTTGAGAACTTTTGCAATATCCTCCAATCGCTCACGGCGTTTTGAGACATCCACTTCTGATCCCATCTCCTGAGACCAATCATCAAAGGCTGATTCATCGATCATTTCTGAGACCCGCTCAGCCGTCGCCTTGCGCCCATCGGTCCACGTCGTCACACCCCAAACTAGGAACCAAATGGAAACGAGAAGGATTCCTCCTTTGATTATAATGCCGGTTTTCATGATGACATCGGAAGCTAGGCTTGTTTTAAAACCTCGCAAGCGCCTCTAACGGTTTTCTTGCGGAATCTTCACCACCACCGAAAGCCACCCATCTTTACCATTCGCCCAGGTGATCGTCACAGGTGATCGTCACAGGTGATCG